>NZ_JBEZHK010000016.1:0-165971 GCF_040650555.1 Streptomyces sp. NPDC048664 | reverse complement strand
GCCCGGGTCGGCCTCGACGGGCTGCGCGAGATGTTCGTGATGGTCAAGAACCCCGGCCACGCCGTCTGGCACGGCATGCGGGAACTGGAACCGGGCACCGTCGTCACCCTGGACCGCCAGGGCCTGCACCGACGCGTGTACTGGCACCTGGAGACCCGCCCGCACACCGACGACCGCGACACCACCATCACCACCGTCCGCTCCCTCCTCGACGACATCGTGCGCCGCCAACTCGTCGCCGACGTCCCCCGCTGCACGCTCCTGTCGGGCGGCCTGGACTCCTCCGTGCTGACCGCGCTGGCGGCGCGCCGGCTGGGCGAGCACGGGGAGAGGGTGCGCAGCTTCGCGGTGGACTTCGTCGGCCACGAGGAGCACTTCGTCGCCGACGAGCTGCGCGCCACCCCCGACGCCCCGTTCGTCCACGACGTCGCCCAGGCCTCCGGCACCCAGCACCAGGACATCGTCCTCGACGTGAAGGCGCTCGCCGACCTCGACGTCCGGGCGCAGACGATCCGGGCGCGCGACCTGCCGGTGGGCATCGGCGACCTGGACTCCTCGCTCTACCTGCTGTTCAGGGCGATCCGCGAGCACTCCACGGTGGCGCTGTCCGGGGAGTCGGCCGACGAGGTGTTCGGCGGCTACCTCCAGTTCTTCGACGAGGACGCCAGGCGCTGCGAGACCTTCCCGTGGATGGCGCAGGCGGAGCGCTTCGGCAGCGACTCCGGCATCCTGAACCCCACGCTCGGCGCCGCCCTGGACCTGAAGGCGTTCGTCGCCGACAGCTACCGTGCCGGTGTCGCGGGCATCCAGCGGCTCGACGGGGAGAGCGACTTCGAGTTCCGGATGCGCACGATCTGCCATCTGCACCTGACCCGGTTCGTGCGGGTGCTCCTGGACCGCAAGGACCGGCTGAGCATGGCGGCCGGGCTGGAGGTGCGGGTGCCGTTCTGCGACCACCGGCTGGTCGAGTACGTCTACAACGCGCCCTGGTCGCTGAAGTCGTTCGACGGCAGGGAGAAGAGCCTGCTCAGGGAGGCGAGCGCCGACCTGATCCCGCGCTCGGTGTACGACCGCGTCAAGAGCCCCTATCCGTCGACGCAGGACCCGCAGTACGCCGTCGCCATCCAGGACCACGTCAAGGACATCCTGGCCCGCCCCTCCCACCCGGTGTTCGACCTGCTGGACCGGGACACGGTGCACCGGGCCGCCTACCGGGACACCCCGCAGGTCACGCTGGCGGCCCGGCGCGGACTGGAACGCACGGTGAACCTGGCGCTGTGGCTGGACCTGTACAAGCCGCAGCTGCTCCTGGACTGAGGGCTCAGCCGGGCCAGACGATCGCCTGGAGTTCGCTGTAGGCGTGCAGGGCGTACGAGCCGACGTCCCGGCCCACGCCACTGCGCTTGAAGCCGCCGAACGGGGCCTCCATGTTGCGGCCCACCGTGTTCACCCCGACCCCGCCGGCCCGCAGCCGGCGGGCGACACGGAAGGCACGGGCCACGTCGCCCGACCAGACGTAGTCGATCAGGCCGTAGTCGCTGTCGTTGGCCAGCCCGACGGCCTCCTCCTCGTCCGCGAAGGGCAGGACGACCACCACGGGACCGAAGATCTCCTCGCGGACCACCCGCATGTCGGGGGTGCAGTCCGCGAGGACGGTGGGAGCGACGTAGAAGCCCCGGTCGTGCGGCGGCCGGGAGCCGCCGGCGGCCAGGCGCGCGCCTTCCTTGCGGCCCAGTTCGACGTAGCTCTCCACACGGTCGCGGTGCGCCGAGGAGATCAGGGGGCCGACGACCGTGCCCCGCTCCCGCGGGTCGCCCACCGGCAGGCGCGCCGCGTACGTCGCCAGCCCGCTCACCACACGGTCGTACACGTCCCGGTGCGCCAGGACCCGGGTGGGTGCGGTGCAGATCTGCCCGCTGTAGAAGGAGAAGGTCGTCCCCACCCCCGCCACCGCCGCGTCCACGTCCGCGTCGTCGAAGACGAGGGCGGCGCCCTTGCCGCCCAGCTCCATCAGCTGGCGTTTCATGGAGCGGCCGCACACCTCGGCGATGCGCTGTCCCACGGCCGTGGAGCCGGTGAAGCTGACCATGTCGACGTCCGCGCAGTCCACGGCCGCCTGCCCGGTGTCCGGGCCGGAACCGGTGACGACGTTCACGACGCCCGGCGGGGCGCCCGCCTCCGCCAGGGCCTCGGCCATGCGGTACACGGACAGCGGGTCCTGCGGGGCGGGTTTCACCAGCACCGTGTTGCCCATGGCCAGCGCGGGGGCGACCTTGCCGGCCGGGTTGGCCCAGGGGTTGTTGTAGGAGGTGATGCAGGTGACCACGCCGACCGGCTGCCGCACGGCCAGCGCGCCCAGCACGGCGGCCGGGCCGAAGGGGCCCGCCTCGTTGATCTGCGGCGGCAGCGGCTGCTCCCCGGGCTCCACGCGGGCGTAGCGCCGAAAGCGTGACACCGCGACCCCGACCTGCATCCCGCGCGCCGTGGCGGTGGTGGCGCCGCTCTCCGCCCGGGCGAGGTCGGCGAGGGGCACGAGGTCGCGCCGCAGGAGGTCCGCGGCGCGGGCGAGGACCGCCGCCCGCTCCTCGGGCGCCGTGCGCGACCAGGGGCCGAACGCCTCGCGGGCCGCGGCGGCCGCCGCCTGCACCTGCTCGCGGGACGCCTCGGGCGCCCAGCCCACGTTCTCCTCGGTCGCCGGGTCGAGCACCGCGTAGTGGCCCCGGTCGGGCTCGACCCACGCGCCGCCGATGAACAGCTTCTGCCGCTCGCTCACTTGGTGCTCACCGTCCTGGTGTCGCGGCCCGAGCGCAGCACCCTGCCCGGCACCGCGCCGCTCACCACGTCGTCCCGGATCGCCTCGGTGCCGTTGACCCAGACCGCCCGTACGCCGATCGCCCGGGAGTCGAGCCGCGGGCTGCGACCCGGCAGGTCGTGCACCAGGGTGGCGGGGCCGGCGTCGATGCGCCGCGGGTCGAACAGCACCAGGTCCGCATGGAAGCCCTCCCGCACCTGGCCCCGTTCCCGCAGTCCGAAGAGCCGCGCGGGATCGTCCGTCAGCATCTGCACGGCCTTCTCCAGCGGCACCAGCTTCCGGCCGCGCAGGCAGTCCCCGAGGAAGCGGGTGGTGTACGGGGCGCCGCACATGCGGTCCAGGTGGGCGCCGGCGTCCGAGCCGCCGAGCAGGACGTCCTCGTGCCGCCAGGTCTCGGCCCGCAGGGCCCAGGAGTCGGGGTCGTTGTCGGTGGGCATGGGCCACAGCACGGTGCGCAGGTCGTCGTGGGCGCAGATCTCGACCAGGCAGCTGAAGGGGTCCTGGCCGCGTTCGGCGGCGATGTCCCGCACGACCCGTCCGCTCAGGCCCTCGTTGGCCGGGCTGTAGGTGTCCCCGATGACGTACCGCTCGAAGCGGGCGAGCCGCCGGAAGACCCCCGCCTCCCTGGAGTCGGCGCGGCGCAGCATCTCGGCCCGTACCCCGGGGTCGCGGAGCCGGGCGATCCGCTCGGCCACGGGCAGGCTCAGGATCTCGCCCCAGCCGGGGATCAGGTTGAGGGCGCAGAAGGTGCCCAGGGACATGTTCATCGGGGTGAGGATCGGCATGGTGAGGGCCACCACCCTGCCGCCCGCCTCGCGGGCGCGCTCGGAGGCGAGCAGCTGGCGCGGCACGCGTTCCGGTACGGCCGCGTCGACGGTCAGGACGTTCCAGTTCAGGGGGCGTCCGGCGGTCGCGCTCAACTGGGCGAGCAGGTCGATCTCGGCGTCGCTGAACTGGTCCAGGCAGCCCGCGACGATCGCCTCGATCTGGGTGCCCTCGTGCTCGCCCACCGCCCGTGCCAGGGCGAGGAGTTCGGCGGGCCGGGCGTGCCGGGAGGCGACCGGGTGGCCGTCCCCGTCGGAGTGGGTGGAGGACTGGGTGGTGGACAGCCCCCAGGCGCCGGCGTCCATGGCGTCCTTCAGCAGCCGCACCATGGCCGCCAGTTGCTCCGCGCTCGGCTGCCCGCCGATCGCGTCCGGGCCCATCACGTACCGGCGCAGGGCGCAGTGCCCCACCATGAAGCCGGCGTTGACGGCGATCCGGCCTTCGAGGGCGTCCAGGTACTCCCCGAAGCCGTGCCAGGTCCAGGGCGCGCCCTCCTCCAGCGCGACCAGGGCCATGCCCTCGACCCGGGCCATCATGCGCCGGGTGTAGTCGGCGTCCTCGGGGCGGGCGGGGTTCAGCGGGGCCAGGGTGAACCCGCAGTTCCCGGCGGCGACGGTGGTGACCCCGTGGTTGAGGGACGGGGTCGCGTACGGGTCCCAGAAGAGCTGGGCGTCGTAGTGGGTGTGGGGGTCGACGAATCCGGGGGCGAGGACGAGCCCGGTGGCGTCCTCGCTGGTCCGGGACTCCTCGGAGACCTTCCCCACGGTGGCGATACGCCCGTCCCGTATCCCCACGTCGGCGGTGTACGACAGCGCGCCCGTCCCATCCACGACGGTCGCGCCCCTGATGACGTGATCGAGCATGAACCTTGCCTCCAAGAGTCCGGGCGCGTGGGACGCACCCGCGGGGTGCGGGGCGGTCAGGCGCCGGCGCTGCGCCGGAACCTCGTCGTGCGGTGCACCGGATCCGTGTCGATCTTCGGGATGACGTGCTCCCCGATCAGCCGGATCGTCTGGAGGGTCTCCTCCTTGGGCACCCCGACCGGCAGCCCGAAGCTGAGCTGGTCGGCCCCGGCCCGCTCCCACCGCCGGCACTGCCCGAGCACCTCGTCCGGGTCACCGCAGATGAGCAGTTCCTCCTCGATGAGGATCTCCAGGAACTCCTCCGTGTACGGGGGCAGCGTCTCGGGCCATTCGGGGAAGCCCTCGGGGCGCGGGAAGGTGTCGTGGTAGCGGAAGACGAGGGACGGCAGGTAGTGCAGCGCGCCGTTCATCGCGATCCGGATCGCCTCGGCGTGGGTGGGCGCGCAGATGGCGGTGGTGGTCACCATCACGTTGTCGTTGACGAAGTCGCCGATGGGTTCGGCGTCGACGATCGCCGTCTTGTACTGCTCCAGCACCCACTCCATGTCGGAGACCTTCTGGATGCTGAAGCCGAGCACGCCGAGGCCCTTCCTGGCGGCCATGGCGTAGGAGGGCGGCGACCCGGCGGCGTACCACATGGCGGGGTGCGAGGGCCCGTACGGCTTGGGGAGCACCTTGCGCGGCGGGAGTTGCCAGTGCTTGCCCTCGAAGCCCGGGTACTCGTCCTGGAGCCACATCTTCGGGAACTCCGCGATGGTCTCCTCCCAGATCTCCTTCGTGTGGTTCATGTCGGTGATGCCGGGGAGGAAGCCGAGGATCTCGTGCGAGCCGGCTCCGCGTCCGCTGCCGAACTCGAAGCGGTTCTCGGTGAGGTGGTCGAGCATGGCGACCTTCTCGGCCACCTTCACCGGGTGGTTGACCTGGGCGAGCGGGTTGAAGATGCCGGAGCCGAGGTGGATGCGTTCGGTGGCGTGGGCGAGGTAGCCGAGGTAGACGTCGTTGGCGGAGAGGTGCGAGTACTCGTCCAGGAAGTGGTGCTCGGACGCCCAGGCGTACTTGAAGCCGGACCTGTCCGCCTGGATGACGTACTCGGTCTCCTCCATCAGCGCCTTGTGCTCCGCGAGCGGATCGGTCTCGGCCCGCTTGCCCACGTACCCCTGTACAAAGAGCCCGAATTCCATGGAGGTTCACCGTCCCCACGAGTGCGCGACATGTGATCTGACGGATCGTCAGTTCTTATCTGCCGCCGACTCTGGCACCACCCACCGGGGTCGTCAATAGCTGACGATCCCTCAGCCGCGAGTGGGGCGAGGTCACAGGACGGAGACCCCCGCCAGCCACCCTCCGTCGATCACGAAGGGCTGCCCCGTGATGTACGAGGAGTCGTCGGACGTCAGGAAGAGGGCGAGCCGCGCCACCTCCTCGGGGCCGCCGATCCGGCCGAGCGGCACCAGCCTGCGGTACAGCTCGTCCAGCGCCCGGCTCGTCTCCCGCGGGTCCGCCTCGGCGTCGAGGCGGGCCGGGTTGGACATCGGGGTGTCGACGGCGCCCGGGCAGATCGCGTTGACCCTGATCCGCCGCCCGGCCAGCTCCAGCGCGGCCACCCGGGTCAGCCCGAGGATCGCGTGCTTGGTCGCCGCGTACGCGCCGACGGCGGCCATCCCGGTCAGCGCGGTGTAGGAGGCCGTGTTGACGATCGTGCCCCCGTCGGACATCCGGGGCGCCACGGCCTTGATCCCCAGAAAGCAGCCGACCTGGTTGACCCGCACGACCTGCATGAACTCCTCCAGGGGTGTGTCCACCAGGGAGTTGAAGCGCAGGATGCCCGCGTTGCCGACCAGCCCGTCGATCCGCCCGTTCGCCCGCAGCACGGCGGCCACGGCGGCGGACCAGTCCTCCTCACGCGAGACGTCGAGATGGACGTAGGACTGGCCCAGTTCCTTGGCGAGTTCCTCGCCCTGGTCGTCCAGCACGTCGGCGAGGACCACCCGGGCGCCCTCCGCCGTGAACAGCCGTGCCTCCTGCTCGCCCTGCCCGCGCGCCGCACCGGTGACGATGACGACGCGCCCGTCCAGCTTGCCCATGCGGCCTCCTCAGTCCAGGCGCGGGGCCACCTCGGCCCCGAACGCTGCTATCTGGTCGGTGAGTTCGGTACGGCTGCGGCAGCGGAACCGCACCTGGAGCAAGTGCACGCCGAGTGCGGCGTAGGCGTTCAGCGACTCGGCGACCGCCTCCGGTGCCCCGCTGACCGTGCGCCGGCCCACCTCCCAGCGGGGGGTGCCCACGTACAGCGGTTCGGTGATGGCGTTGACGGTGAACGGGTCCGTGTTCCCCGCCTGCGCCCGCAGCCGGCGCAGCAGGTCGATCTGGGCGGGCAGCCTCTCGCGGGGGTCGCCCTGAGGCAGCCAGCCGTCGCCCCTGAGCGCGGCCCGGCGCACGGCGGCCGGCGAGGAGCCGCCCACCCAGATCGGCACCCGGCTCTGGGCGGGCCTGGGGCGCTGCCCGAGCCCCTCGAAGTCGTAGGCCTTGCCGTGGTGCTCGGGGAACTCCTCGGGCCCGAGCGCCGCCCTGAGGGCGTCGACGCTCTCGTCCAGCAGGGCGCCGCGCCGGCCGAAGTCCACGCCGAGCGCCTCGAACTCCTCCCGCACGTGCCCGGCCCCCACCCCGAGGACGAGCCGCCCCGCGGAGAGATGGTCGAGGGTCGCGTACTGCTTGGCCGTGACCAGCGGATGCCGCAGCCCGACCACCGCGACATGGCTGAGCAGCCGTACCCGCTCGGTGACGGCGGCGAGATGGGCGAGGGTGGCGACGGGGTCGTACCAGACCGTGCTCATCCCGGCGGCGAGACGGCGCGGGATGGCGACGTGGTCGCACGCCGCGAGGTAGTCGAACCCGGCGCCCTCGGCGGCCTGCGCGACGGCGACCAGGTCCTGCGGGCCCGCGTCCGCCTCCCAGGACTCGGCGAAGACCACGGACTGGGACTGGACGGGAAGCTGCATCCCGTACCGCAGCCGCCCGCTCACCGGGCACCGCCCGGCCACAGCCCCTCGTCCGTCAGCCCCAGCAGGTCGATGGCGTTGCCCCGTACGATCCGGTCCACGACGTCCGCGTCCAGGTGGCCCATCTGGGCCTCGCCGACCTCCCGCGACTTCGGCCAGGTGGAGTCGGAGTGCGGGTAGTCGGTCTCGTAGAGCACGTTCCCGGTGCCGATCGCGTCCAGGTTCCTGAGGCCGAACGCGTCGTCGAAGAAGCAGCCGAAGACGTGCTCGGCGAACAGTTCGGACGGCGGGCGGTGCACCTTGTCCGCGACGCCGCCCCAGGCGCGGTTCTCCTCCCAGACGACGTCGGCGCGTTCGAGGATGTACGGGATCCAGCCGATCTGGCCCTCCGCGTACATCACCCTGAGGTTCGCGAACCGCTCGAACTTGCCGCTCATCAGCCAGTCGACCATCGAGAAGCAGCAGTTGGCGAAGGTGATGGTGGACCCGACGGCGGGCGGGGCGTCGGCGGAGGTGGACGGCATCTGGCTGCTGGAGCCGATGTGCATCGCCACGACGGTGCCGGTCTCGTCGCAGGCGGCGAGGAAGGGGTCCCAGGCGTCGGTGTGGACGGAGGGCAGCCCCAGGCGGGGCGGGATCTCGGAGAAGGCGACGGCCCGGACCCCGCGCGCGGCGTTGCGGCGCACCTCGGCGGCGGCGAGTTCGGGGTCCCACAGGGGGATGAGGGTGAGGGGTATGAGGCGGCCGTGCGCGTCGGGGCCGCACCACTCCTCCACCATCCAGTCGTTGTAGGCGCGCACCGAGAGCAGCGCGAGCTCGCGGTCCTTCGCCTCGGTGAAGGTCTGGCCGCAAAAACGCGGGAAGGTCGGGAAGCACAGGGCGGACTGGACGTGGTTGACGTCCATGTCGGCCAGGCGCCGGGGCACGTCGTAGGAGCCGGGGCGCATCTGCTCGTAGGTGATGACCTCGAGCCTGATCTCGTCCCTGCTGTAGCCGACGGCGGTGTCGAGGCGGGTGAGGGGCCGGTGCAGGTCCTCGTACACCCACCAGTCCCCGACGGGCCCCTCGTCGCCGGGCGCGCCCATGACGGGGGCGAACCTGCCGCCGAGGAAGGTCATGTCCTTCAGGGGGGCGCGGACGACGCGCGGGCCGATGTCGCGGTACCTGCTCGGGAGCCGGTCCTGCCAGACGTGCGGGGGCTCCACGGTGTGGTCGTCGACCGAGATGATCCTCGGGAAGGTGCCGCCTGCCGTTGAGGTCGCTGAGGTCTCCATGGCGGTCACGGTAGCGCTGATCTGACGAAGCGTCAGCTAGGGGGACGGCGCTCGGGCGTCAGGTCGGCTACTGTGCGGTGCGCGGGTTTCACCGCGCGAGGAATCCCGAATTCCCGGCAGACGCGAAGAACCTGTGGAGACGATGTGAGGCGGGGCCCACCCGCCTGTGATCGGCGTCTCCCGCGGCTGACGTTTCTGCCATGCACAAGGCAAACTGGGCTCCTCGGTTGAATACGGATCGACTGAATACGGATCGACGGGGGGCCTGGGGGCAGCGATGGACGGTGTACCGCGAGTGGCTGAGCAGCGGAGTCCCGAGGTGTCGGCGGACTTGCGCTTCGGTGTACTCGGGCCGGTGCGCGCCTGGCGCGGAGAGGAACCGCTGGCCACGGGCTCGCCCCAGCAGCGTGCCCTGCTGGCCGCGCTGCTGCTGCGCGAGGGCCGTACCGCGACCGCCGGCGAGCTGATCGACGCGCTGTGGGGCGAGGAACCGCCGCCCCGGGCGCTGGCGGCCCTGCGGACCTACGCCTCCCGGCTGCGCAAGGTCTTCTCCCCCGGGGTGCTGCACAGCGAGTCCGGCGGATACGCGCTGCGGCTGGGCGAACCGCGCTTCCTGGACCTCACCGTCGCCCAGGACCTGGCGGCGGACGCCGAGAAGGCGCGGAGCGCGGGCGACCTGTCCCACGCCCGCCAGGTGCTCAACGAGGCGCTGGCGCTGTGGGACGGGGAGACGCTGGCGAACGTGCCCGGCCCCTACGCCGACACCCAGCGCACCCGCCTGGAGGAATGGCGGCTGCAACTCCTCGACTCCCGGCTCGACATGGACCTGGAGCAGGGCTGCCACGCGCAGGCGGTCTCCGAGCTCACCGCGCTGACGGCGGCCCATCCGCTGCGCGAGCGGCTGCGGGAGCTGCTGATGCTGGCGCTGTACCGCTCGGGCCGCCAGGCCGAGGCGCTGGCCGTGTACGCGGACACCCGCCGTCTGCTGGCCGACGAACTGGGCGTGGACCCCCGCCCGGGCCTGAAGGAACTCCAGCAGCGGATCCTGCGGGCGGACCCGGCCCTCGCGGAGCCGTCGGCCCCGGCCTCGGAGCCGGCCTCCGTGCCGGTGCGCCCGGCCCAGCTCCCGGCCACCGTGCCCGACTTCACCGGCCGGTCCGCCGTCGTGACCGAACTGAGCGAGGTGCTCGCCTCGTCGGAGGGCCGGATCATGGCCGTCTCCGCCCTGGCCGGCATCGGCGGCGTGGGCAAGACGACCCTCGCGGTGCATGTGGCGCACCAGGCGCGCGGCGCGTTCCCCGACGGCCAGCTCTACGTGGACCTCCAGGGCGCCGGGCAGCGCGCGGCCGAGCCCGACACGGTCCTCGGCTCCTTCCTGCGCGCCCTGGGCACGGCGGAGTCCGCCGTGCCGGACTCGCTGGAGGAGCGGGCGGCGCTGTACCGCTCGATGCTGGACGGGCGGCGGGTGCTGGTCCTGCTGGACAACGCCAAGGACGCGGCGCAGGTGCGCCCGCTGCTGCCCGGCACGGAGGGCTGCGCGGCCCTGGTCACCTCGCGGGTGCGCATGGTGGGCCTTGCGGGCGCCCATCTCGTGGACCTCGACGTGATGTCCCCGGACGAGGCGCTGGCGCTGTTCACGAAGATCGTGGGCGAGGAGCGGGTGGGATCGGAGCGCGAGGCCGCGCTCGACGTGGTCGCGGCGTGCGGCTTCCTGCCCCTCGCCATCCGCATCGCGGCCTCCCGCCTCGCCGCGCGCCGCACCTGGACGGTCTCGGTGCTGGCGGCGAAGCTGGCGGACGAGCGGCGGCGGCTGGACGAGTTGCAGGCCGGTGACCTGGCGGTGAAGGCCACGTTCGAGCTGGGCTACGGGCAGCTCGAACCCGCGCAGGCGCGCGCGTTCCGGCTGCTCGGGCTCGCCGACGGCCCGGACATCTCCCTCGTGGCGGCGGCCGCGGTCCTCGACCTTCCGCCCGAGGACGCGGAGGACCTGCTGGAGGCGCTGGTCGACACCTCCCTCCTGGAGTCCGCGGCACCGGGCCGCTACCGCTTCCACGACCTGGTCCGCCTCTACGCGCGGGCGTGCGCGGAACGCGACGAGCAGCCACCGGGCGAGCGGGACGCGGCGATGTCGCGACTGCTGGACTTCTACCTGGCCACCGCGGCGGGCGTGTACGCGATCGAACGCCCCGGGGACCGGCTGGTGGATCACCTGGAGGCCACCGCGCACCCGGGCCTGACGTTCGAGAGCCGGTACGAGGCCCAGGACTGGCTCTACGCGGAGGCCAACAGCCTCCTCGCGTTCGTCCAGCAGCGCACCGGGAGCGGGACGCTGCGGCGCGCCGTCGACCTGCTGTGGGTGGCGAAGGACCTCGCCGAGTCCGGCGCCAACTCGAAGCAGTACGAGGCCGCGGCGCACGTTCTGCGGCACGCGGCCGACGAGGCGCGGGACGCCAGGGCGCGCAGCCGTGTGCTCACCACGCTGACCAACGTGCACCTGGTGGCCGGGCGGTTCGGCCAGGCGGACGACGAAGCGCGCAGGGCGATGGAACTCGCCGAGGCGTCGCACGACCTGGCGCCCAAGTGCTGGGCCGCCAACGATCGCGGCATCATCGCCCTCTACCAGAACCGTCACGCCGACGGCGAGGCTCATCTGCGCCTGGCCATCGCGAGCTTCAGGCTGGACGAGAACCTCGCGGGGGAGGCCAGTGCCCTGTGCAACCTCTCCCGTATCCAGTTGGCCATGGGGCAGGTCGCGGATGCCGTGGGCCTCGCCCGGCAGGGCACCGCCATCTACGACCGGCTGGGCCACACCCTGCGCGGCGCCAACGGCCGCTACGCCCTCGGGCTGGCGCTCACCGGCCAGGGGGAACTGGACTCCGCCGTCCGCAGCCTGACCGAGGCGCTGGAGGTGTTCCGCGACAGCAGGCAGCGGCTGTGGGAGGGGATGACGCTCATCCGCCTCGCGGAGGCGCACCTGGCCGGCCGCAGACCGACCGAGAGCGCCGCCCTGGCGGAGCAGACACTGGCGGTCCTGCGCGGCATCGGGGGCGAATGGCAGCGCGGCCTCGCCCTGACCGTGCTCGGCCGGGCTCTCAGCCGGCTGGGCCAGAACGGCCGGGCCCGGGCCTGCTGGCAGGAGGCCGTCGACGTCTTCGACCAACTCGGCTCACCCGAAGCGGCCGACGTGCGGACCATGCTCACCGCCGCGGCGGCCTCGCAAGGGCTGTGAGCAGGCCGCATGAGGCGTTCATCGTTCGTTTATCGCGGCAGGGCAAGCTGGTTGTTGTCGATCCGCGGTGTCGGGGGGCAACCGGGTCAGCGGCCATCGCTGCCGCTAGGGTGAACGGCCCTGATATACCTGTCCGGCGGCCCCCGGGGGAGCTGCCGGGCGGGTATCGCCCATCACTGAACGGGAGTTGCAAGTCCATGAGCGACGCAAAGAAAGACCCCATCGTCAAGCCGCTCGACAACCACGCCATGGACGTGGAGGGCGCCAAGCCGCTCGACAACCACGCGATGGACGACGAGGTCGCGGTGCTGAAGGACGCCACGGGTGGTACGGCGACCCCGCAGGACAACCACGCGATGGATGAGAAGGCCTGATCAGACTCATCTGCACACGGGGGTCGGCCGCGGCGGCGCGGAGGGGGAGCCGTCGCGGCCGAGGTGTGTCACGGGTTGGAGGAGCAGCATGACCGCACAGCAGATCGAGGCCGCCGAGCCGGTCGTCGCCAGGCCCGAGCGGACACCCGCGGCCCTTCGAATCGCCCTGGCCCAGGTGGCCCCGCACCGGCTGCCCGAGATGGAGCAGCAGAAGGACGAGGCCATCGCCCTTGCGGCGCGCACGCGCAGCCTCGGCCCGATCAACCAGTTCCTGGAGAGCTGGGCCGTGGCGATCGAGATCGCCCGGACCCCGGCCCTGGCCGCGCGGCTGCGCGCGGCCGTCTACACCGCACGCAGCGTGCACCGCGACGACCCGGCCTGGCGCGAGGCGATGGACGAGATCCACGCCCTCCAGATCTGGGCCCGGGACTCCATCGCCCCCATCTGAGCGAGCGGCGCGGCCCGTTCCACCGGCGCGTCAACACCGGGCGCGCAGCTCGCCCTTCACCACCTTCCCGCTGGCGTTGCGCGGCAGCTCCGGGACGAACTCCACCGTCCTGGGGACCTTGTAGTTCGCCATCTCCCGCCGCGACCAGGCGATCAGGTCGTCGGCGGTCAGGCGGGAGCCCGGGCGCCGCACGACATACGCCCTGCCGACCTCGCCCAGGCGCCCGTCCGGTACGCCGATCACCGCCACGTCCGCCACGTCCGGGTGCAGGCCGAGCAGTTGCTCGATCTCCGCCGGGTAGGCGTTGAAGCCGCCCACGATGAACATGTCCTTGATCCGGTCCGTGATGCGCAGGTTGCCCGACGCGTCCAGGACGCCGACGTCGCCGGTGCGCAGCCAGCCGTCCGGGGTGAGGACCTCCTCCGTGGCCCGCTCGTCCTCGAAGTAGCCGCGCATGACGTGGAATCCGCGCACCAGGATCTCCCCCGGGGTACCGGAAGCCTGCGCGGCGCCCTCGGCGTCCACCACCCTCACCTCGGTGCCGGGGATCGCCCGGCCGGACGTCGTGGCGATCACCACGGGGTCGTCCTCCTGGCGGCACATGGTGACGAAGCCGCTCGCCTCCGACAGGCCGTACGCCGTCAGCACCGTCCGGACCCCCAGCTCGCCCCGGAGGCGCTCCACCAGGCGCAGCGGGACCACGGCCGCACCGGTCACCACCAGGCGCAGGGCCGACAGGTCGTGGGCGGCGCGGGCGGGGTGGTCCAGGAGGGACTGGTGGAGGGCGGGTGGCCCGGGGAGCACGGAGACGCGTTCCGCGGCGATGTTCGCCAGGGCCGTGTCCACGTCGAACACCGGCTGCGGGATCATCGTCGCGCCCCGCATCAGGCACGCCAGCACGCCGGCCTTGTAGCCGAAGGTGTGGAAGAAGGGGTTCACGATCAGATAGCGGTCGCCGTGGCGCAGGCCCGCCAGTTCGGTCCAGATCCCGTACGCCCGCAGCGTCTGGGCGTGGGTGATCACGGCGCCCTTGGGCCGGCCCGTCGTGCCCGAGGTGAAGACGATGTCCGAGGGGCTGTCGCCGCCGAGGGCCGCCGACCGGGCCCGCACCTCCGGGCCCCCGGTCCCCTCGCCGCCGGCGAGGAAGTCCTTCCAGGTGCGGAAGTCGGCCGGGGCGTCGTCCGCCAGGACCACCACCTGGTCCAGGTGCGGCAGGCCGGGGAGCGGTCCGCCCCCGGGCCCCTGGCCCGCCGCCCGGCGCAGCGCGGCCACGTACGACGTCCCGAGGAACGTGCCCGTGACGAAGAGCAGCCTGGCCCGGCTGCGGTGAAGGACGTAGGCGGCCTCCGCGCCCTTGAACCGGGTGTTCAGCGGTACCAGGACCGCGCCCGCGCAGACCGCGCCCAGCGCCGAGACGATCCAGTCGAGGCTGTTCGGCGCCCAGATCGCCACCCGGTCGCCGACGCCGACACCGCTCGCCATGCAGGCGGCGGCCGCGCGCTCCACCCGGGCGCCCAGTTCGGCGTACGAGATCCGGGTGCGGCCCTCGACCACCGCCTCGGTGTCGCCGTAGCGCCGGGCGGCGCTGCGCACCAGGCCCGGAACGCTCCCCCACTCCATGTCACCGCGCACAGCGGCCTCCCCAGCACTAGCTGACTGTTCGTCAGATTAGTTGTAGCCTGACGACCCGTCAGCCACCAGGGTGCCTGGCGCCCGGAAGGGGCACCGGCGCCGGGACTCCCCACGGAGGTGTGCCCATGGCAGGGGCAGGACTCAAGGACGCGACCGCCGTCGTCGGCATCGGGCAGACCGCCTTCGCCCGCCAGCTACCCGAATCGGAGCGGGCGTTGGCGTGCCGGGCCATCCTCGCCGCGCTCGACGACGCCGGGATCGCCCCGGGCGAGGTGGACGCGCTCGCCTCGTACACCATGGAGGAGACCGACGAGGTGGAGGTGGCGAAGGCGGTCGGGTTCGGGGACCTGACCTTCTTCAGCAAGGTCGGCTTCGGAGGCGGGGGTTCCTGCGCCACCGTCGCCCATCTCGCCGCCGCCGTCGCCACCGGCCAGGCCACCGTCGGCGTCGCCTGGCGCTCCCGCAAGCGCGGCAGCGGGCCCCGGCCCTGGCGCAACACCGACGTGCAACTGCCCACCCCCGCCCAGTGGACCCGGCCCTTCGGCCTGCTGCGGCCGGTGGACGAGATCGGGATGCTGGCCCGCCGCTACATGCACGAGTACGGGGCGAGCCGCGACCACCTCTTCAACGTCGCCCTCGCCTGCCGCAACCGCGCCAACCAGAACCCCGCCGCGATCATGTACGACCGCCCGCTGACCCGGGAGATGTACATGGACGCCCGCTGGATCAGCGAACCGCTGTGCCTGTTCGACAACTGCCTGGAGACGGACGGCGCGCTGGCCTGCGTGGTCGTGTCCGCCGAGCGCGCCCGCGACTGCCGGCAGCGGCCCGTGTACGTCCACTCCGCCGCGCAGGGGCTGCCCACCCAGCACCACGGGATGGTCAACTACTGGAACGACGATCCGCTCACCGGCCCCGCCTGGACCGCCGGGCGCCATCTGTGGAAGCACGCCGACCTCACCCCCGAGGACGTCGACGTCGCCCAGATCTACGACGCCTTCAGCGTCCTCATACCGCTCTCCCTGGAGGGGTACGGCTTCTGCGGCCGGGGCGAGGGCGGCGCGTTCACCGAGGGGGGCGCGCTGGAGATCGGCGGACGACTGCCCCTCAACACCTCGGGCGGCGGCCTGTCCGAGGCCTACGTGCACGGCTTCAACCTCATCAACGAGGGCGTACGGCAGCTGCGCGGCACCAGCACCGCGCAGGTCCCGGGCGCCGCCACCTGCCTGGTCACCGCCGGCGAGGGGGTTCCCACCTCCGCCCTGCTGCTGAGGAGCTGAGCCATGTCCGACACCCTCCTGACCCCCGTCCACGACGCGGACGGCGAGCCCTTCTGGGAGTACGCCGCCCGGGGCGAGCTGCGCGTCCAGGCCTGCGCCGACTGCAGCGAACTCCGCTTCCCGCCCCGCCCGTGCTGCCCGCACTGCCAGTCGTTCGACAGCGCGTGGCGGCCCATGAGCGGGCAGGGGCGGATCTGGTCGTACGTCGTCCCGCATCCGCCGCTGCTGCCCGCCTACGCGGCCCGCGCCCCGTACAACGTGATCCTCGTGGAGCTGACCGAGGCCCCGCGCATCCGGCTGGTCGGCAACCTCGTCACGGATCCGGACGCGCCGTTGGACTCGGTGCCCCCGGACCAGGTGCGCATCGGGGCGCGGGTGCGGGCCGTGTTCGGCTCGGACGGGCTGCCGCGCTGGGTCCTGGAACGGCCGTGAGCGGCGGGCTGCGGGTGGCGGCGGACCAGGACACCGGGGTCGCCGTCGTCACGCTCGACCGGCCGGAGCGGCTCAACGCCATCGACCTGGATCTGGCCCGCGCACTGGCCTCCTGCTGGCAGGAGCTGCGCTTCGACGACACCGTGCGCGCCGTCGTCCTCACCGGCGCGGGCGAGCGGGCCTTCTGCACGGGCATCGACCGGGGCGCGGACGTGCCGCAGCCCCGCTCCCCCTACATGGTGGACGATCCGCTGCTCGGCATCGGCCCGAAGGCGAACGGCCTGTGGACACCGGTGATCGCCGCCGTGTGCGGGATGGCCTGCGGAGGGGCGTTCTACCTGCTCGGCGAGTGCGAGTTCATCGTCGCGGACACCAGCGCGACGTTCTTCGACCCGCACACCACCTACGGCATGGTCAGCGCGTACGAGTCCACCGCCATGGCCCAGCGGATGCCGTACGGGGAGGCGGCGCGGATGGCGCTCATGGGGACCGCGGAGCGGATCTCGGCACGGCGGGCGCACGAGATCGGTCTGGTGTCCGAACTCACCGAGCCCGGTGCCGCCGTGGCCGCCGCCGTGCGCTGCGCCACCGTCATCGCGTCGTATCCACCCGACGCGGTACAGGGCACCGTACGGGCCCTGTGGACGGCCCGGGAGGCCTCCCGGGCCCACTCCTTCGCCCAGGCACCCGCGCTGATCGCCCTCGGAAACCTCCCGGCCGGGCGGCAGACGGAACTGTTCACGGCCAGACACGAGCGAACACCGGGGTACCGGCTGCGCTAGCACCTGCGGCGGGCAGCGCTCGCCTGTCCGGGGGCGGTGCCCGGTGTGTGCTCTCGGTGTGGCGGGCGTCAGCCGGGGGAGGCGGTGGGGGCGGGTACGCAGTGGGCGATCTCTCGGGCCAGGCCGGGGGCCACGGCGACCTTGGCGAGCGCGGTGCCGCCCGCGGGTGCCGTCACCCGTGCCGTGTTCGTGGCGAGCCGGGTGCCCGCCCGGTCCTCGAAGTCGACCCGGACGACGAACTCGTTCGCACGTCCGCCTGGGTTGGTGACCTGGACCGTCGCGTACGGCTTCCCCTCGCTGGCGCAGCTCACGAGCTTCACGGTCCCGGCGGCCGGAGAGCCGTAGGCGCTGGCGCTGGCGCTGGCGCTCGGGCGGGACGCGGGGGTGGTGCGGTAGCGGGGCCGCCGGTAGGAGGAGCTTCCCCCGCCACTGCCCCCGCTGCCGCTCGACGAGTAGCTGTCATGGTCCTGGTGGGAGCTGCTGCACCCGCCGCCGCTCCCACCGTGCCCGTGGCTGCTGTGGCTGCCGTGGTGCCCGTGGGAGAACCCCGTCAGCGCCAGCACCACCATGACCGTCACAGCGGTGAACCTGAGACCGCTCCCCCGTATGAACATGCCGACACCGTACCCGCCCGGCCCACGGGACGGATCAGGTGGTGCGCGCCGTCCCCGTCCCCTTCTCCGCGTCCAGGGCGTACACGCAGCGGTCCTTGCTGCACGCGTAGACCACGCCGTCCTTCACCACCGGCGCACCGGTGATCTCGCCGCCGGTGGCCAGCTTCCAGCGCAGCCGGCCGTCGTCCGCCTTGAGCGTGTAGAGCAGGTGGTCCGTGGAGCCGAAGTGGATGCGGCCCTCCGCCACCGCCGGGGAGCCCACGATGTCGCCGCCCGACTGGAAACGCCACTTCGGCGTGCCCGTGACCGCGTCGAGGGTGTAGAGGCCCTTTCCGCTGCCCACGTGGACGTGCCCGGCCGCCACCAGCACCGGCTCGATCGAGGCCCGCGACTCGGTGGCGATGCGCCAGCGGTCGCGGCCGTCCGTGGCGTCCAGCGCGTACACCGTGCCCAGGTAGTCGGCCAGGTAGACGCCGCCGCCCGTCACCGCGGGGCCCGGTACGAAGGCCGGCGGGCACAGGAAGACCGCCGGGGCCTCGAAGTGCCAGCGCACCATGCCGCTCGTGACCTCGATGGCCAGGACCCGGGCGCCGGCCGAGACGTACACGTAGCCGTCCGCGGCCTGGGTCAGGCGCACGGGGACGCCGCCGCAGGAGGCCGCGTCGCCGATCGGGTACGACCAGCGCTCGTCGCCCGTGCGCGCGTCCAGCGCCAGCAGCCGGGCGTCCTTCCAGACGTACACCGTGCCGTCCTGGACCAGCGGTCCGGCCTCCGGTGTCTCGAAGTCCGTCTGCGCCCCGGTGAGCTCCCACAGCTTCTGGCCGTTCGCCGCCTCCCAGGCCTGCACGCCGCCGCCCCGGGTGCCGGTGACGACCGTGCCGCGGTCGGCCTGGACGGAGTACACCCAGCCGTCCAGCGACAGCCGCCACAGGTCCGCGCCCTCCCGGGCGTCCAGCGCGAAGAGCGTCGGGCCGTCGGAGGCGTGGACGCGGCCGCCCGCCACCGCCATCGACCAGGCCACGTCCCGCGTCTTGAAGCGGCGGCGGCCCGTCGCCACGTCCAGGGCGTGCACCTCGAACGAGGTGACGTAGACCAGGTCCTCGGCGACCGAGGGGGTGCCCCATACGTCGTTGGACATACGAAAACGCCAGGGACGCCAGCCGGTGGCGCCCTCCGAGGGCGCGGCGGTCGGGGCGACCGAGGGGGGTGCGACGGCGGGTGCGGTGCCCGTCCCGGCACCCGGCCGGGACCAGGACGCGACGAGGCCCGCCTCCGGGGGAGGCGCCTTCACGGCGGCGGCACGGGCGTCGGCGACGCGCGGTCCGGGCCCGATCGGCACGGAGGCGCCCGCGAGCAGCACCGGTCCGCCGCCGGGCCCGCCGACCGGCACGGGCGCGGGGGCGTGCACGGGGGCCTGACCAGGGGCGTGCGACGGCGGGGGCGGCACCGCGGTGGGCCGGACGCCGCCGCCCCGGCTCGCGGACGGGGACGGCTTCACCGCGGGACGCCCGCCGCGTCTCCCCTCGATCAGGGAGACGGCCTTCTCGGGCAGCCACGCCGACGCCGTGCCGCTGTCGTCCGAGCCGGAGCCGAACAGATGGGGGGCCAGCTGGGCCTGGAGGTCGGCCGGGTTCGGGCGGGCGGGGGCCTCCATCTGCATGCAGGACTCGATGAGCGGGCGCAGCTCGTCGGGCAGCCCCGACAGGTCCGGGCCCTCGCGCAGCAGCATGAAGACGGTCTCGACGGGGTTCGCGCCGTGGAAGGGCGGATGGCCGGTGGCGGCGAAGACGAGCATCGAGCCCAGCGAGAAGACATCGCTGGCGCCGGTCACGCTGCGCGAGTCCTTCGCCTGCTCCGGGGACATGTAGGCGGGGGTGCCCACGGCGACGTTCGTCATCGTCAAACGTGTGTTCGACACGCCGGAGGCGATGCCGAAGTCGATCACCCGGGGGCCGTCCTCCACGACCAGGACGTTCGACGGCTTCAGATCGCGGTGGACCAGCCCGGCGCCGTGGATCGACTGGAGCGCCTCGGCCACGCCCGCCGCCAGCCAGCGCACCGCCTGGGCCGGCATCGGCCCGCACTCGGTCACTATCTCTTCCAGGGAGGGCGCGGGCACGTACGCGGTCGCCAGCCACGGCACGGCCGCGCGGGGGTCGGCGTCGACCACGGCCGCCGTGTAGAAGCCGGAGACCGCGCGCGCCGCCTCCACCTCGCGGGTGAAGCGGACCCGGAAGAGCTGGTCCTCGGCCAGTTCCGTGCGCACGGTCTTGATCGCCACGCGGCGCCCGGAGGCCGAGCGCGCGAGATAGACCAGCCCCATGCCGCCGGCACCCAGCCGTCCCAGCACCTCGAACGGACCGATCCGCCGCGGGTCGTGCTGTGTCAGCTGATCCACCACTTGCCTGCCACCTCCCCGTACGGGTCGCGTTCATCCGCGTCGTGCACGCGACCCCGTGCAGCGTCTCACCACCGCACCGCCATGGCGGCACGCAGCCTGATTCTCCCTGCCCGGAGCACCGGTTGCGAACCCGGGGGCGAGTCGGGGTGTCTGCGGACAAATCCACGCCCGCCCACCCCACCGGACACCGGCTCCCACACAAGGGAACGCCCGCCCCTCCCGGAAAGTGCCCGAGAGTGTACACAAAGAAACTGGCCTCTCACTTTCCGTGACGGCCACTCTTCTGCCGGGGCCCGCACGGACCGGTCGGAGAGGCGGCTGCGAGCAGGTCCGAGGACCCCCGTGGAGCACCCCCCTCCCCATTTGCAGTCGGCCGAATCGCGCTCCGATCACCCGTCGGTAAGCTGACGGCATGACAGGACAAGTACGTACCGTCGACGGCCGCGTGGCCGGTCGGCGCGGGCAGGCGACCCGGCAGAAGCTGCTGGACTGCCTCAGCGACATGCTCAGCTCGTCGCCCTACCGGGACGTCAAAGTCATCGATGTCGCCCGGAAGGCAGGGACGTCACCGGCGACCTTCTACCAGTACTTCCCGGACGTCGAGGGCGCCGTCCTGGAGATCGCCGAGCGCATGGCCGCGGACGGCGCCGGGCTGACCGAACTGCTCGCCGGGCGCTCCTGGGCCGGCAAGGCCGGCTGGGCGACGGCGCAGGAACTCGTGGACGGGTTCCTGGACTTCTGGCGCAGGCACGACGCCATCCTGCGCGTGGTCGACCTGGGAGCCGCCGAGGGCGACAAGCGGTTCTACAAGATCCGGATGAAGATCCTGAACTCGGTGAACAACTCCCTCGCGGATTCGATCACCGAACTCCAGTCCAAGGGACGGGTCGACAAGGACGTGAACCCGGCGGCCGTCGCCGGCGCGCTCGTGGCGATGCTCGCGTCCGTGGCCTCGCACCAGAAGGGCTTCCAGTCCTGGGGCGTCAAGCAGGCCGAACTCAAGCCGAATCTGGCGCTGTTGGTCCATCTGGGCGTGACGGGCAGGAAGCCGACGAAGTGAGACCCGCACGGTAGGACGTCGGCTGTTCCGGGCTCCGGGCACATGTCCTGTCATGTCCTGCCCTGCGGGCGGCGCTCCGGCCGCGCCGCCGCCGCGTACGCCGCGTACGCTCACCGCCGTACCGTCACCGCCGTACGATCCGAAACAGCCGGATCCGACGATCCACCCGCGCCTGGTACGTCGCGTACGGCGGCCAGAAGGCCACCACCTCCGCCCAGACCGCGTCCCGCTCCGCGCCGCGCAGCAAACGGGCCGTGACCGGGATGTCCCGCCCCCTCCAGCTGATCTCCGCGTCGGGATGTGCGAGCAGGTTGGCGGTCCAGGCCGGGTGAGCGGTGCGCCCGAAGTTGGACCCGACGAGGATCCACGTCCCGCCGCCCTCCTCCGGCATGCACGCGAGCGGCGTACGGCGCGGCAGGCCGCTGCGGGCTCCGG
Source organism: Streptomyces sp. NPDC048664 (assembly GCF_040650555.1). Taxonomy (NCBI): domain Bacteria; kingdom Bacillati; phylum Actinomycetota; class Actinomycetes; order Kitasatosporales; family Streptomycetaceae; genus Streptomyces; species Streptomyces sp. NPDC048664. Next base: position 144,511 of record NZ_JBEZHK010000016.1, on the reverse strand, counting down.
TGGCCGTGAGGATCACGCTCGGCAGCACCCGCGCGCTGAGGACGACCCGCCCGCGGGTCATCCGGTGCGCGGCACGGTCGAGGGCGGGCACCACGTGTGGGGCGACCTTGGCGAAGCCCCGCGTGGACGACACCTTCCGCACGAGCCGCACCCCGAGCCCCGCTCCGCCGCCGGTCATACGGCCACCTCCCCCTGCTCGAAGATCCCCGCCCGGTCGGCGGCGTGGGCGCGCAGCCGGTGCACGGGGCCGAACAGCAGCTCGTCCCCGGCGGCCCGCTTGAAGTACAGATGCGCCTCGTGCTCCCAGGTGAAGCCGATGCCGCCGTGGAGCTGGATCCCTTCGGAGGCGGCGGCCCGCAGCGCCTGCAGCGCGGAGGCGAGCGCGAGTCCGCCCACGGCCTCGACCGCCCCCGGCGCGCCTGCCGACCAGGCCGCGTAGTAGGCCGCCGAGCGGGCCGCCTGCACCCGCACGTACACATCGGCCAGCCGGTGCTTCACGGCCTGGAAGGACCCGATCGGCCGCCCGAACTGCTCCCGCCGCTCGACGTGGCGGACGGTCCGCTCCAGGATCCGGTCGGCCGCGCCGACCGCCTCGCAGGCGAGGACGGCCGCCGCCCGGTCCCCGGCGGCGGCGAGCGCGCCGAGCACGTCGGCCCCGGCCTCGCCCAGCAGCTCGGCCTCCACGTCGGGCAGCCGCACCCGCGCCAGGGGTCGGGTCGCGTCCAACGCGGTCTGCCTGGTCCGCAGCGGGCCGGTCTCCGCCCGTACGAGGAAGAGCAGGGTCCGGGACCGGGCGTAGCCACCGGCGTGGGCGGCCACGACCAGGAGCCCGGCGCTGTGCCCGTCCAGCACCTGGCTCGCCTCCCCGTACAGCCGCCAGGCGCCGTCGGCGCGCCGCGCCTGGATGCCGCCGGCGCGGCCCCCGCCGGCCCAGTCGCCCCGGTTGCCGTCGACGAGGCCGAGGGCGGTGGCGAGGGCGGTGCCGGGGACGGCGAGGGTGGCGGTCAGTTCGCCGGAGGCGAGGCGCGGGAGCAGTGCGGTGCGCTGGTCCTCGGTGCCGAGGGCGAGCAGCAGGGGCGCGGCGAGCACGGCGGTGGCCAGCAGCGGGGAGGGGGCGAGCGCGCGTCCCACCTCCTCGCAGGCGAGGGCGAGTTCGGTGGCGGAGCAGCCGACGCCGCCGTACCGTCCGGGCAGCGCGAGCGCGGGCAGACCGATCCGGCCGGCGAGGGTGTCCCAGAGGGCGGGGTCGTGTCCGGCGCTGTTCCGGACGGCGGCCCGCACGTCCTCGGCCCCGCAGTGCTTGGCGAGCGCCTCCCGCACCGTGCGGCGTATCTCTTCCTGCTCAGCGGTGAAGCGGGCGTCCATGAGCGTGGTCCCTTCTTCATCTGACGATCCGTCATATTAGGCCGGGAGCCCGCCGACCGGGAGGGGTGGAACCGATTTCCCCGACCGGGCCACGAAGGGGGGCGACAGGCAACCGATCTGATGTACCGTCAGATTCATGACTGCTGCGACCGGCCGCAAGGCCGCCATCGTCGGGGTGGCGCTGTCCGACTGTGGCCGGATCGACGAGGCGACGTCGTACGCCCTGCACGCACAGGCCGCTCGCCGGGCGCTGGCGGACGCGGGGCTGGAGCGCGGGGTGATCGACGGGTTCGCCTCCGCGGGGCTCGGGACCCTGGCTCCGGCGGAGGTCGCGGAGTATCTGGGGCTCCGGCCGACCTGGGTCGACTCCACCTCGGTCGGCGGGTCCACCTGGGAGGTCATGGCCGCCCACGCGGCCGACGCCATCGCGGCCGGGCACGCCCGCGCGGTGCTGCTGGTGTACGGCTCCACCGCCCGCGCCGACATCAAGGCGGGCCGGCGCACCGGGAACCTGTCCTTCGGCGCCCACGGGCCCCTCCAGTTCGAGGCCCCCTACGGCCACACCCTCATCGCCAAGTACGCCATGGCGGCACGGCGCCACATGCACGAGTACGGCACCACGCTGGAACAGCTCGCCGAGGTGGCCGTGCAGGCGCGCGCCAACGCGGCGGCGAACCCCGAGGCCATGTTCCGCGAGCCGGTCACGGTCGACGAGGTGCTGTCCGGGCCGATGGTCGCGGATCCGTTCACCAGACTGCACTGCTGCATACGCTCCGACGGCGGGGCCGCGGTGCTGATCGTGGCCGAGGATCTCGTGCCGGACTGCCGCACCCGGCCGGTGTGGGTGCTCGGGTCCGGGGAGTACGTCTCGCACACGACGATGTCCGAGTGGGACGACTTCACCGTGTCCCCGGCGGCGGTCAGCGGCGCGCTCGCCTTCGAGCGGGCCGGCGTGCGCCCCCAGGAGATCGACTTCGCGGAGATCTACGACGCCTTCACCTACATGACGCTGGTGACGCTGGAGGACCTCGGGTTCTGCGCGAAGGGCGAGGGCGGCGCCTTCGTGGAGAAGGGCAGGCTGCTGGCGCGGGGCGGGGGGTTCCCGGTGAACACCGACGGGGGCGGTCTGGCGGCCCAGCACCCCGGGATGCGAGGGCTGTTCCTGCTGGTGGAGGCGGTGCGGCAGCTGCGCGGCACGGCCGGCGCGCGGCAGGTGCGGACCAGGGACGGGGAGGTGCCCCGGCTGGGGGTCGCCTCCGGCACGGGGGGCTGGTTCTGCTCGTCGGGAACACTGGTGCTGGGATGCTGACCGGCCCCCGGCGAGGGCCGCCTCGCCATACTCGGGGCATGGCAACGGATCTTCATGAACTGCTGCGGTCCCTGCGGGTGTGGGACCCGGCCACCACCGAACTGCCCGCCTTCGACCCGGCCGCGACGCCCGCCGAACCGCTCGCGCTGTTCACGGAGTGGTTCGCCCGGGCGGTGGCGGCCGGGCAGCGCGAGCCGCACACCATGGCCCTGGCGACCGCCGACGCCGACGGCACCCCGGACGTCCGCGTCGTGATGCTGCACGGGGCGGACGCGGACGGCTGGACCTTCGCCACGCACGCGGGCAGCCGCAAGGGCCGGCAGCTCGCGGTACGGCCGTACGCCGCGCTGGAGTTCTACTGGCCCGTCCAGGGTCGCCAGGTCCGGCTGCGGGGACCGGTCACCGCCGCACCCTCCCAGGAGGGCCAGGCGGATCTGCACGCCCGCTCCACCGGCGCGCTCGCCGCCGCGCTCACCGGGCGGCAGAGCGACGTCCTGGACTCGGTCGCGGAGTTGGCGCGGGCGTCCGAGGAGGCCTGGGAGCGGGCGCGCCGGGAACCCGCGGCGCCGGTTCCGTCCTGGACGCTCTACCGGGTGCGGCCCGAGGAGGTGGAGTTCTTCCAGGGGGACGAGCAGCGCCGCCATGTGCGGCTCGTCTACCGGCGGGCCGAGGAGGGCTGGAGCAAGCTGCTGCTGTGGCCCTGAGGGGGCTCGCGAGGCTCCGTTCGGCGCGCGGCGGGCCCCGTCAGGGCAGCGCCGGGTCCGGGTCGGTCGCGACCCGGGCGTGCAGATGCACGTCCCGGAACCCGCCCGGCGGCGCCTCGTCGTGCATCGCGCCGCGCAGCGTCCCCTCGACGAGGAAGCCGCATCGCTCGGCGATGCGGCAGGACGCCGCGTGGCCGACGGCGTGGCCCAACTCCAGTCGGTGCACGCCCAGGTCGGTCAGGGCCCAGCGGGCGGCCAGGGCCAGGGCGCGGGTCGCGACCCCCTGGCCCCGGGCCTCGGGCAGGATCCAGTAGCCGACGCGCGCGGTACGCAGGAACAGGTCGATCTCGTTGACCCCGATGTGCCCCAGCGTCGCACCGCTCGCCGCGTCGGTGATCCGGAACGAGGCGCTGGTGCCGTCCGCCACCGCCGCCAGCTTCCAGCGCAGCGACTCCCGGGCGCTCTCCCTGTCCGACACGCTCTTCACCGGTGTGTTCCACCGCCGGAAGTCCGGGTCCGTCAGCCCGCGCAGCCAGGCGTCGACATCGCCGTCCGACGCGTCGTCCCAGGAGCGCAGCCGCAGGCCGTGGCCGTGCAGGACGGGGGAGAGGTCGGGAAGGTCGTCTTCGGCCCGGTCGCCGCCGGCGCGGTCGCTGTTCCTGACGTCGGTCATCGGTCCATTCAAGCCCGCGCCCCGGTCGCCTGTCTCGACCATTTCCGCACCGGGCGCCCCAGGGCCTCAACTCCCGGGGCGGAACACCGGGACCGCGCCCTCCCCGGCCCGCCGGAAGCACGCCCGCAGCGCCATCCCCACCCGCAGTCCGGCCTCCTCGCACTCCACCACCTCCGTCATCATCCGCGGCCCCTCGGCGAGGTCGACCACGGCGGCGACGTAGGGGGTGCGGCCCGTGAACGGCGGGAGGTCGTTGCGGTGGACGACGGACCAGGTGTAGAGCGTGGCCCGGCCGCTCGCCCGCTCCCAGGTGACGTCCTCGCTCCAGCAGAACGGGCAGAACTCGCGCGGGAAGTGGTGCGCGCGCCCGCACGCCGCGCACCGGCGGATCAGCAGGGTTCCCCGGGCCGCCGCGTCCCAGTAGGGACGGGTGAAGGCGTCGACGGCGGGCAGGTCGTGGCGGGGCCCGCCCGTCGGCTCCCCCGGCCCGGTCACGCGAACAGCCCCAGGGCGCTGTCCGCCGACCATGTCTGCCAGGACATCGCGAACAGGGCCACGGCCGAGATCAGCGCCATCATCGCGTTCTGCCCCTGCTCCGCCCAGTCGTGGATCATGAGGACGAAGTAGAGGACATTGAGGAGCAGACCGCCGGCCAAGGCCACCGGGGTCAGGAAGCCCGCCGTCAGGCCGAGGCCCAGGGCGAGTTCCGCGTGGACGACGATGTGGGCCATGACGCGCGGGCGGGGCGCGACCACCCGGTCGAAGCCCTTGCGCACGGCGGGCAGACGGTGCCGGGACGCGACGCCGGCGGCCCACTCGATGCCGGAACCCCGTTCGAACCAGGCCTTCTTGTCCTTGTGCCGCCAGCTCTCCAGCCACCACAGTCCGAGGCCGATGCGGAGCACGGCGAGCCACTCCGCGCCGGTGAGCCAGATCGTGTGCATGGGGCGCCCGCCTTTCCAGCGGCCAAACTTCTGACGGTACGTCAGTTTCGATGCCCGGAAGGCCCCACGCAAGAGCCGCGCACCGTCCGCCGCTCCCCCGCAACCGGTCCGCCTACGACACCGGCCCCACGCACTCCTCCTACAGCCGTGATCGATTCGCAACGCATTCCGGTCTTGACCGAGACCCATCAAGGAATCGTCTGGATACGCTCCGCTCATGGCCGACTCGACTACCGCTTCGCCGCGCCCCGTGGTGCCGTCCCACGAGGACCGGCCCGTCTACGTCATCGGCGGCGGACCGGGCGGCCTGGCCACCGCCCACGCGCTGCGCGCCCGGGGGATACGGGCCGTCGTCCTGGAGCGGTCGGACCGCGTCGGGGCCGGCTGGAGACGGCACTACGACCGGCTGCGCCTGCACACCACGCGGCGCCTGTCGGCCCTGCCGGGCCTGGCCGTGCCGCGCTCCTTCGGGCGGTGGGTGGCGCGCGACGACGTGATCCGCTACCTGGAGACCTACGCCGAGCACCACGGGCTGGAGATCGTCACCGGCGTCGAGGTCTCCCGCGTGGAGCCCGCCCCGGACGGCACCGGCTGGCTGCTGCACGCCACCGGCGGCCGGGAGCTGACCGGCAGCGCGGTCGTCGTCGCCACCGGCTTCAACCACACCCCCCACCTGCCCGCGTGGCCCGGGCGCGACGCCCGCACGGTCGAGCTGCTGCACGCGGGCGAGTACCGCGACGCCGCGCCCTACGCGGGCCGTGACGTCCTGGTCGTCGGCGCCGGCAACACGGGCGCCGACATCGCCGTCGACCTGGTGGAGGGCGGGGCCGCCCGTGTGCGGCTGGCGGTGCGCACCGCACCGCACATCGTGCGCCGCTCGCTCGCCGGGTGGCCCGCGCAGCGCAGCGGGATACTCCTGCGGCGCCTGCCGGCCCGGCTCGCCGACCCGCTGGCCCGACTCCAGGCGAGACTGAGCGTCCCCGACCTGTCGGCGCACGGACTGGCCCGGCCCGCCGCGGGGCTCTTCTCGCGCGCGAAGCACGGCGCGATCCCCGTGCTGGACACCGGACTCGTCGACGCCGTGCGCAAGGGGCGCGTCGAGGTCGTGGCGGCCGTCGAGGGCTTCGCGGGCGGGGAGGTCCTGCTCGCCGACGGCGGCCGCGTCGCGCCGGACGCCGTGATCGCCGCCACCGGGTACGTCCGCGCCCTCGAGGGGGTCGTCGGCCACCTCGGCGTCCTCGACGAGCGCGGCAGGCCGGTGGTGCACGGCGCGCGCTCGCCGGAGTCGGCTCCCGGCCTGTACTTCACCGGCTTCACCAACCCGATCAGCGGCACGCTCCGCGAACTGTCCATCGACGCGCAGAAGATCGCGAAGGCGGTGGCGCGCCGCGCGGCGAAGGCCCGGGCGGAGGCGGCGCGGGCGGAGCCGTCCCGTTCGGGCGGGCTCCGCTCGCCGGGCTCTCGCGTGGAGAAGGCCCACCCGGCCCCCTGAGGCGACCGTCGCCGACTCCAGGCCCGCGCACGCACCCACCCGCACCCGCACCCGGCGGATTCGTGCTTTTGTCTGCACGCCCGTTCCTGACGTCACGTCAGTTCAGTAACCTGACAGAGCGTCAGTTGATTGAGCCGTCACACAGGAGCGGGCGGAAAAGATGCTTGGATCGACCCACGGCACCCTCACCACCGACTCCCGCCGGGCCCGGGCCATCGCCTGCGGTGAGCAACCCTCGCCCATGGTGCACGGCAGGCCGGCCGACGTCGGGGACCTCGACGTCGGCGGACGGCCGCTGCACCGCGACGCCCCCGATCTGGACCGGTTCTTCCGGCCCGAGTCCGTCGTCGTCGTCGGCGCGTCCGACGCCGAGGGCAAACCCAACACCGGTATCACCAGACAGCTGCTCGCCTGGGCCGAGCGGGTCGGCGCGCGGCTGCATCCCGTGCACCCCACCCGCCGGTCCGTCTTCGGCATCCCCTGCCTCCCCTCTCTCGCGGATCTGCCGGAACAGGTCGATCTCGCCGTGCTGCTCGTCTCCGATCCCCTCCCTCTCATCGAGGAACTCGGCACCGCCAAGGTGAAGTTCGCCGTCGCCTTCGCCTCCGGTTTCGCCGAGACGGGCGAGGAGGGCTCGGCGGCCCAGGAACGGCTGGCCACCGCGGTGGAGCGGGCCGGCGTGCGCCTGCTCGGACCGAACACCAACCTCAACGCCTTCGAACGGTTCCGCGACGACCTGGACGGGCCCGCCATCGCGCTCATCACCCAGTCCGGCCACCAGGGCCGCCCCGTCTTCGCCCTCCAGGAGCTGGGCATACGGCTCTCCCACTGGGCGCCGACGGGGAACGAGGCCGATCTGGAGAGCGCCGACTTCATCTCCTACTTCGCCGAACGGCCCGAGGTCGGCGCCATCGCCTGCTACATCGAGGGCCTGAAGGACGGCCGCTCCTTCCTGCTCGCCGCCGACCGGGCCGCCCGGCGCGGTGTCCCGGTCGTCGCGGTCAAGGTCGGCCGTACCGAGACCGGCGCCCGCACGGCCGCCTCACACACCGGCAAGCTGACCGGCGCGGACGACGTGGCCGACGCGGCGATGCGGCAGTACGGGGTAATCCGCGTGGACGGGCTCGACGAACTCCAGGACACCGCCACCCTGCTGGCCCGCGCCCGCCCGCCGCGCGCCGAGGGCGTCGTCGTCTATTCGATCTCGGGCGGCACGGGCGCGCACGTCGCGGACCTGGCCGCCGAGGCCGGCCTGCGCCTTCCGGTCCTCTCCGAGGCGAAGCAGGCGGAGCTGCACCAGTGGATTCCCGAGTACCTGAGCGTCGCCAACCCCGTCGACAACGGCGGTCACCCGGTGGGCGACTGGCGCGGTCGCAGGATCATCGACGCGATCCTCGCCGACCCCCAGGTGGGTGTGCTCATCTGTCCTGTCACGGGGCCCTTCCCGCCGCTGAGCGACAAGCTCGTGCGGGATCTCGTGGACGCGGCGGAGCACACGGACAAGCTGGTGTGCGTGGTGTGGGGCTCGCCCGTCGGCACCGAGGCCGCCTATCGCGAGACCCTGCTCGGCTCCCCGCGCGTGGCGACCTTCCGCACCGTCGCGAACTGCCTGACGGCGGTGCGCTCCCATCTCGACCACCAGCGGTTCGTCCGCGGCTACCGCTCCCCCTTCGACGAGGCGCCCCGCACGCCCTCGCCCTCCTACCGCAAGGCGCAGGCGCTGATGCGGCCCGGGCAGCAGCTGAGCGAGCACGCGGCGAAGCAGCTGCTGCGGGCGTACGGCATCCGCGTACCGCGCGAGCAGTTGGTGACCAGCGCCGCGGCGGCCGTGCGCGCGGCGGGGCTCGTCGGCTACCCGGTGGTCATGAAGGCGTCCGGCGCGCAGATCGCCCACAAGACCGAACTCGGCCTGGTGAAGATCGGGCTCACCTCCGCCAGCCAGGTCCGGGACGCCTACCGGGAGCTGACGGACATCGCGCGCTACGAGCAGATCAAGCTCGACGGGGTGCTGGTGTGCCAGATGGTGGAGCGCGGGGTGGAGATGGTCGTCGGCGTCGGCCATGACCGGCTCTTCGGGCCGACGGTCACCGTCGGGCTCGGGGGGGTCCTGGTCGAGGTGCTGCGGGACACCGCGGTGCGCGTGCCGCCCTTCGGCGAGGAGCAGGCGCGGGACATGCTCTTCGAACTGCGGGGGCGGGCCCTGCTGGACGGCGTGCGCGGGCGACCGCCGGCGGACGTCGACGCGCTGGTCGAGGTCGTGCTCCGCGTCCAGCGGATGGCTCTCGAACTCGGGGACCAGATCGCGGAGCTGGACATCAACCCGCTGATGGTGCTGCCCAGGGGGCAGGGAGCCGTGGCGCTGGACGCGCTGGCGGTGTGCGGCTGACGCCCCGGCCGATGCGGCGACGCCCCAAAACAAGGCCACGCAACACGACACGACGAAACGGAACATGATGGCTCCTTCCCCCGAAGATCCCGTCGAGTCATTGGTACTGCACACCACTGACAGCCACGTCTCACAGCTCACCCTCAACCGCCCCTCCTCCCTCAACGCCATCACCCCTGACCTGCGCGAACAACTCATCCAGAAATTCCTGGACGCCTCCGCCGACCCGGACGTACGCGCCGTCGTCCTCACGGGAGCGGGCCGCGGCTTCTGCGCGGGGGCCGACCTGCGCGGCGGGGGCGCGAGCGGCGAGCGGATACCGGGCGATGTGGCGCGCACCCTGCGCGAGGGCGCCCAGCGGCTGATCGCCGCGGTCCTGGACTGCGAGAAGCCGGTGATCGCGGCGGTGGGCGGCGTCGCGGCCGGGCTCGGTGCGCATCTCGCCCTCGCCTGCGACCTCGTGATCGCCGCCGAGTCGGCCTCCTTCGTGGAGGTGTTCGTGCGGCGCGGCCTGGTCCCGGACGCCGGGGGCGCCTACCTCCTGCCCCGGCTCGTCGGGCCCCGTCGGGCCAAGGAGCTGATGTTCTTCGGCGACGCGCTGTCGGCGGCGGACGCCGAACGCCTCGGGCTGGTCAACCGGGTCGTGCCGGCGGACGGGCTGGAGAAGGCGGCCCGCGCCTGGGCGGAGCGCCTGGCCGCCGGTCCCACCCGCGCCCTCGCGCTCACCAAGCAGCTGGTCAACGCCTCGCTGGACACGGACCGGGCGACGTGCTTCGCGGCCGAGGCCGCCGCGCAGGAGATCAACATGACGACGGCGGACGCGCGGGAGGGCGTCGCGAGCTTCGTGCAGCGGCGGGACGCCGCGTTCGAGGGCAGGTGAGCTCCGGCCCTCGAACCCGGCGACGCCTCCGGTCCACCCGGGCCCTCGGCCGGATCAGGCCCGCTTCAGGACGCGCAGCGAGCCGGCGTCGGCGTCCCCGAACAGGACGAACAGCTCGGGCTCCCGCCGCGTGCCGCCGATCGTCCAGAACGTCCCGTGCCCGCAGTCACCGCCGAACCGTACGAAGACCCCGTCGCGGTGCCCGGGTCCCTCGTCACCGTCCGCCGCGTAGCGGCCGTTCCGGTCGAGCACCCAGGTGCCGGTGCCGTCGCACACGGCGAAGTCCTCGTCGGTCCGGGCACCGGTCGGGGGCCGCACCGGCACCCGGGTCAGTTCGACCCGGCCGCCCTGGCCCAGTCGCATGACCGCCCCGTCGTCGCCGCGCCACTCGCCGGCGAGCCGCGCGGCGGACAGGACCGGGGGCCGGTAGGGCGCGAGCAGGCCCGCCACCGAGGCGACCGCCCCGGCCGAGACGACCAGGACGCACAGGGCGAGGGACGCGAGACCCGCACGCCGCCACAGGGGCCAGAACCCCCACGCCCGCCCGGTGCGCGCGGCGCGACCCCGCAGATACGCGATCCCCAGCACGGGCGGCACGGCCAGTGCCGTGAGCCATCCGGCCGCGGCGGCGAACGGCCAGGCGCCGAGCGCGGCGCCCACCCCCGCCCACAGCGCCGCGACCACCGCGGCGTACCCCAGATGCCAGAGCCACTCGGGGCCCCGGGTGAGCCGGGCCGCCGGCCGGGCGAGCGCGGCGGCCGGCAGGGTGTGCACCGCGGCGTGCGCGAGGCCGAGCACCGGAAGGACCAGGGGCGCGAGGACGACGAGACAGGCCACGCCCAGACCGCCGCCGGTGGCGCCGTGGTCGTCGCGGGTCGACGCCGCCAGCCACCACAGGAGCCCGGCCGCCGGCAGCACCGCCGCGCTCGTCGCCGCGGCCGCCGTCCGGTTCTCCCACGCCGCGCGAACACCGTCCCGCCACATGGTCTTCACGTTCCCCCGCTCCATGGCCACAGCCTAGACACAGCTTCCTGCACCCCTCTCACGCCCCTTCCCATCTGACATGACGTCAGCTTCAATGGAAGGCGTGATGGGACACGCCGGGATGGCGGCCACCGCCGTCCGCTACCTCAGATCGGTCGGGGCCCCTGCGGCGGAAGGGCCCTTCGAAGCCCTGCCCCGGCCGGAGCTGCGCTGTGTCGGCCAGGACGAGCGCGCCCCGGTCGACCAGGCCGAGTTCCGGCGCGTGCTGGGGAACTTCGCCACCGGCGTCACGGTGATCACGGCGCCCGCGCGGGACGGCGAGGCGGGCCCCGCCGGATTCGCGTGCCAGTCCTTCTCCTCCCTGTCGCTCGACCCCGCGCTCGTCGTGTTCATGGTCGGCCGGTCCTCCACGACCTGGCCGCGCATCGCCCGCGCGGGCGTGTTCTGCGTGAACGTGCTCGCGGCTCACCAGGCCGGGTTGTGCCGCGGCTTCGCGGTGAGCGGCGGGGACAAGTTCGCCGGGGTCGAGCACGAGCCCGCGCCGTTCTCCGGCTCGCCCCGCCTCCTGGGCACCGCGGCGTGGATCGACTGCTCCCTGCACGCCGTGCACACGGGCGGCGACCACCTCATCGTGGTGGGCCGGGTCCGGGCCCTGGGGTCGGACGAGGACGACGGCGCGCCGCTGCTGTTCCACAAGGGCCGGTTCGTATAAGGGACTCCCGCCGCGGCGAAAGGCCCTAACATGCGGCGTTGTGGCTTTTCAGAATTCATGGGGGACCCCGCAGGGCGGCCCGGCGCCGCTGCCGCCGATACCGGCGAGGGAACTGCGTCCCCGGCGCATCTGGTACGTGATCGGCGCACTGCTGGGGGTGGTGCTGGCCGGTGCCGGGGTCGTGTTCCTCGTGGTGGCGGTGAAGGACACCGTGCACTCGATCGACGACACCCGCACCCTGCCCAACGGCGTGACCCGGGAGTTCTCCTTCGTCCGGGGTGAGACCAGGGAGATCTACGTCTCGCAGTCCGGGCGGGGCCGGGTCGACTGCCGGATCCCCCAGATGCCGCCCGGGGCGCTGACCCAGCCGAGCACCAGGTACCGGATCACCCTCGACTCCCGCTCCTGGGTGCGTGTCTTCGAGGTGCGGCCCACCGACAGCGGCACCTACGCGGTCCTGTGCAACTCCGGGCTGCCGGAGGCCGAGTTCGCGCTCGGGGGCGCGCCCCATGTCGCGGCGACGGTCGGCGGCATCTTCGCGGCGGTCGGCTGCTTCCTCGCCGCCATCGCCTCGGTGCTGACCATCTGCCTCGTCACCGGCTTCCGCCGCGCCGGCCACCGCAGGCGGCTCGCCGCCGCCCGGGCGCCCGCACCGCAGTGGGGGGCCGGCCCCCAGTGGGGTCCCGTGCCCCCGGCGGGGCCGTGGGGGCAGCCGCCCTCCGGCCACGCACCGGAGCAACCGCCCCACCCGCAGCGGTAGGGCCTGTCTGACGATTCCTGTCGTCCGCCCGAAGGGCGGGCCGCGCGGCGCCTGGTGCGTGCGATCGCAAGGCGCCGGAGCGCCCTCGTGGCGGAGCCACGTGGGCGTTTCGGCAACGCCGCGAGCGCGCGTGCCAGGCGCCGCGCGGCAGGCAGGAATGGTCAGACAGGCCCTAGGGACGGCCCGCCGATCACGCGAGCGCGAGCGAGGGCGCGGGGCGGCGCCTGATCACCAGGGACATCAGGGCCGCCGCCGCGCACAGCGCGCCCGACGCGTACCAGACCACGTCGTACGAGCCGAACGCGTCCCGCGCGACACCGCCGAGGAAGGCGACCAGAGCCGCGCCGATCTGGTGGGAGGCGAGGACCCAGCCGAAGACGATGGCGCTGTCCTCGCCGTACTGCTCCCGGCACAGCGCGAGGGTGGGAGGCACGGTGGCCACCCAGTCCAGGCCGTAGAAGACGATGAAGAACACCATCGGCGGGTGCACGGACGGCGCCATCAGCATCGGCAGGAACAGGAGCGAGAGACCGCGCAGGGCGTAGTAGACGGCGAGCAGGCGGCGCGGTGAGAAGCGGTCGGTGAACCAGCCGGAGGCCACCGTGCCCAGCACGTCGAAGACCCCGATGACCGCGAGAAGCGAGGCCGCCGCGGTGATCGGCATGCCGTGGTCGTGGGCCGCCGGGACGAAGTGCGTCTGGACCAGGCCGTTGGTTGAGGCGCCGCAGATGGCGAAGGATCCGGCCAGCAGCCAGAACGGGCCCGTGCGCACCGCCGAGAGCAGGACGCCGACGGCGCGGCGGGCGGCGCCGCGCACGGGCGCCGGCCGGGGGACGAACTCCGTTGCCCCGTAGGGCGCGAGGCCCACGTCGGCCGGGTGGTCGCGCAGCAGCAGCCAGACGAAGGGGACGACCGCGAGGGCGGCGAGCGACACCGTCACCGAGGCCGGGCGCCAGCCGTGGTGCTCGACCATCCAGGACAGCACGGGCAGGAAGATCAGCTGGCCGGAGGCCGAGGCGGCCGTGAGGATGCCGCTGACCAGGCCGCGCCGCCCGGTGAACCAGCGGTTGGTGACCGTGGCCGCGAACGCCAGCGCCATCGAGCCCGTGCCGAGGCCCACGAGCAGGCCCCAGCAGAGCACGAGCTGCCAGGCCGCCGTCATCCACACGGTCGCGCCCGAGCCCACGGCGATCACCACGAGGGCCACCGCGACGACCCGGCGGATGCCGAAGCGGTCCATCAGGGCGGCGGCGAACGGCGAGGTCAGCCCGTACAGCGCGAGGTTGACGGAGACGGCGGCCCCGATCGTGCCCCGCGACCAGCCGAACTCCTGGTGCAGCGGGTCGATGAACAGTCCGGGCACGGACCGGAAGGCGGCGGCGCCGATGATCGTCACGAAGGTGACGGCGGCGACGAACCACGCCCGGTGCACACGGGTGGGCATCCGGCCGGGGGGTCGTACGGCGTCCGCGCGCGCGGATTCGGTCGTCTGGGTCACGTTGTCGAGGGTCCGACGCGACGGGCTGCCGATCGAGTGGCCCGAAGGACAGTGTTCGTTAGGATCGGGCCATGGCCCGATCCCCCGCGTCCGCCGTCCGGCCGCACCGCGTCGTCGTCCTCGCCCTCGACGGGCTGCTCCCCTTCGAGCTGGGCATCCCGCACCGGATCTTCGGCCGCCCCCGAGACGCCCAGGGGCAGCACCTCTACGAGGTCCTCACCTGCTCCGTCCGTCCGCCCGGCCCGGTCAGGACCGACGCCGACTTCGTCATCCACGTCGAGCACGGCCCCGAGGCCCTGGCCACCGCGGACACCGTCATCGTCCCCGCCTCCTACGAACTGGGGCCCGTCTTCGAGCAGGGCGTCCTCACGGAGGAGCTGGCCGCCGCCCTCGCGCACATCAGCCCCGGCACCCGGCTCGCCTCCATCTGCACCGGCTGCTACGTCCTGGCCGCCGCGGGCTATCTCGACGGGCGCCCAGCCACCACGCACTGGTACGACGCCGAGCACTTCCAGCGGCTCTTTCCGAGGATCCGGGTCGACGCGAACGTCCTGTTCGTCGACGACGGGGACGTCCTGACCTCCGCCGGGGTGGCCGCCGGGATCGATCTGTGCCTGCACATCCTGCGCCGCGACCACGGCACCGCGATCGCCAACGAGGTGGCCCGCCGCACGGTGGTCCCGCCGCACCGCGACGGCGGCCAGGCGCAGTACATCCACCGCCCCGTGCCGGACCCGCGGCTGGCCACCACGGGCGCGGCCCGCGCCTGGGCGCTCGGCCGGCTCCACGAGCCGATCCAGCTGCGCGACATGGCCCGGCAGGAGGCCATGTCCGTGCGCACCTTCACCCGCCGCTTCCGCGAGGAGTCCGGTGTCAGCCCCGGCCAGTGGCTGACCCGCCAGCGCGTCGAACGAGCCCGCCAGCTCCTGGAGTCCAGCGACCTGTCCGTCGACCAGGTCGCCAGGGACGCCGGGTTCGGTACGGCCCAGTCGATGCGGCAGCACCTCCAGAGCGCCCTCGGGGTCACCCCGACCGCGTACCGCAGGACGTTCCGCAGGGGCGCCGACTGAGCGGACGGCCGGGGCGCGGGGCTCAGGGCTTGAGGAAGGCGCGCAGGGTCTCCACCGCCAACTCGTCGGTCGCGGCACTGCGCCCGGAAAGGCGGTGCACGAGGATCCACCCCTGCGGAAAGGCACCGGCGAAGACGGACGCGTCGCGGGTCGCGCCGTTGTGGTACAGCAGATCCCCCGCCTTCTGCCAGGCCGGCGCAGGCTCGCCGAGCCTGCGGTCGACGAGCAGCTCGGTGACGAGGCGGGCGGTGGCCCGAGGGGTCGCCCACAGTCCGCCGGCGGGCAGGATCGCTCCCGTCATGGTCCAGGGACGCTTCGGCCGCCCGAGCAGCCCGCGACCGCACAGCCGCCGGTCGGGCGCAGGTTCGGAGGCGACGTCGGCGACGCCGAGCGGGTCGAGGACGTGGCGGTGCAGGAGTTCGGTGTACGGCGTGCGGGTCGCCGCGACCAGGGCGGCGCCCAGCACGGCGTATCCGAGGTTCGAGTACTCCTCGGCGCTGCCCGGGGCAGCCGTGGTCAGGGTGTCGAGGTGGCGTACGACCTCGTCCAGGGCTCCCGCGTCGAAGGCCGCGTAGGGGTCGCGCCCGCGGATACCTGGCGGCAGCCGGGGAAGGCCCGAGGTGTGCTCGGCGAGATGGCGCAGGGTGATGCCCGTGCCGCTGGGCGCCGGCAGGAACTTCTCCAGCGGGTCGTCGAGGTCCAGGACGCCGGCGGCGGCCAGGGCGGTCAGCACGGTCGCGGTGAGCGGCTTGGTCAGGGAGCCGATCTGCACGAACGCGTCCGGGTCGTGACCGTGGCGGACCAGGGGCGCCTGGAAGCTGCTGAGGACGCAGAGGGGGACGCGGATCACGGCGGCCTCAGCCGTGCGTCCGGGGCAGCGCGCAGGCCGCCGTACCGGCGGGCATGCGGTGCCGGTGGGCGGCCACCTGCCGGTAGACGAGACGAGCGGCCTGCCTGACGCCGGGGGCGCGCAGAAGCAGTCCCGCGGCCCGGTAGCGGCGGCGGGGGGAGGAGGAGAGGTACGCACCGAGCGCCTGCGCGCCGGAACTCACCGCGTCGGCCTCGCGCAGGACGAGGACCTCCCTGTCGAGGCGCTCGCGGTGCGGCCGGGTGATGTGGTCGGGCAGCGCCTGCCAGGGCGTGGCCCTCATCCGCGGTCTCGCGCCGCGGCGCAGGCGGGTGATGGTCGCCTGGCAGAATCCGCAGTCACCGTCGAAGGCCAGCGTGGGTGCGGCGGGGCTGTCGGCTGCAGAGGGGTCGGAGCGCACGGGCTTGTCCTTCGGTCCGTTGGTCCATGACGTGCGGGTTCGGGGGGGCGAGGGAGCCCGTCGGTCAGGCTCGGGCGAGCCAGAGTTCGAGGACGGCTTCCCGCTCGCGCGACCGGAGGATCCCGGCCGGCCGTGTCTGGTTCGCCCACCACTCGGTGATGACGGCGGGCGTGGCGGTGCCCTGGGTGAAGTGGCCGATCAACCGGCGGGAGAGGGCGATCTCGCGCGGGGAGTAGGCGACGGCCGCGCTGGAGTGGACGGGCGTGGTGACGGTGCCGTCGGGCGTGGTGATGGACACGGTCATCTCGGTGGGGCTGCCGGGCACCCACGCGTCCAGCGCCGCCGCGGCGAACGTCGCCGCGTGCAGCGCCCACCGCTGCACGGTGGAGCGCACCGGGACCTCGGTGACCTCGAGTTCGGTGACGTCGGACCAGGCGAAGGCGTGCGGGTCCGGGCCCTTGACCCGGGGCCCCGACGTCTCCAGGACCACCTCGGGGGCCGGTGCCGTCGTCGGCGCTCCGACGTACACGCCGTCCGCCGTGACCCAGAACAGCCCCACCGTGATGCCGTCGTCGCGTTCGTGGGGCGGGGTTGCTTCCATTGCCGTCCGTTCTCCTTCCGCTCGGGTCGGCCCGCCGCGACGGGCCGACCCGCTGAACCAGTGAGCTTGCCCGGCGCCCGGCCCCGACGCGCGGTTTCCGGCCAGGGGCACCGGGACGGCTACCCGGCCTCCTCCACGAGCGCGCCCTCGGCGGTGCGCCCCGTCGGACCGCCCTCACGCCGGGCCCGCCGGCGCAGCCGGACGGCCAGCTCGCTCACGATGGAGACGGCCTTGCCGAGTTCCCTGTCGAGGAAGACGAGGTCGCAGGCGATCATCGTCAGAGCGAAACCGGTGAGGCCCATGAACAGCGCGATGCCGAGGTGGAAGCTGATCGACATGGCGGCGGCCCAGGGACGCAGGGCGGGTACCAGCACGCCCAGCGGGAAGTACACGAGGAAGAAGACCGTGATGTAGGTCCCGGCCACGACCGCGAGGTCATGGTCGTAGACGAGGTGCGAGACACCGGGCAGCGTGAACTCCGGAACCCGCAGCACGTAGAACAGGGCGGTGCCGTCCTGCCACATCTGCCCCTGCACCTTGTACAGGCCGCTGACGACGTACACCAGGCACATCTGGGCCGCGATGGCCACAACGCCCAGATTGTGCAGGGGCGTCGTCAGTGATCGCAGGTGCGTCGGCAGGCGCCGGGCGACCTTGTCCGCGACGCCGGAGGGAAAGGAGAACCGGCTGTAGCAGCGTGTGGCCAGGAGCATCGGGATGACCAGGTAGGCGAGGTTGTCGCCGCCGTCGAGCAGCACCGGCTGACGTTCGTAGAGCGACCACAGGAACACCCAGTGGCAGGCGAGTCCGACGCGGCCACCGATACCCAGGGTCACCATCAGGGCGGTGATCAGGCCCAGATGGAAGATCAGCTGGAACCACGCCTCGGACGAACTCCAGGCGTACAGGCTGAAGGAGCCGTTCTCATGGACCTGGGACACGAAGTCGTGCCAGGGCAGGACGGCGTCAGGCCCGAAGAGGTAGTTCCTGTCGGCGTACTGGCTGACGTAGAACATCAGACCGACGAATCCCAGCACGGCACGGGTTCCGGACACACCGACCACGCCGAAGGGCACCGAAGCCCACCTGTCGAGCGCGGCGTTGAGCTTGTTCACCTGACCGCCTCCGCATTCCGCCACCGCAGGTCCTCGAAGCGGGTCGTTCCCTTGGCGAAGGGATTCCTGCGTTGCGACCAGGACGGCAGTGCGTGCACATAGATTCGCACCTGCACAGCGGAGGGCGAGCCGTCGCAGGTGTTTTGCAACTGGGACATCGAATACCGCGCCAGGAAGGTCTCCGCCTGGTTCCGCGCATTCCTCTCGTAGGGCAGGAGGGGCACCTGCCGCTTCTTCTTCTCCACTTCATTGCTTCGAAGTCGCGCCAGAACCGGATCGGGAGTGTCCAGCTGCGTGATGGTCCCACTCACGAGCCTGCTGATACGCGAGGGAAAGAACCGGTCATGCTGAACTCTCGCCACATAGGGACGAGTGACGTCGTAAAATCCGGTGACCTGTCCGTTTCCGCACCTGGCCCGCGCGAGAACTCCGCGGTCGTCCGACAGGGGGTCCGGGGCGAAAAGCATCCAGTTCTGCGACAGATAGGGCTCCGTCACCGAATTGACCTTGTCGTAGTAGCGGAGCTTGACGGGATTCAGCGGCGCCTGCGTCAGCGCCGCGACGGCGAGGTAGGCGCCCAGGAGGGCGGCCCCCGTCACGAGGACCGCCCTCCTGAGAACAACGTGCTCGGTCACTTGTCGAAGACCGTGTCAACCGCCTCGACCCCACCGACGCCCTTGGCGGGCGCCACATGGGTCCCGAAGAGGTCGTTGGCCACCTGACCCGCGGCCTTCGCCACGTGCGGGCAGGCCGCACGGCCGTGCACGACGGCCTTGCCCAGAAGGCTGCCCCAGCCGGCGGGCGCCTTCGCGGCGTCCGGCCGGACGACCGCCGGAGTGGAATCCGCCTTCGGCGCGGCGGCCTGCGCGGTTCCCTGCATGCTCAGCACGGCAGCGACACCACCTATGGCGACACCCGCCACGGCGAACAGCTTCTTCATCTTCTCTCCTTACGCCTGCTCGATTCAGGGCAGGCTTTGTCGATGCCCGGCACGTGCCGGGCAGCAGAAGAGGGATGGAGTACGGGCAGCGCGGAATCGCGCTGCCGATGCCGACGCCCACGGATCGAAAGCGCCGGACTCCCCCTGTCGGTCACGGGGGTGCCGCGGCATGTGGTCAGCATGCCGCCCTGGAAAAACCGGAATCCGGCCCTCCAGAAACATCCCCGTGAGACAGATACTCGCACACCCGGAGTCGACGTCTCCTGTCGTTATCGATCTTGTGCGACTGGAAACGACCAATACCCGCCAGGCGGAATCACCAGGACCGCTTCCGGATCGCAGCTTCACACCTGCGCAAACCCGGACAGGCCCGAGGCGCTCTCGATGATCATGGTCGTCCCACTTCCGGCGCCTCCCCGGGGAAGGGTTGGCCGAAACTGCTGTGTCCGTCGGCTACGGCTGGAAGGTGAGCACGGCCCGCGCCACCCTCCCCGCGTGGGCGTCCGCCGCCGCCTTCTCGAAGTCCTCCACCGGGTAGGTCGCCGTCACCAGGTCGTCCAGGAGCAGCCGGCCCTCGCGGTAGAGCCGGGCGTACAGCGCGATGTCCCGCTGGGGGCGTGAGGAGCCGTAGCGGCAGCCCAGGATGGACTTGTCCAGGTACAGGGACGAGACCAGGAACGTCGCCTCGGCCGTCGCCGGGGGCACCCCCAGCAGGATCGCCTGGCCGTGGCGGTCCAGGGAGTCGATCGCCGCGCGGATCAGCTCGACGCGGCCCACGCACTCGAAGGCGTGGTCGGCGCCGGACGGGAGCAGGTCCCTCACCCCGCCCGTCGAGGTGAGGAAGTCCGTGGCCCCGAACCGGCGTGCCACCCCCTCCTTGTCCGGGTTGGCGTCCACCGCCACGATCCGCGACGCCCCTGCGATGCGCGCGCCCTGGAGCACGTTGAGGCCGATCCCGCCGGTGCCGATGACGAGGACCGTGTCGCCCTGGTCCACCCGGGCGCGGTTCAGCACCGCGCCCACGCCGGTCAGCACGCCGCAGCCGATCAGCGCGGCCGACGTGAGGGGGATGTCCTCGGGGATGCGGACCGCCTGCACCGCCCTGACCACGGTCCGCCGCGCGAAAGCCGAGTTGGACGCGAATTGGTACACCGGGCGGCCGCCCCGCGTGAACGGCTGCCCGGGGCGGCCGATCGCCTGGCGGCACATCGTGGGCCGGCCCCGGTCGCACTCCGCGCACGCCCCGCAGTTCGCCAGGGTGGACAGCGCGACGTGGTCGCCCGGTCGGACGTGGGTCACGCCCTCGCCCACCGACTCCACCACGCCCGCGCCCTCGTGGCCGAGCACCACGGGGACCGGGAACGGGATGGTCCCGTCCACCACGGACAGGTCGCTGTGGCACAGCCCCGCCGCGCGGATCGAGACCCGCACCTCGCCGGCTCCCGGCTCCCGTACCTCCAGATCGTCCACCACCTGCGGCCGCGTGCCGTCGTAGAGGACTCCTGTGATCCCGCCTGTGACACCTGACATGGCAACTCCTCAGCCCTTGGGTCCCCTTGGTTCCTTCGGCAGGCCGAGCACCCGCTCGGCGACGATCGTGCGCTGGATCTCGTCCGAGCCGCCGTAGACGGTGTCGGCCCGGCTGAAGAGGAACAGGTGCTGGAGCGCGTCCAGTTCGTAGGGCGCGCGCGCCGACCAGTCGGCCGGACCCGTCGCGCCCGCCGCGCCCCGCACCCGCACGGCCAGTTCACCCAGGCGCTGGTGCCAGCCGCCCCACAGCAGCTTCGCGACACTGGGGGCGCCCGCGTCCGCCGCCTCGCCGCCCAGGGTGCGCAGCGCGTTCCAGCGCATCGTCCGCAGCTCGGCCCACTGGGTGACCAGCAGGTCCCGTACGACGGGATCGTCCACCGCGCCCGTCTCCCGTGCCGTGCGGATGACGTCGCCGAGCTCGCGGGCGAAGCCGATCTGCTGGGCCAGGGTGGAGACACCGCGCTCGAAGCCGAGCAGGCTCATCGCGACTCGCCAGCCGTTGCCCTCGCCCCCGACCACGTGCTCGGCGCGGGCCGTGGCGCCGTCGAAGAACACCTCGTTGAACTCGCTGGTCCCGGTGAGCTGGCGGATGGGGCGGACCTCGACGCGGCCCGGCTGGTCCATCGGCACGAGGAGGAACGTCAGCCCGTGGTGGCGGCGCGCCTCCCGGTCGGTGCGGGCCAGCACGAAGCACCAGTCGGCCTCGTGGGCCAGCGAGGTCCAGATCTTCTGGCCGGTGACGCGGTACGCGCCCGAGCCGCCCTCGCGCAGGGCGGTGGTGCGGATGCCGGCCAGGTCGGAGCCCGCGCCGGGCTCGCTGTAGCCCTGGCACCACAGCTCCTCGCCCCGGGCGACGGGGGGCAGGAAGCGGGCCTTCTGCTCGGGGGTGCCGTGGACGGCGAGGGTGGGGGCGAGGAGGTTCTCCCCGATGTGCCCGGAGCGCGGGGGCGCGCCGGAGCGGGCGTACTCCTCGGCCCAGGCGACCTGTTGGGTGAGGGTGGCCCGGCGGTTGCCGTGGCCGTCCTCGGGCCAGCCGAGGCCGATCCAACCGGCGGCGCCGAGCGTGCGCTCCCATGCGCGGCGGTCCGGGGCCTCCTGGCCCGCGAGCCGTGCCGTCAGCCAGGAGCGCGCCTCACGCCGGAACGCTTCGTCTTCCGGGCCGAACCCGAAGTCCATGTCTCCGCCTTGGGTTGGTGGGCAGGTGCGGGGTCACGCGTTGGGGCGCGCGCCCTCCCGGGCCGCCCGCTCCATCGCCTCCAGCTGCGTGAGCATCGGCATCGGGTCCGTGCCCACCGACGTGGGCAGGAACTCGGCGATCGACTCCGGTGTCCAGGAGTCCTGCGCGTACGCCGCCCTCAGCTCCCTGGGCTGGGCCCACACCGCGAGCTTGGGGCCCGCGATCGTGTACACCTGCCCGGTGATGCGGGCCCGGCGGGCGTGGTCCGAGAGGAGGTAGACCACCAGGGCGGCCACGTCACGCGGTTCGCCGATCTCCTTCAGCTCCAGGGGGACGTTCGCCGACATGCGCGTACGGGCCACGGGTGCCACCGCGTTGGCCGTCACCCCGTACTTGTGCAGCCCGAGCGCGGCGCTGCGGACGAGGGAGATGACGCCGCCCTTGGCCGCGCTGTAGTTCGCCTGCGCGACCGAGCCCTGGTGGTTGCCGCTGGTGAAGCCGATCAGCGTGCCCGAGCGCTGGGCGCGCATGACCGCCGACGCGGCGCGGAACACCGTGAACGTGCCCTTGAGATGGGTGGCGACGACCGGGTCCCACTCCTCCTCGGTCATGTTGAACAGCATCCGTTCGCGCAGGATGCCCGCCACGCACACCACGCCGTCCAGTCGGCCGTAGGCGGCCAGGGCCTCGTCCACGACACGCTGCCCGCCGGCCATGGTCGAGATGTCGTCGGCGACCGCGACGGCCTCCTGGCCCGCGGCCTGGATCTCCTTGACGACGGCCTCGGCGATCTCGCTCGTGGGTGAGGCGCCCTCCATCGACACCCCGTAGTCGTTGACGACGACCCGCGCGCCCTCGGCCGCCGCGGCCAGCGCGACCGCGCGCCCGATGCCACGGCCGGCTCCGGTCACGGCGATGACCTTGCCCGTCAAGAAGTTCCCCATGCTCGGCCCCTCCCAGATTTTCTGACGGTTCGTTAGATTGACGGTTCGTTAGATTCTATGACTCGCCGCACGCGCGGAGACAAGCCCCGGGGAGGACTCATGTCGCTGCCTGCCGAGTTCCACGAGATCGCCGCGCGCGTGAACAACTGGGGGCGCTGGGGCCGGGACGACGAGATCGGGACCCTGAACCTGATCACCGACGAGGTGGTGCGCCAGGCGGTGGGCTGCGTGCGCAGCGGGCGGCGCGTCCCGCTCGCCCTGCCGCTCACCCGGGACGGGGTGCAGACCGGGATGATCCCCGGGCGGGTCGACCCGCTCCACGTGATGGTGCAGATCAACCAGGAGATCTTCGGCCCGGGCACCGTGGCGTGCAGCGACGACGCCGTGACGATGGGCCTCCAGTGCGCCACCCACTGGGACGCGCTGACCCATGTCTCGCACTCCGGGAGGCTCTACAACGGGCGCCCGGCCGACACGATCACCCCCCATGACGGCGCCCGTTTCGCGGGGATCGACAAGTCCCGGCACATCGTCTCGCGCGGAGTGCTGCTCGACGTGCCCCGCGCGCTCGGGGTGGCGCGCCTGGAGGGCGGGCACGCCGTGACCCCCGAGGACCTTCAGGCGGCCGAGGATCTCGCCGGGACGCGGGTGCGCGCCGGTGACGTCGTGCTCGTGCGGACGGGGCAGATCCAGGCCGCCCTCGCGGGCGACAAGCACGCGTACGGGTATCCGTCGCCGGGGCTGTCCGTGCGCACCCCCGAGTGGTTCCACGCGCGCGACGTGGCGGCGGTCGCGAACGACACGCTCACCTTCGAGATCTTCCCTCCCGAGATCGAGGATCTGTGGCTGCCCGTGCACGCCCTCGACCTTGTGGAGATGGGGATGCTCCAGGGGCAGAACTGGAATCTCGAAGAGTTGTCCACAGCCTGTGGAGAAGAAGGCCGCTACAGCTTCCTGCTGTCGGCCATGCCCGAACCGTTCGTCGGCGGCACGGGGACTCCGGTGGCACCGGTGGCCGTCCTCTGAGCGCGTACGCGAGGCGTGCGCGGCAGGGCGGTATGGCGCGGCACGGCGCGGTGCGGCACGGCGACACCGTCGAGGGCTCCCGTCACCGGAGCCCTCGGCGCCTCCTCGCGGCGAATCCGCCGCATACGAGCGTGAAGAAGCGGACACCCGGCGTCAACGGCACTTCAGGGGTTTCCTCACGTACTTCCCTTTTGTGCGGGACGCGCGCGGAAGCGCGTGCCGGCGCGGGGCCACCACGGGAGCGCCCGCGAGCGGCCCTCAGAGCGCCCCGAGCGCGAACTCCGCCGTCACCGTGTCGGCCCCGTACACCGAGGCCTTGCCGGTGACCGACGCGACCGACGCCGCGCAGCGGTCCAGTTCGCACCAGATGCGCTTGCCCACGCCCTCCTGGTCCCAGCCCCACCGGTCCGCGAGCCCGTCCACCAGCTCCAGACCGCGGCCGCCCGTCTCCTCGCCCGAGGCGTGCCGGGGCTGGGGCGGTCGGGCGCTGGCGTCGGCGACCTCCAGGCGGACCATGCCGGCCACGGCGCCCGAGGGGTCGTCCCGCACCCCCGTCAGCAGCAGCCGCAGCACGGCGGGGCACCCGGTGTGCACCACCGCGTTGGTGACCAGCTCCGAGACGAGCAGGATCAGCGTCTCGGCGAGCGGCTCGTCGTCCGCTATGCCCGACCCGGCGAGCCGGGAGCGGGTCCATCGGCGAGCCCGGCCCACTTCCGCGGGGTCGGGCCGGATCTCCAGCTGCACTTGAAGCACCTGCACCGCTCACACCATCCGAACCGGCGGGCACATCGCCTCGCGCCTCGCAAGGGCCACGATCGTGGTCACTTTCTGCATGGCAGGAACCAGGATCACGGACCGTGATTCCCTCGCCCGACAGCATGGTTGACGTACAGTCACCCCAACAAGCGCTTCGGGCATATTCCAGCGCGAAGGAGTACCTGTGCGGCATACTGTGCGACGCTTGCCGTGACGAGTCGAACAGGCGGGCGCGACCGCACGCCCGGCCTCCGGAGCCGTGCGCATCACCGGATCCGGCGCCACCACTGGGGTCACACCGGGGTGAATCGGACTCGGTACCGCTCGCATCCCACACAAGGTACCGGAGCCGCCCGCCGACTCCAGTCCGTGACAAGTCACGCGTAGGACACAACCCGGTATCAACGCACCGTGACGCGAGAGCGCCACAATCAGCGACATTCCCGGCGGTCGCCCCACGCCCCGGGTCGGCCCGAGCGCCGCAAAGCGCCTGCCCAGGGGCCCGCGCGCACGTCGGGCGGCGGCGCGGGGGCACCGCCTACCCGGCCTCCGTGAGCAGCTCCGCCGCCAGCAGTTCCTCACTGTGCGTACTCTCCCCCGTGCGCTGTGTCCTCACCCATGCCCGCTTCAGGAACAGGTGCACGTCCGACTCCCAGGTGAAGCCCATGCCGCCGTGCACCTGCAGGCAGTCGCGGGCGCCGCGCACGGCCGCCTCGTCGGCGAGCAGGCGGGCGGCGGCGATGTCCAGGGGATCGGCCGTGACGGCGGCGGCGTAGACCGCGACCCGGGCCGTCTCCACGCGCACCAGGCTCTGCGCGCAGAGGTGCTTGACCGCCTGGAAGGCCCCGATCGGCCGCCCGAACTGCTCCCGCGTCCGCGCGTACGCCACCGCCGCCTCGCAGACGCGGGCCGCGCCGCCGAGTTGTTCGGCGGCGGTGAGCAGCACCCCGACCGGGTCGGCTGTGCCACCGCCCGAAACGCCGGGCGTGTCGCCCACCCGAGCACGCGCTACCCCGGGCGCGGGCGCGCTCCCGTGCGGCGTCGGGACCCCGGACGCGGTCCCGGGCGCGGATGCGGTCCCGGCCCCGTACACGCTCCCGGGCGGGACCGGGGGCAGGCGGTGCAGTGGGGTCAGGGGGTCCACGGAGGTCAGGGGGGCCGCGCCGGAGGCATCCCCCAGCACGGTGTCCGCCGCCTCCAGCCACTCCACGAGCCCGCCGGGGCAGACGGCCGTGACCACCGCCTCGCCGGTCGCCGCGCCCGCCACCCGCCCCGCCGCGAGGTGCGTGGCCACCAGCGGCCCGGGCAGCAGTACCCGGCCCGCCTCCTCGAAGGCGAGCACCGCCTCGGGCAGCCCGAGGCCCACCCCGCCCTCCGCCTCCGGCAGGCGGAGCGCGAAGAAGCCCGCCGCGCCCAGCTCACGCCACAGCGCGCGGTCGAGCACGCCGGGCCGGGCGACGGCGGCGCGCAGCTCGCCCGCGCCGAAGCGGCCGCTGAGCAGGTCCCGCACCCCGGCCTTGAGCGCCTTCTGATCGTCGGTGAGTTGGAAGCGCACCGTCCCGTCACCGTCCCTTCGGCAGGCCCAGAATCCGCTCGGCCACGATGTTGTGCTGGATCTGCGAGGTGCCGGCCGCGATGGTGTACGACAGCGACGACAGCCGGTCCAGCACCCAGGGCCGGCCGAGATCGAGGGACGCGGCGCCCAGTACCTCGGCGGCGGTGTCGTAGAGCTCCTGGCGGGCGTGCGAGTAGCGCAGCTTGAAGACCGAGCCGCCCACGCCCGGCACGCCCCCCGTCCGCTCCGCCTCGCTCACGTTCCACTGGGTGAGCCGCCACAGCGCGCGGAACTCGGCGTGGAGCCGGCCCAGTCTCCTGCGCAGCGACGTGTCGTCCCAGCGGCCGTTGCGGCGGGCCTCGCGGGCCAGTTCGCCAAGGACGCGGCGGCAGGCCACCACCTCGCCGACGAACGCCGTGCCGCGCTCGAAGGAGAGGGTCACCATGGTCACGCGCCAGCCGTCGTTCTCCGCCCCGACCCGGTTGGCCACCGGCACCCGCACCTCGTCGAGGAACACCTGCGCGAACTCGGTGGAGCCGGCGAGCGTGCGCAGCGGGCGCACGGTGACGCCGGGCGCGTCCATGGGCAGCGCGAGCCAGGTGATGCCCCGGTGCTTGGGCGCGTCCGGGTCCGTGCGCACGAGCAGTTCGCACCAGTCGGCGACCTCGGCGTGCGAGGTCCAGATCTTGGCGCCGCTGACCACGTAGTCGTCGCCGTCCCGCCACGCGCGGGTGCGCAGCGAGGCGAGGTCCGAGCCGGCGTCCGGTTCGCTGAACCCCTGGCACCAGACCTCCTCGCCGCGCAGGACGGGCGGCAGCCAGCGCGCCCGCTGGGCGGGAGTGCCCTCGGCGGCGATGGTGGGGCCCGCGTGCAGCAGGCCCACGAAGTTCGCGCCGACGTAGGGCGCCCCCGCCCGCTCGGCCTCCTCCAGGAAGATCAGATGCTGGGTGGGGGTGGCGCCGCGCCCGCCGGCGTCCGCGGGCCAGTGCAGGCCCGCGTAGCCGGCGTCGTGGAGCATCCGCTGCCAGCCGAGGTCGTAGGCGCGCCTGCCCGGCCAGTCGTCGGGGGACGGCTTCGGCGGGAGGGCCGGCAGCGCCTTGGCGAGCCACTCCCGCAACCGTGCCCGGAAGTCCTGCTCCTCGGGCGTGTACGTGAGGTCCACTACCGGTCCAGGTCGAGTCCGAGCATGCGGATCGCGTTGCCGCGCATCAGCTTGTGCACGGTCTCGTCGTCCAGGCCCTTGACGTGGTCGAGGGCGACCTCCTTGGTGTGCGGGAAGGTCGAGTCGACGTGCGGGTAGTCGGTCTCGAAGGTGGCGTTGTCGCGGCCGACGGTGTCGAGGGACGCGATGCCGTGCTTGTCGCGGAAGAAGCAGCAGTAGATCTGCCGGTAGTAGTACGTCGACGGGGGCTCGGGGATCAGGTCGCGCACACCGCCCCAGGCCCGGTGCTCCTGCCAGACGTCGTCGGCGCGCTCCAGGGCGTACGGGATCCAGCCCATCTGCCCTTCGGAGTAGGCCAGGGTGAGGCGCGGGAACCGCACCAGCACCCCGCTGAACAGGAAGTCCATCATCGAGGCCATGGCGTTGTTGAAGGAGAGCGAGGCCTGCACGGCGGGTGGGGCGTCCGGGGAGGCGGCGGGCATCTGGGACGACGATCCGATGTGCATGTTGACGACGGTGCCGGTGTCCTCGCAGGCGGCGAAGAAGGGGTCCCAGTGGCGGGAGTGGATGGAGGGCAGTCCGAGGTGGGTGGGGATCTCGGAGAAGGTCACCGCCCGTACGCCCCGCGCGGCGTTGCGCCGGATCTCGGTCACCGCGAGGTCGATGTCCCACAGGGGGATCAGGCACAGCGGGATCAGCCGGCCGCCGCTGTCGCCGCACCACTCCTCGACCATCCAGTCGTTGTACGCGCGGACGCAGGCCAGAGCCACTTCCTTGTCGTGCGCCTCGGCGAAGGTCTGGCCGCAGAAACGCGGGAAGGTGGGGAAGCAGAGGCTGCCCTCGACGTGGTTGAGGTCCATGTCCTTCAGCCGCTCGACCGGGTCCCAGCAGCCGGGGCGCATCTCCTCGCGGGTGATGCCCTCCAGGGTCATCTCGTCGCGGTCGAAGCCGACGGCCGCGATGTTGCGCTTGTACGGGAACTTCAGGTCCTCGTAGAGCCACCAGTCGGTCGCGGGGCCGTCCGGGTCCATGGTGATCTGGTACTTGCCGCCGACGTAGGCGAGTTCGCCGATCCCCGCGGTGAGCGGCCTGGGGCCGCGGTCCCGGTACTTCCTCGGCAGCCAGGTGTCGAAGAGGTGCGCGGGTTCGATCACGTGGTCGTCGACGCTGATGATGCGGGGCAGTTCGGTCATGAGCTCCAGTCCCCTTCGGTCCCCTCCGTCTGACGCGTCCCGATCTGATGACCCGTCAGATTTTCCTCATGGGCAGGTTAGTCCCGCACCCCTGGACCGACAAGGCGGGGCGCCCTACGCTCTGCGCACGATCTGACTAACCGTCAGTTCCGTGGGACGCGCGCCGGACGTCCCTGAGGCACAGGGAGCCGCCGTGAACGACACCGCACACGCGCTGGGCACCTCCCGGACGCTCTGGGAGCTGGTCGAACGCCGTGCCGCCCTCACCCCCGACCGGGCCGTCCTCCTGCAGGGCGACCGCTCGCTGAGCTTCGGAGCGCTGCGCGAGCGGGCGGAGCGGGTGGCGGCGGGGCTGTACGGCATGGGGGTACGGCCCGGCACGGTCGTCGCCTGGCAGTTGCCCACCCGTATCGAGACGGCGCTGCTGTCCTTCGCGCTCGCCCGCCTCGGCGCCGTGCAGACACCGGTCATCCCCTTCTACCGGGACCACGAGGTCGGCTTCGCGCTGCGCGGCGCGAAGGCGGAGTTCTTCGCGGTGCCGGGCACCTGGCGCGGCCACGACTTCGCGGCGATGGCGCGGCGGCTCGACGCGACGGGGGTCTTCGAGGTGTACGACGGCGACGCCCTGCCCGACGGCGACCCGGCCGTGCTGCCCGGGCCGCCCACCGAGGGCACCGCGGTCCGCTGGATCTACTGGACCTCGGGGACGACCTCCGACCCCAAGGGCGTGCTGCACACGGACCGTTCACTGATCGCGGGCGGCTCCTGCCTCGCGCACGCCCTCCACCTCTCGCCCGACGACGTGGGCTCCATCGCCTTCCCGTACGCCCATATCGGCGGCCCCGACTACACCGTGATGCTGCTGCTGTACGGGTTCCCGGCGGTGATGTTCGAGCAGTTCGCGCTGCCGGAGGCGCTGGAGGAGTACCGCAGGCACGGGGTGACGGTGGCCGGCGGTTCCACGGCGTTCTACTCGATGTTCCTGGCGGAGCAGCGCAGGCGGCCGGGCACGAGGCTGATCCCGAGCCTGCGGCTGCTGGCGGGCGGGGGCGCGCCGAAGCCGCCCGAGCTCTACCACCGGGTCGTCGACGAGATGGGCGTGCGGCTGACGCACGGCTATGGCATGACCGAGGTGCCGATGATCACCATGGGGTCGCCGGACGACTCCGACGAGAACCTGGCGACCACCGAGGGGCGGCCTCCCGCGTCGATGGAGATACGGATCGTGGACGGGGAGGTGCGGCTGCGGGGGGAGGCCGTCTGCCGGGGCTACCTGGACCCGGCGCAGACGGCCGAGGCCTTCGACGCGGACGGCTTCCTCATCACCGGCGACCTCGGCCGGCTCACCCCCGACGGCCATCTGGTGCTCACCGGGCGCCTCAAGGACGTCATCATCCGCAAGGGCGAGAACATCTCCGCGAAGGAGATCGAGGACCTGCTGCACGGCCATCCCGGCGTCGCGGACGTCGCGGTGATCGGGCTGCCGGACGAGGAGCGCGGCGAGCGGGTCTGCGCGGTGATCGAGCGGGCGCCGGGCACCCCGGCGCCGACCCTGGCCGCCGTGACCGCGCACCTGCGAGGCCGGGGGCTCTCCGTGCACAAGCTGCCCGAGCAGGTGGAGGTGGTGGACGCCCTTCCGCGGGGCGAGACCCTGCGGAAGGTGCTCAAGTACAAGCTGCGCGAACGCTACGCGGCGGCCGTCACTCCGGAACCGTGAAGTAGCGCGCGACCGCGGCCACGATCTCGCCCTCGCCCACCTTGCCGTCGCCGTCCACGTCGAGCGAGGCGGTCACCGTCCGCGCGATGTCCTCGTGCACGCCGAGGGCCCGCAGGACCCGGACGGTCTCCTCGACCGTGGCCGTGCCGTCGTGGTCGCCGTCCGCCACGGCGAGCGCGGCGTGCAGGAAGGGGCGGGCGATCTCCGCGAACCGCTCGGGGTTGTCGCGCAGCCGCTTGACCGCGCCGCCGATGAACTCCTCACGGGTGATGCGCTGGTCCCCGTCCCGGTCCGCGATCCCTGCCATGCCCTGCCAGAAGGCCTCGCCTCCGGCGTACAGGGCCTGTCCGCGCTCGGAACGGGCCGCGGTGCCGAACTCGGTGAGGACGGCCTTGGCCGCGATGTTGAAGTCCTCGCGGTCGATGTAGCCGCTGCCGTCCTGGTCGAAGGTGGCGAACCGGGCGGCGATCCTGCGCTCGTACTCGGTACTGACCATGTGTTCTGGGGCCGCCTTACATCACATCGGGGGTGTATCGGCACGGAGCGTACGACGCTCCGGTTGTCGGAGGAGGCGAAAAGCGTCGCTTGTACCAAGATCGCAGGAATTTTGGGACAACAGTGTGGCGCGGTCACGACGGCGACACGCCGAGGCACGCCCCGACGGACGCGCGCGCGGCGCGCGGGAAGCCCACGTGAGGCCACCTACCGGTACGGAGTCACGCCGAGAGCGGTCGCGCCTCGTCGTCCGTGGCGGAGTCCACGTCCCGGTGCACCTCGAACAGCCGCCGTACCCCGAGCGCGGCGAGCACCCGGTTGACGTGGGAGCCCTCGGCTCCGCCCCGTCCCGGCAGTATCAGCCGCAGCCGCCCCTGGCAGGACCGGATCAGCCGCCGCGTGGCGATGAGCACACCGACCCCGCTGGAGTCGCAGAAGAAGACCTCGGACAGGTCGAGGACGACCTGGTGGCGTCCGTCGGCCACCGCGTCGTGCACCCGCTGCCGCAGCACCGGGGACGTCACGAGGTCCAGTTCGCCCGACACCTCGAGCACCGCCCAGTCGCCACGCTCCCAGAAGGACACTTCGAGCGTCACCGCCACGCCTCCCGTCTGCCTGCACAACCGTACTGGAACCGGAAGCGCTCGCTTCGCTTCCTTCAGGCGCGACTGCCCCGACCCTTTTCCATGAAACCCCGGAGCGCCGATCGAAAGCGTGCCGCGAACGAGCCAATTCGTTCAGTGATGGTCTTATTTCAACAAGTCTGATCATCAACAGGCGGGGTATGCGCCCACCCGGCCACCGGACCCGCACATCCGGAACCACCGACTACCTTCGAGGAGACCAGGGCTGAGGGGGGCCGCATGGCGCAGAAGGACGCACCGCCCCGGTGGGACCACGGGGTGCGGCGGCGGCTCGCCCGGGGCGAGGCGGCGGCGCTCGGCGAGTGCTACGACCGGTTCGCCCCGCTCGTGCACGGACTGGCCCACCGCGTGCTCGGCGAGGAGGAAGCGGCCGACTCCATCACGCGGGAGGTGTTCGCCCGCCTCTGGGAGGACCCCGGATCCTACGACCCGCGGCGGGGCTCCCTGCGGTCCTGGCTCGCCCTGCGCACCCACCTGCTCGCCGTCGAGCGGCTGCGCGCCACCGAGACCGCGGCACTGCGCCCGGGCGGCGGGCGGACGCGGCAGGAGGTGGAGCGCACGGTGCGCGGCGCGTCGGTCGCCGCCCGCGCCGACCGCATCGTCACCTCGATGCCCCCCGCGCTGCGCGACGCGCTCGAGCGCGCCTACTTCCAGCGCCGGGACCACCACCAGACCGCGGCCGACCTCGGCATCACCCCGGACGAGGCCCGCAGCCGCCTCCGCCTGGGCCTGCACCTGCTGTCCGCGGCCCTGGAGACGGACTCCCCCGGCACCCTCCCGCCCGAGGCGGAGGCCGGCTGGTGAGCGCCTCGGAGCGCTCCGACGCGCACGACGGCGCACCCCGGATCCCGCCGCCGCGCCCCTCCGTCGAGGACACCGGGCTGCCCCTGCCCGATCTCGATCCCGCCCCGGCCGCGCCGCTCCCGCACGCGCCCACGCACGAGGTGCTGAGGTCGCTGCTGGGGGCCTGGGCGCTCACCGCCTGCACGCCCGAGGAGACGGCGGCCGTCGAAGCGCACCTCGGGGGCTGCGGCCCGTGCGCCGACGAGGCACGGCGACTGCGCGCGGCGGTGCGGCTGCTGCACCGCCCGGACAGCCTCGATCTCGACCCGGGCCTGCGCGCCCGCGTCCTCGCGAGCTGCCTCGACCGGCGCCCGCCCCGCGTTCCGGTGCCCGGCTGGGCCGCCCCGTACGACGCCGAGGCCGCGCGCCTGGACGCCCTGCTCGACGACATAGGCACCGCCGAGTGGCACGCGCCGGTGCGCCTGCGCTGGTTCGACGGGACGGCACCGGCCGACCGCCGTACGACCGTCGCCGGGGTGATCGCCCATCTGCTGTCCGTCGACGGGCTGGTGGCCGTGGCACTGGGGCTCGACGACCCGCTCGGCCGGGCGGACGGCGGCGAGGGCACGCCGCAGACCCGTACCGAGGCGTACTGGCGCGCCTCGCGCTTCCCGCCCACCCGTGCCGTACGCGTTCCCTGGCGGGAGCAGAGCCGCGAGCTGGTGCGGGCCCTGTCCCTCCTACCTGCGGACGCCGACGGACCCGGCGGCGGGGGCGGCCCCGGCTCCGCGGTCTCGGTGTCGTACGGCGGGTTCGGGTTGCCGCTGCGGGACGCGATGCTCGACCGCGCCTTCGAGTGCTGGGTGCACGCGGAGGACATCGCGCGCGCCGTCCACTACCCCTACGAGCCGCCTGCCCCGCGACATCTGCACCAGCTGATCGATCTGGGGGCGCGGCTGCTCCCCGTCGCCCTGCGGGCACGACGCGGCGCGGGGCTCGCCGCGCCCGGCGACCGGGCGGGCCGGGCCCTGCGCCTGCAGATCGAGGGCTCGGGCGGCGGCCAGTGGCTGATCCCCCTCGACTCTCCCGACGGCACGGACGTCGCCACCGGGCCCGAGGTGGCGCATCTCGCGCTCGACGGGGTGGAGTTCTGCCGACTGGCCGCGGGCCATGTGCCGCCCGAGGAAGCGGCAACCGGGCAGACCGGCGACCGGGAGGCGATCAGGGACGTGCTGTTCGCGGCGGCGTCGCTGAGCCGGATGTAGCCGGGAAGAGAAGCCCGCGGGGCCTCCGGGACCGCCGGGACCGCCGGGACCTCCGGGACCGCCGAGGCCTCAGGCGAAGACGACCGTGCGCCGGCCGTTCAGCAGGATCCGGCGTTCGGCGTGCCACTTGACCGCGCGGGCGAGGGCCTGGCACTCCACGTCCCGGCCGACCGCCACCAGTTGGTCGGGGGTCACGTCATGGCCCACCCGCTCGACCTCCTGCTCGATGATCGGGCCCTCGTCCAGGTCGGCCGTGACGTAGTGCGCGGTGGCGCCGATCAGCTTCACACCGCGGTCGTGGGCCTGGTGGTACGGCTTGGCGCCCTTGAAGCTCGGCAGGAAGGAGTGGTGGATGTTGATGATCCGGCCGCTGAGCTGCTTGCACAGGTCGTCCGAGAGCACCTGCATGTAGCGGGCCAGCACCACCAGTTCGACAGCCAGGTCCTGGACCAGTTCGAGGACCTGGGCCTCGGCCTCCGCCTTGGTGTCCCTGGTCACCGGGATGTGGTGGAAGGGGATGCCGTACGAGCCCACGAGCTCGGCGAAGTCGGTGTGGTTGGACACGACCGCCGCGATCTCCACGGGCAGGGCGCCGGTCCGGGCCCGGAAGAGCAGGTCGTTCAGGCAGTGCCCGAACTTGCTGACCATCAGGACGACCCGCATCCTCTCGTCGGCCCGGTGGATCTGCCAGTCCATGTGGAAGGAGTCGCCGATCGCGGCGAAGCTCGCCCGCAGCTTGTCGACGGTCACGGGGGCGTCGGCGGAGAAGTGGACCCGCATGAAGAACAGACCCGTGTCGTGGTCCCCGAACTGCTGACTGTCCTCGATGTTGCAGCCGGTCATGAAGAGGTAGCTCGACACGGCGTGCACGATGCCCTGCTTGTCCGGGCAGGAGAGGGTGAGGACGTACTGCTCGGCGGGGGCCGCGGCCCGGGTGGACTGCTCACTCATGCAGGCCAGGGTCTCACGAGCACGGGCTCGGGCGGACGCGCGTCCCGCCACCCGGACGGGTCGGGTCCCCGGCCCCTACGCGGTCCGGGTGAGGATCCGCAGCACCTCGAGGGTGCGCGGCGGCGCCTCGGGGTCCTCGCCGTCGCTCACCGCGAGCCGCGTGTGGGCGTCACGGGCCGCCCGCACGGCGTCGGGCCACCCCTCGTGGTCGAGGTAGGCCTGCACCGGAGCGTCCGGACCGACCTGGTGCATGATCCGCAGCACCCGCAGCACGGCGGTGTCGACGAGCGCGGCCTCCTGCGAGTCGCGGAAGATCGTGCCGACGTACTTCTCGGCGGACCAGCTGTCCAGCCAGGTGTCCTCGACCAGGCGGTAGACGGCGTCGGTGACGTCACCGTACCCGTCGACCCCGGCGAGCCAGACGTCCCGCTGGAACGCGGGATCGGAGAGCATGTGCAGCGCGGAACGCACGTTGCTGCGCCAGCGCCACCACGGCATGTCGTTGAGCGGCATGCCGCCCATGGTGGATGAGCGACGGCCACGACGGGAAGAGGTCTCCGAACCTTGCACAGTCACCGATCGTACGTTCCGGGGGAAACCCCCCGGCGGTGTCCCCCCGCAATTCACCCCCATGTCACCTCCTGTTACCCATGGGTCACTCGCGGGTTAGCGATGTGGCGGAATCGTGCGGGTCCATGACCGGCAGGCGACGCACCACCAGCACCTCCAGCACTTCTTCCCTCCGCCCCCGAGTTCCCGGCTCCCGAAGCGGCGGCGGCACGGCCCGCCGCGTCAGGTCCGCGCTGCTGACCGTGGGGGCCCTGGTGGCGTGCTCGTCGCTCACCGCCGCCTGCGGAGTGGTCCCCGGTCTGTCCGGGGACTCCTCGGACGACTCCATCACCGTGATGACCTGGGCGCCCGAGAACACCTCCGCGACCAACGAGCCGGGCGTTCCGGCCATGGCGAAGGCGTACGCGCGCTGGATCAACGCGGGCGGCGGGATCGGCGGCCGCAAGCTCAACGTGCTGACCTGCAACGACCGCAACGACTCGATCGAGGCCACGAAGTGCGCCCGGCGGGCCGTGAAGGAGAACGCCGTCGCGGTCGTCGGCTCCTACAGCCAGTTCGCGAGCTCCTTCATGTCCCCGCTGGAGGCGGCGGGCATCCCCTTCATCGGCGGCTACGGGCTGACCGACGACGAGTTCAAGAGCATCCTCTCCTACCCCATCAACGGCGGTCAGCCCGCGCTGCTCGCCGGACTCGGTGAGGAACTGGGCAAGACCTGCGGTCCCGTCGCCCTGGTACGTCCGGACACCATCGCCGGTGACGCGCTCCCCCTTCTGCTGAACTCGGGGCTCAAGGCGGGCGGGCACCCGGCGGCGGCCGACGTGCGCGCCGTCGAGGACGCCACGGCGTTCGACCCGCAGGCCGAGCAGGCGCTGCGCGGCGCGACGCGGGATCCGCTGCTGAAGGGGTGCGTGGTGCCGGCGCTCGACGAGCGCACCGGCACGTTCATGGACTCCTTCCGCCGGCTGAGCGAGGAGTTCCCGGCGGTGCGCACCGCGTCCGTCCTCGGCAGCGTCGACCAGTCGGTCGTGGACTCCTCGGGCGGTGCGTCGGGGCCGTACGAGGGGGCGTACGTCACCAGCTGGTACCCGGCGGCGTCCGACCGGCGCTGGGACCCGATGAAGAAGGTCATCCGCGAGCAGGCCTTCGGCGACAACCGGATCGATCCGGCGGACGCGGGGGTGCAGACGACGTGGATCGCGTACACCGTGCTCAGGAAGGTCGTCGAGTCGCTCGGGGGCGGGGAGGTGTCCGCGCGGACGATCCGCTACGCGCTGGAGCACGGGCTCACGGTGGGCACCGGGGGGCTGACGCCGCCGCTGCGGTGGCGGTCGCAGGACATGACGGCCGTGGTGGATTATCCGCGGCTGGTCAACACGGACGTGACGTTCCAGGCGGTGCGTGGGGGGCGGCTGGTTGCCGCGCGTGAGGGGTTTGTGAATGTGGCCAGGACGCTGGAGAGCACGGTGACGGGCTGAGGGCGGGTTCTGCGCAGTTCCCCGCGCCCCTGTCGGGGGGCGTCCGGTCCGTCTGCGGGTGCGGGTTCGCGTGAGGTTCGCGCAGTTCCCCGCGCCCCTGATTCGGGGGGCTGCCGGTCGTGGGTGAACTGCGGGTCCGACGTGGGGTTTGCGCAGTTCCCCGCGCCCCTGGGAGCTGCGGGTTCGCGTGGGGATTTGCGCGGTTCCCGGCGCTCCTGCCGGGGGCGGGTCTGTTACAGCTGGGTCGGTTGGCGTGGGGTGAGGTTGTACTTGGACGCTATCGCGTTCCACAGCTGGGCCGCCCTGGCCTTCTGGGCGCTGGCCGTGCCGCTGGCGCGGTTGCCCCCCGCGGTCTGCGGTGTGTTGCGCGCGTGGCCCTTGTGGCACGCCTTCTTGTTGCCCGCGACCTGGTCCGCCCACGCCGCGTAGTGCGTGTCGGCGGACGCGGACGCCTGCCACGCGCTGTTGAGGGCGTTGGTCAGCGCGTCGTGGTCGGGAAGCTTGTCGACGCTGAGCGCCGCGAGCCGCTTCACGAGCTCCCCCCGCTGCGTGGCGGCGTTCCGCAGGTCCGTGGCCGCCTGCCCGAGGTTCTGGCAGGTCTTGACGTCGGCGACAGCACTGATCACCGTGCCCCGGCTGTTGCCGCTGTCGGCGAGGAGCTTGTCGAGCGCGACGGCCTGCTGCTGAGCCGGATCGGCGGCGGCCGGGCCCGAGGACTTCGCGGCCGGTGCGGTGGCAGAGACGTTCCTGCTGGCGTCGCTCTTGTCATCGCCCCCGCCGCCGCCCCCGCTGAGCAGCGCGCCCGCTCCGATGCCGAGGACGACGATGCCCACCCCGACGGCGGCTATGAGCGGCACCTTCGAGCGGCTCCGGCCGCCCGCGTCGTCGTGGCCCCCGTCGTCGTAGCGCCCCGGTCCCCGCGGCGGCGCCTCGACGCGCGGCAGGTGCTGGGTGGAGCCATGGCCGGCCGCGTCGTGGCGGAAGAGGTTGTCGAACTCCGCGGGGGTCCCGTACGGCGCGGGGCCGGACTGCCCGGTCACCGGGGGCAGGTACTGCGTGGCCTCGGCGTTGGGGTCGGAGGCGGGCGGCAGCGGAGCGGCGGCCCCGTGCCCCACGGCCCGTCCGAGGTAGCGCGTGGCGTCGTCCGCCGGGGCCTCCGGCGGGAGGGCTCCGGGGCCCGCGGGCGGGGTGTACCGGGGTGTGCCCTGGCCCGAGGGGACGGGCGGCAGGTACTGCGTCGCGCCCTCGTCGGGCCCGGCGGTGACCGGCGGTATGTACTGGGTGGCGCCCTCGTCGGCGGCGGGCGGCAGCGGCTGGGCCCCGGTGCCATACCCCTGGCCCTGGCCCGCTCCTTGCGCCCCGCTCCAGCCGGCGTGCGTGTCCGGGGAGTCCCAGGACTGCTGGGGCTGCTGGGGCTGCTGGGGCGCCGGGGTCTGCTGAGGTGCCCACCCCTGGCCCGTGTCGCCGCCCCAGGTCTGGGCGGGGGGCGGCGGCGCCTGGTCCTGCTGTGCGGGACCCCAGGGCTGGCCCCAGGTCTGGCCGCCGGCCGGCGCGGTGCCCGAGTGCGTGTCGTGGTTGCCCGCCGGGTAGGCGGCACCGCTCACCCCACCGGTACGGCCGGGCAGCAAGGGCTCACCCCCGTCGGAGGGCAGCACGATGCCTTCGCGCGCGGGTCGCGCCGAGGGCTCCTCGCCCTGTCCACTCTGCGTCACCGGGACTCCTACGAATGGGGGACCTTCGGAATCGTCGGCTCACGCTACCGGGTCCCCGGAGCCCCATGCCATGCAGCACAGGGCGTGACCTCGCCCCCGTGTGACGGTCGTAACAAAACCCCGGCTCGCGGCGCTGTTTATGCCGCCCTCACCCCCTTCTTCCTCCGCTCACCGACCGTTCACCACTCCTTCACCGGCTATGCCGCCGCGGACAGGTCAAGGCGCGCGCCGAACTCCCTCACCACCGACTCCTCCCGGTACGGCTCCAGGCGCTGCTGGAAGTCCTCCAGATACTCGGAGCCACGCTGGGACCGCAGCGTGCCGAGGAGCTCCACGGCCTTCAGCCCGGTGTGGCAGGCCTGCTCCACCTCGCGCTGCTGCACCTGCGCGGTGGCGAGCAGCACATAGCCGATCGCCCGGCGCCTGACCCGGGACTCGGGGTGCCCGGCGAGGGACTCCTCGGCGCAGCGCGCCGCCGCCTCGGCCTGCCCGAGGTCGCGGTGGCAGTGGGCCAGCTCGTCCGCCAGATACGCCTGGTCGAAGTGCGCGATCCACGCGGGGTCGTCCCCGCTGGCCTCGTCGGCGGCCTCCAGCGCCGCGACCGCGCGCCCCGAGGCGAACTGGGCGGCCCGCGCGTCGCCCAGCAGCGCGTGGCCCCGCGCCTCGGCCGCGTGGAACATCGCCTCCGCGCGCGGTGTCGCCCGCCCTCGTGCGCCCTCCTGGGCCGCCCGCGCCAACTGGGCGATCTCGCGCGGGTTTCCGAGCTGGGCGGCGAGATGGCTCATGGAGGCGGCGAGCACATAGCCGCCGTACGCGCGGTCGCCCGCCGCCTGGGCCAGCCGCAGCGCCTGGATGTAGTACCGCTGGGCGAGGCCGGGCTGGCCGGTGTCGATGGCCATGTACCCGGCCAGCTCGGTCAACCGCGCGACGGCGGCGAACAGTTCGCGGCCCACCACGTCCCGGTACGAGCCCGCCAGCAGCCCGGACACGACGCTGTTGAGGTAGTGCACGACGACCGGCCGCACATGCCCGCTGCCGAACTGGTGGTCGAGGTCGCACAGCGCCCCGGTCATCGCCCGGACCGCCGCCACGTCGGAGGGCCCGACCCGCGGCCCCGCCGAGCGCGCCACCTGGGCGTCCGGGCCCGAGATCAGCCAGTCGCGGCTGGGCTCGACCAGGGCCGAGGCGGCGACCGAGGAGCCGGACAGGAAGTCCCGGCGTCCGACGTCGCTGCGCCACAGCTCGCAGACCTGCTCGATGGCCCCGAGCACCGTCGGCGAGAACTGGAGCCCCACTCCCGAGGCGAGGTTCTTGCCGTTGGCCATGCCGATCTCGTCGATCGTGACCGTCCGCCCGAGCTTGCGCCCGAGCGCTTCGGCGATGATCGCCGGCGCCCGCCCCCTCGGCTGCTGTCCGCGCAGCCAGCGCGCCACCGACGTCTTGTCGTAGCGCAGGTCGAGTCCGTGTTCCGCGCCGCACATGTTGACCCGGCGGGCCAGTCCCGCGTTCGAGCAGCCCGCTTCCTGAATGAGCGCCTGCAGCCGTTCGTTCGGCTGTCGCGCGACAAGTGGCCTCGCGGCCATGGCGTACCCCCTGCTTCATGGCGCGCTCGCCGACGGTGCCCCGTCGGCTCGCGAGCCGTATGCCTGCGGTGCCTGCGCACGCACCGTGCCTTCGGAGTTGACGTGCTTCGGAGTCGATGTGTCCTCGGCGT
Organism: Streptomyces sp. NPDC048664; assembly: GCF_040650555.1. Classification (NCBI taxonomy): domain Bacteria; kingdom Bacillati; phylum Actinomycetota; class Actinomycetes; order Kitasatosporales; family Streptomycetaceae; genus Streptomyces; species Streptomyces sp. NPDC048664. The sequence goes on along the minus strand of NZ_JBEZHK010000016.1, from coordinate 105,141 downwards.
TGCCGTGACGTCAGCGGTGACGTGTGAAGATCGATGCCCAGTGGACATACCCCTCATGCGGGACATGCGAGGATTGCCGGATCCCGCACGTCCGCACCGCCCCGGCCGTGGCCGCGCACACCCCCACATGACTACCCGGCCCCCGCTGCCGTTCCCCGTGCGCGCCCCCGGCTGTGCACCCGTGCGCCCCGCCCGCCGGACCGATACCCCCGCGCAGGACACGGGAGTCGCGGACGGGACGAAGGCGGGACGAGGACGGGACGAAGGGGGCAACCGCGAAAACCGGCTCCGGGACCGGGTAAAGCGCCGCGCGCAGCGGCGTAACCCGTGGTGACGGCCGGAGTTGAGTTCATCGTGGAAGAGACCATCGCGGGCCCCGAGACCGCCCCCATCCCGAAGCAGCGCGGCGCATCCTTCCTGGATTCGGCCGTGCGCTACATCGAGGAGCGCCACTGGGACGTGGTTCCCGGGACCTGGCTGGAGGCCGCCGACGGGATGCTCCACTGCTCCTGCGGACAGCGCGCGTGCCCGCTGCCCGGCGCGCATCCGGCGGGCGAGGACTGGGCGAGCCGGGCGACCGGCAGCGCGACCGTGACGCGCCGCCTGTGGGCCCGGCAGCCGAACGCGTCGGTCCTGCTGCCCACGGGGCGCGCCTTCGACGCCCTCGACGTGCCGGAGAGCGCCGGCTTCCTCGCGCTGGCCCGCATGGAGCGGATGGAGCTGACGCCCGGGCCGGTGACGGTGACACCGGACCGGCGCATGCTCTTCCTCGTGCTGCCCGGCACGTCGGCCAAGGTGCCCGACCTGGTGCGCGGCCTGGGCTGGTCCCCGGCCGCGCTCGACCTCACCACGCTGGGCGAGGGCGCGTACGTGGCGGCGCCGCCCACCCGCTTCGGCTCCCGGGGCGCGGTCCAGTGGGTCCGCCGCCCCACACCCGCCAACCGCTGGCTGCCGGACGCGGAGGAGCTGGTCTCCTCCCTGTCCTACGCGTGCGGCAGGGACCGCTGAGGCACCCGGCGGTGAGAAGGCGCGGAGCCGTGGCCGGTCGGCCACGGCTCCGCTCCCAGGACGTCGCGAGGACGCCGACGGCTCACTGGACGACCGACTGGATCTCCTTGACCGTCACGTCCTGATCGGAGTCGGAGAAGCCGTCGGGCAGCGGCTTGGCGTTCGGACCGTTCGGGCCGGCCGTGGGGTTCCAGGTGACCTTCCAGGTGATCCGGGCCGTCAGCTTGTACGTACCGGAGCCGGAGGACTTGCGGTACGTCACGTTGCAGTCGCTGTGCGAGCTGTCGACCTGGTAACCGCCGCCCGAGGTCGTGAACTTGTAGGTGCACGACTGCGGGTCGGCGTACTGGGTCTGGGCGTCGACGCGCAGCGAGTCCGGGCGGGCGACCACGGTCGCGGCGATGTTCGCCGAGGCCAACTGGGCGGTCACCCAAACCGGTTCGATCGCGTCGGTGAACGCGACACGGGTCGGGACGTTCACCTTCTGCTTGTCGGCGGCCGGGCTGAGCGTCACCGTGCGCGAGGGCAGCTTGGTCGCGCCGTAGGCGATCTGGGAAAGCATCTCGGGCGTGACCCCCTGGGCGGGAGCCGGGTTCGCCGGGTCGACCCACGCCCAGGACGGCGAGAGCTCACACGTCCCGACCTGCGCGGGCGGCAGGTACTTGTTGTCGACCAGCATCCACCACTTGCCGTCGTCGCCCTTGTGGTAGTGGATCTTGTTCATGTCCGACTGGACCTGGTTGTAGTAGTTGTAGACGGTGCTCGCGTTCGCCTTGCCCGCCGTCTCGTACTGGTTCTGCAGGTAGTCCTTGAACTGGTCCGGCGTGAAGGCCGGTTCGTACCAGCACGGAGGTGCGGTCCAGTTGACGTCCGAGGAGGTGACCGGCCGCGCGTCGCCGCCGGCGCCGTGGGAGGTCACCGACACCTGGGAGGTGATCCTGCCGTCGCTGCTCGTCGGGGTCGTGGAGGAGGACCCGGGATCCGTCGGTACGCCGTTGGAGGCGGTCGCCGCGGCGGAGGACGACAGAAGCAGTCCGGCGCACACGCCGGACGCGGCGACCCCTCGAAGCAGTGATCTGTTCAGCCGACCTGGCATGCCTTCGCCCCCTGGAGAGTCTTGTAGTCGACCACGTGCCATTCGCCGTTCTCGGCCTTCGCGAGTCCCAGCGACCACTGGGTGAAGTCCTTCGCGGACGGGGTCGTCACCTTGACCTGCCCCGTCTTGCGGACCTTCGCGTAACCCTTGCGCTGGTCCTCGCAGTACGTGACGGTAGCGGTCCCGTTCGCGACCCGCACCGCCGGTTCGTAGTAGTGGTACGTACCGGTGACACTCATCCCGCTCTTCGCCCACTTGTTGAGGGTGTCCGCGTACTCGGCACCCTTCAGGCCGGTCCAGAACCGGGTGAAGTTCGGCGTGTTGCCACTCCCCTTCACCTCCGCCTCCAGGATCGCCGTGATCGCGTAGGACGTGTCGCGCAGCACCGGGCCCTTGTCGGGGTCGGAGTTCGTGAAGCCCTCCAGCTGGACCTTGACGTCCGAGGGAAGGGCGAAGTCGGGTGCACCCGCTCCTCGCGGCGCCCCCGTCGTCGCCGGGCCGCTCGGCGTGCCCGAGGTCGGGTTCCCGGTCTCCGCGCCCTTGATCGCATCGGGCGACGTGTTGCCGCCGCCGCACGCGGTGAGCAGCATGGCCGATGCGGCGACCAGTACGGCCGCAGCGGTCAGTGTGCGGGTGGTCACGTGTGCTTCTCCCGTTGTCTTCGGCACCACGAACGTTCGTACGTTACGACTTTAGTTGCGGACGCGAGCAGTCGCCCGCAACAAATGCGCGACAACTCACGGGACACCAGGGCGAGTCACGGGCCGCCAAAGCGCCCCTCTCGTGACACCCCGGGGCAGGTCGCCCCCACGTCCGTCAGGCGATCGCAGGTCTAGGGCCTGTCTGACCATTCCTGTCGTCCGCCCGAAGGGCGGGCCGCGCGGCGTCTGGTGCGTGCGATCGCAAGGCGCCGGAGCGCCCTCGTGGCGGAGCCACGCGGGCGTTTCGGCAACGCCGCGAGCGCGCGTGCCAGACGCCGCGCGGCAGGCAGGAATGGTCAGACAGGCCCTAGGGTGCTCATATGACCGAGAGGGCTGAGGCGGGCATGCCTGCCGTACGGGTGGCTGTACGAGTGCAAGGGCTCTGGAAGCGGTTCGGGGAGCAGGTCGCCGTCGGCGGCATCGATCTGGAGCTTCCCGCGGGCCGGTTCATCGGGCTGGTCGGGCCGAACGGGGCGGGGAAGACCACCACCCTGTCGATGATCACCGGCCTGCTGAGACCCGACCAGGGCAGCGTGGAGGTCGTGGGGCACGACGTGTGGCGGGATCCGGTCGAGGTGAAGGCCCGCATCGGCGTCCTGCCGGAGGGGCTGCGCCTGTTCGAGCGGCTGTCCGGGCGCGAACTCCTCGCCTACACCGGGCGCCTGCGGGGGCTTCCCGGCGCCGAGGTCGACAAGCGCGCCACCCAGCTCCTGGACGTCCTGGACCTGGCCGGGTCCCAGCACAAGCTCGTGGTGGACTACTCGACCGGCATGCGCAAGAAGATCGGTCTCGCCGCCGCCCTGCTGCACAACCCCGAAGTGGTGTTCCTCGACGAGCCGTTCGAGGGCGTGGACCCGGTGTCCGCGCAGACCATCCGCGGCGTCCTGGAGCGCTACACCGCCTCGGGCGCCACCGTGGTGTTCTCCTCCCACGTCATGGAACTCGTGGAATCGCTGTGCGACTGGGTGGCGGTCATGGCCGCGGGACGCATCCGCGCCCATGGCCCGCTCGCCGAGGTGCGCGGCACGGCGCCCACCCTCCAGCAGGCGTTCCTCGAACTGGTCGGCGCGAACGGCCGTGCCGCGAGCACCGATCTCGACTGGCTCGGGGGCGGCGCCCGATGAGCACCGCGCCCACCGCGACCCCCGCGACCGCCGTGAGCGCGGCACGCCCCGCGGCCCTCACCGCGACCGTCGTACGACTCAAGCTGTCGCTGCTGCGCAACGGGCTGCGGCAGTCCGCCGGGCGGCGGGCCGCCTATGTGGCCTCCGTCGTCCTGGTGCTCCTGGTCGCCGCGCTCCAGCTGATCGGCCTGATCGCGCTGCGCGGCAACGCGCACGCCCCCACCGTCGCGGTGCTGCTGGTCGAGGTCCTCGCGCTCGGCTGGGCGGTGATGCCGCTGTTCTTCCCGAGCGGCGACGAGACGCTCGACCCGACCCGCCTGGTGATGCTCCCGCTGCGCCCCCAGCCGCTGGTGCGGGCGCTGCTGGCGGCCTCCCTGGTCGGCATCGGCCCCCTGTTCACGCTCTGCCTGTTCACCGGTTCGGTCGTCTCCCAGGCGCACGGGGCCCTCGCCTACGTCGTCGCCGTCATCGGCGTCGCCCTGGCGCTGCTCGTCTGCGTGGCGCTGGCCCGGGCCGTGGCCGCCGCCAACATCCGGCTGCTGACCAGCCGCAAGGGCCGCGACCTGGCCGTACTGAGCGGACTCGTCATCGCGGTCGGCGTGCAGGTCGTCAACTTCGGTCTCCAGCGGCTGGGTTCGTCCGGCGGCCTGGCCACGCTCGACCCGGTGGGCGAGGTGCTGCGCTGGGTGCCGCCCGCCTCCGCGATCGGCGCCGTGGACTCCGCGAGCCGCGGCTCCTACGGCGCAGCCGCCGCCCAACTCGCGCTCAGCGCCGCCGCTCTGGCGGCCCTGCTGGCCCTGTGGTCGCGCACCCTGACGAGGCTGATGACCTCGCCCGACCAGTCCACGCTGGGCGCCGCCGAACCGGGCGCCCGGGAGCGCGGCACCGGGTCGGGGCTGTCCCGGCTGCTGCCGGCCGGCCGCACCGGCACCGTGATGGAGCGCAGCCTGCGCTATGTGTGGCGCGACCCCAAGACCAGGGCGGCGTGGGTGACCTCGCTCGCGATCGGACTGATCATCCCGGTCTTCAACGCCCTCCAGGGCACCGGCTCCGTCTACTTCGCCTGTTTCGCGGCCGGGATGCTCGGCGTCCAGATGTTCAACCAGTTCGGCCAGGACACGTCCGCGTTCTGGATGGTCGCGACGACGGTCTCCACCTCGCGGGACGCCTCTGCCGAACTGCGCGGCCGGGCGCTGGCCGTGCTGCTCATCACCCTGCCCTACAGCGCCCTCGCCGCCACCGTGACGACCGCGCTGCTCGGCGCCTGGTCCAAGCTGCCCGAGGTGCTCGGACTGTCCGTCGCGCTGCTGGGCGCGCTGGTGGCGGCCGGCGCCGTCGCCTCGGCCCGCTTCCCGTACTCCATCCCGCCGGAGGGGCGCAGGAACGTGGCGCCCGGGCAGGCGGGCCTCGCCTGGATCGCCCTCATGGGCGGCATGGTCTCCTCCGCCGTGCTGTGCGCGCCCGTGATCGCGGCGGCCGTCTGGATGAACGTCGCCTCGGGCGGGGAGCGGTGGACCTGGACGCTGCTGCCGGCGGGCGCGGTGTACGGGGCGCTGATCGTCGAACTCGGCCTGCGGCTCGCGGCACCGGTCACGGCGCGGCGCCTGCCCGAGATCCTGGCGGCGGTCAGCAAGGGCTGACCGCCGCCACCGGCCCGGATCCGGCCGCCGCCGTGCGGGGGATCCGGGACCGCAAAACTTTCCCGAACCCGATGTGGGCTGGGTCACGTTCCAGTTGAATGAAGACGAGTGAGCGGACGAACGCGCTGCACACGCGGACGCGGCAGCCTGCAGGGGGTCCAGGTGAGTGCTTCCCGGCCTAGGGGGACGACGGACGAGATCGGGCCCGACGAGCCCGACCGCGACGGCGCGGATCTTCTCGCCGCGCTGCTGGACGGCATGGACGCGGCGCTGTGCGCCTTCGACTCCGCCGGGGTCGTCACCCACTGGAACCGGGAGGCGGAGCGGATCCTCGGCTGGTCCGCGGCCGAGGCCGTCGGGCGGCGCGGCTTCGCCGACTGGGCGGTGCGGCCGGCCGACGCGGCGGAGGTCGAGGCGCGGCTGATGTCGGCGATGGGCGTGCGCGGGCGGCAGGTGCACGAGTTCGCGCTGGTGACCAAGGAGGGCGGGCGCGTCCTCGTGCGTACCCAGTCCGCCGCCGTGCGCGGGGCCGACGGGGCGCCGGCCGGAGTGTACTGCGCCTTCGGCGAGGTCCACGCCCAGATGGACCTGGAGCGCTCGATCGCGCTGAGCGAGGCCCTGTTCGAGGACGCGAGCTGGGGCGTGATGCTGGTCGACGCGGATCTGCGGCCGGCCGTCGTCAACGCCTACGCCGCCCGCGCCCTCGGCACCGGGCGCACGGCGCTGCTCGGGCGGCCGCTGGGGGACCTGCTGTCGCAGGGCGTGGAGGAGCTGGAGAGCGCGCTGACCCATGTGCTCGCCGAGGGCGCCCCGCCGGCCCCCGCCGAGCTGTGGGTGTGCGTGCGGTCCGCCGAGGGCGTACGGCGGCGGTGCTGGCGCAGCGGGTTCCTGCGGCTGTCCTCCCCGCTCGCGGAGGAGCCGGTCCCTCTCGGGGTGGGCTGGCTGTTCCAGGACGTCACCGAGGCCAAGCAGGCGGAGCAGGACGCGGCGCTGCTGCGCTTCCGCTCCAACCAGCTGCACCGCGCGGCACGGGCGGCGGCCGAGTGCGAGGACCCCGGCGAGGCGGCCACCGTCCATCTCGACTTCGCGCTGGCCGGGTTCGCCGACCACGCCCTGATCGACCGGGTGGCGGGCGAACCGCCGGCGGACGGGGAGGGTCCGGTACGGCTGGTACGGGCCGTCGAGACGCCGTCCGGCGCGCCGGGACCCAGCATGCTCGCCGGGAAGGCGGGCCTGCCGGTGCGGTACGCCGAGGGGCATCCGGCCCTCCAATGCGTGGCCCGCGTCGGGTCGGTCCGGGCCGGGGCGGGCGAGCTGGGCGCGGAGCGGGCGAGCGAGTGGGCGCTGTCCCGGCAGTGGCCCGCCGACGCGGTGCACGCCCTGTGCACGGTGCTGCGCAGCCGGGGCCGGACGCTGGGCGTGGTGACGTTCCTGCGCGGGGCCGGCCGCAGCCGGTTCGAACGCGCGGACGCGGTGTACGCGGAGGACGTCGCCGCACGCATCGCCACCGCCCTGGACCTGGCCGGTACGACGTAGCGTGCGCCCCGAAGGGGCGCGAGAAACTGCGCGACCAGCCACGACGCCGCCGCAGGTCCCCACGCTCCGCAAGGGGCACCCCCCCAGGGGCGCGGGGAACTGCGCGACCGGCCACGACGCACCCGCAGACGAACGACACGCGCGGTGAACCGCGATGCCGGGGCGGGGCCGGTGCTACGGGTGGTGGTAGAAGATGCGGTCGCCGTACGCGCGCATCACCCGGGTGTTCCACTCGTGGCCCCCGTCGACATTGCCCGACCTGAGCAGCGGCGGTTCGACACCGCGGTCCGCGAGGACCCCCGCAGCGGTCGCCATCACCGCCTGGAGCAGGGCCGTGGTGACGACGGTGGAGGCCGGGGCGAACGGGGCCGGGACGGCCTCCAGCCGGAGCTCCGCGTCACCGACCGCGATCTTGGAGTCGAGGACGACGTCGCAGTGGTCCTTGAGATAGGTACCGGAGGCGTGCCGCGGCCCGGTCTGCGCGGCGTAGGCCACCGAGGTCACGCCGATGACCTTGACCCCGCGCTCGCGGGCCTTCATCGCCATCTCCACGGGGAGCGCGTTGCGGCCCGACAGGGAGACGACCACCAGCAGGTCGCCGGAGCCGAGCGGGCTGGAGTCCAGGACCGCCGAGGCCAGTCCGTCGACCCGTTCCAGCGCGGAACCGAGGGTCGCGGGCATGACGTCGACGCCGACCACGCCGGGGACCGCGAGAAGGTTCATCAGGGCGAGGCCGCCCGCGCGGTAGACGAGGTCCTGGGCGGCCAGGGAGGAGTGCCCGGCGCCGAAGGCGAACAGCCGGCCGCCGTCGGCGACGGTGTCCGCGATCAGGGTCCCGGCCTCCGCGATCGGCCCCGCGTCCTCGTCCCGCACCCGCCGCAGCAGCCCGATCGCCGCGTCGAGGAAGCGCCCGGCGAGGTCGCCCGACGCCGCTCCCGGCCCACCGGCGCCGTGCCGCGCCCGGTTCGACTCCTCGCTCATGCCTGCGATGTCCCTTCGCGGGGTCGGGGTGACAGGCGATCACGTTACGGTGCGGGACGCGGTCTGGACCAGTGGGGCGGGGCGGCGTCACTCCCCGGTTGTCAGTCGCATGCGTCAGAATTGGTGGCAGGGCCAGCGCACACGCCGGTGGGCCGTCGAGCCTTCGGCAATCTCAATCGAGGGGCACGTATGTCCGGACTGATCGACACCACGGAGATGTATCTCCGCACCATCCTCGAACTGGAAGAGGAAGGCGTGGTCCCCATGCGCGCCCGGATCGCGGAGCGGCTCGACCAGAGCGGGCCGACGGTGAGCCAGACGGTGGCGCGGATGGAGCGTGACGGCCTGGTGTCGGTCGCCGCGGACCGCCATCTGGAGCTGACGGACGAGGGCCGCCGCCTGGCCACCCGTGTGATGCGCAAGCACCGCCTGGCCGAGTGCCTGCTGGTCGATGTGATCGGCCTGGAGTGGGAGCAGGTGCACGCGGAGGCCTGCCGCTGGGAGCACGTGATGAGCGAAGCGGTCGAGCGCCGTGTGCTGGAGCTGCTGCGCCACCCCACCGAGTCGCCGTACGGGAACCCCATCCCGGGCCTGGAGGAGCTGGGCGAGAAGGACGGCGCGGACCCGTTCCTGGACGAGGGCATGGTGTCGCTGGCCGAGCTGGACGCGGGGACGGACGGCAAGACGGTGATCGTGCGGCGGATCGGCGAGCCCATCCAGACGGACGCGCAGCTGATGTACACGCTGCGGCGGGCCGGGGTGCAGCCCGGGTCGGTCGTCAGCGTGACGGAGTCGGCGGGCGGGGTGCTGGTGGGGAGCGGGGGTGAGGCGGCGGAGCTGGAGGCGGAGGTCGCCTCGCACGTGTTCGTGGCCAAGAGGTAGCCCGCCGCCCCGGGCCGGAACAAGATCCAGTCTGCCGAAGCGCAGCGGACCACGCGGTTCGCGTGCGAGGCTGTGCCCGGAGGCATATGACCGGACGGCTCCTGGCCGAGGGCTGACAGCGATGTCACCCCGCCGAAGAGAGGGTGGGAGATGTGCCGCAGACAGGGTGAGAGCCCCGGCACCTTGGGCGCCGGGGCCTGTCCTCCCCAGTTGCGACCCGGAGCCCCGAGCTCCCAGGGTCGCTCCCCTCGGACCGTCTTTCCCCGAGCGGTCCGCCTCCCGCTGAAGATCTCCCCACGGACGCGGCCGCCAATCCTGGAGGAAGGTCACTCGAAGGTGGGGTGTTGTCCCGAGAAAGGCCATTTTCGAATAGTCATTCGATACCGTCGAGGCGAAACCAGCACAGGCAGCGGAACGACAGCGGCATGCGGAGCAGGGGGGTGCCAGGACGATGGTGCGGCGCATCGACGTGATCGGGGCAGGCGGCGTACACCTCGCCGCGTGGGAGTTCGCCGACCCTCCCAAGAACGCTGAGCACGAGGGCGCACCGGGCGTCCTGTTACTGCACGGCCTCATGGGACGCGCCTCCCACTGGGCCGCCACGGCCCGCTGGCTCTCCGAGCGGCACCGCGCCGTCGCCCTGGACCAGCGCGGGCACGGCCAGAGCGACAAGCCCGCCGAGGGCGCCTACACGCGGGAGGCCTACGTCGACGACGCCGAGGCCGCCCTGGAGCAGCTCGGCCTCGCCCCGGCGGTGCTCGTCGGTCACGCCATGGGCGCGCTGACCGCCTGGCAGCTCGCCGCCAAGCGTCCCGACCTGGTGAGCGGGCTCGTCATCTGCGACATGCGGGCGTCCCCGCTCGGCGCCGCCTCGCAGCGCGAGTGGGAGGACTGGTTCCGGTCCTGGCCCCTGCCCTTCGCCGCGCTCGCCGACGTACGGAAGTGGTTCGGCGAGGACGACCCCTGGGTGGAGCGGCCGAATCCGGCCCGTGGCGCGTTCTACGCCGAGGTGATGGCCGAGTCCAAGGACGGCTGGCGGCCCGTCTTCGAACCGGAGCAGATGCTGAGGTCCCGCCAGACCTGGGTCCACGACGCGCACTGGGAGGAGCTGGCGCAGGTGCGCTGCCCCGCCCTGGTGGTGCGCGGCCTGGACGGGGAGCTGGGCCGGGCGGAGGCCCAGGAGATGGTGCGCGTCCTGCCGCACGGCCGGTACGCCGAGGTCGCCGACGCCGGCCACCTCGTCCACTACGACCAGCCGGAGGCCTGGCGGGCGGCGATCGGACCGTTCCTCCAGGACGTGCTCGCCCACCCCGGCTCGGAAAAAACCGGTTGATCGGGTGCCGGGACGTTCCTAGGGTGTGGAGTACACGAGAAGGGAGGTGGTTCGGCAGATGTATGGAAACCGGACGCGTGAGGTGGCTGCGGGCTAGCGGCCCGACACCCCACCGAGTGCGGTGCCGGCGCAGCCGGCCCAATCCCGAGCAGTCACCCGACCCGCGAGTCCGCCGGCACGTCCGGCCGGCTCCCCCGCCGTCAGGCGGAGGACCTGGACTCGCGGGTCGTCTGCGTGTGCGCGGCCCTCAGGGGCTCAGGCGCTCCACCCGCCAGGTGCCGTCCGGCCCCGCGACATAGCGGAGTCGGTCGTGCAGGCGGTTCTCGCGACCCTGCCAGAACTCGACCGTGCGCGGGACGACACGGAAGCCGCCCCAGTGCGGCGGCACCGGGACCTGCGATCCCTCGGGGTAGCGCGCGCTCAGCTCCTCGTAGGCGCGTTCGAGCTCGGCGCGGGAGTGGATGACCGAGGACTGGGCGCTGGCCCAGGCGCCGAGCTGGGAGCCGTGGGGGCGGCTGCGGAAGTAGGCGGCCGTCTCGTCGCGACCGGTCCGGCGGACGACACCCGCGACGATCACCTGGCGGGCCATCGGATGCCAGGGGAACAGCAGCGCGACCTGCGGGTTCTCCTCCAGCTCCCGGGCCTTGCGGGAGTCGTAGTTGGTGTAGAAGACGAAGCCCTGGCCGTCGTACTGCTTCAGCAGGACCGTACGGGAGCTGGGCCGGCCCTCCCGGTCCGCCGTGGAGACCACCATGGCGTTCGGCTCGTAGATCATCCCGGCCAGGGAGGCCTGGGCCGCCTGCTTGAACCAGTCGGCGAACTGGTCCATCGGGTGGGCGGCGAGCGACGCCTCGTCCAGCCCCTCGGCGCGGTAGTGCGCCCGCATCTCGGCGGGGTCGTGGGCCAGGTCCTCGGCCGGGCCCCGGGCCGCACGTTCGACAATGAGTTCGATATCCGGCTCCGCGCCGGGGCCGGACACGGGGGCCGGGGGCGGGGCGGGACTCTCGGGGGCGGGTTCGTCCGGGAAGCGGTCGGTCACGTCGTCATCTTGCCGTACACCACGGGCACTTCGGGCGGGCGCGGTACGTCACTGAGTGGCACTGAGTGCCGCAACCTCTCCCCAAAGGTGGCACTCGGGGATATCGTGCAGATGCGGGCCCGGGTGGATGAGCCCCGATCGATCGGGGCATCACCCGGGTGACGCGACGGACCACGAGTCCTGCACCAGAACCGGCCCGTGGACGGGGCCGGCGGGAATCCCACAGACCACATCCGCCGCACACTTCACACATCACGAGGAGCCGCCTGATGTCCGATTTCGTACCCGGGCTCGAAGGAGTCGTAGCGTTCGAGACGGAGATCGCCGAGCCGGACAAGGAGGGCGGCGCTCTGCGGTACCGGGGCGTCGACATCGAGGAACTGGTGGGCCATGTCTCCTTCGGCAACGTCTGGGGGCTGCTCGTCGACGGCGCCTTCAACCCCGGGCTGCCGCCCGCCGAGCCGTTCCCGATCCCGGTCCACTCGGGTGACATCCGCGTGGACGTGCAGTCGGCACTCGCCATGCTCGCGCCGGTGTGGGGCCTGAAGCCGCTGCTGGACATCGACGCCGAGCAGGCCCGCGAGGACCTGGCGCGCGCCGCCGTCATGGCGCTGTCCTACGTCGCCCAGTCGGCCCGCGGGCAGGGGCTGCCGATGGTGCCGCAGCGGGAGATCGACAAGGCGCACTCCATTGTGGAGCGGTTCATGATCCGCTGGCGGGGTGAGCCGGACCCGAAGCACGTCGCGGCCGTGGACGCCTACTGGACGTCGGCCGCCGAGCACGGCATGAACGCGTCCACCTTCACGGCGCGGGTCATCGCCTCCACCGGGGCGGACGTGGCGGCGGCGCTGTCGGGGGCGGTGGGCGCCATGTCCGGGCCGCTGCACGGCGGTGCGCCCTCGCGGGTGCTGGGCATGATCGAGGAGATCGAGCGCACCGGGGACGCGGAAGCGTACGTGAAGCGGGCGCTGGACCAGGGTGAGCGGCTCATGGGCTTCGGCCACCGGGTGTACCGGGCGGAGGATCCGCGGGCGCGGGTGCTGCGGCGTACGGCGCGTGAGCTGGGGGCTCCGCGGTTCGAGATCGCGGAGGCGCTGGAGAAGGCGGCGCTGGAGGAGCTGCACAGCCGGCGTCCGGACCGGGTGCTCGCCACGAACGTGGAGTTCTGGGCGGCGATCATCCTGGACTTCGCGGAGGTGCCGGCGCACATGTTCACGTCGATGTTCACGTGCGCGCGTACGGCGGGGTGGTCGGCGCACATCCTGGAGCAGAAGCGGACGGGGCGGTTGGTGCGGCCGTCCGCGCGGTATGTCGGGCCGGCGGCTCGGGGGGTGCGGGAGATCGAGGGGTACGGGGGTATCGGGGCCTGAGCCCCTTCCTCGCGGGCGCGGGGATCTGGGGACCTGCGGGTCCGTCGTGGCTGGTCGCGCAGTTCCCCGCGCCCCTTAGGGGGTGCCCCTTGCGGAGCGCGGGGAGCTGCGGGTTCGTCGTGGTTGACCGCGCAGTTCCCCGCGCCCCTTGCTCGCGCGGTTCCCCGCGCCCCTTTGGGGGTGGGTCAGGCTGCTGTCAGGAGGGGGGTGTGGTGGCGGGCTGCTGACAGGGGGTGGGCCCTGAGCTTGCCCTTCAGCTCGTTGTAGCCGTACTCCGCGAACAGCGGGTTCGACGGGTCCTGGGTGATGCCGGGGGCGCCGGAGGCGTGCGGGAAGGGCAGGGGCTGGATGCGGGCGTCCAGCCGGGGGTTGTAGAAGAACGGCACGGAGAAGCGCTCCGTGGCGCCGGGCGGGCTGACCACCCGGTGGTTGGTGGCCAGCAGGTAGCCGTCGGTCGCCACCTCCAGCAGCTCACCCAGGTTGACCACGAACGCCCCGTCCAGCGGCGGCACGTCATGGAAGAGCCCGTCCTCGCGCTGCACCTGGAGCCCGCCCACCCGGTCCTGGAGCAGCAGGGTCAGGAAGCCGTAGTCCTTGTGCGCGCCCACCCCCTGGTCCGCGCCGTCCCCCGCGCTGCCGGGATAGCGCACCAGTTTGAGGTGAGGGTGGGCCTGGTCGCCGAAGACCGGATCGTAGAAGTCGGCGGGGGCGCCGATGGCGGTGAGCAGTTCACGCAGGAGGCGGTCGGCGACCGTGCCGAGCCGGTCGATCCAGGCCAGCGCGGCCTCGCGCAGCCCGGGCAGGGCGGTGGGCCACTGGTTGGGGCCCTGGAGCCACCAGTACGCGGGCTCCCCCGGGCCGGGCACGTGCGCGGGGCGCTCGGCGCCTATGTCGAGCTGGTCGCGCCAGTCCCGGGCGCCCTGGGTGCGCTCGTCCCCCGTGCGGGTGTAGCCGCGGAAGTGGGGCGAGCGGACGTTGTCCAGGGCGAGGCGTTCGGCTTCGGGGAGCGCGAAGAACGCGCGCATCGCGGCGAGGAGGGCGTCCGTCTCGGCCCGGGGCACACCGTGGCCCACGAGCTGGAAGAAGCCCACGTCGTGCGCGGCGCTGTGGAGTTGTGCGTGCAGGAGTGCTCGGGCCTGGGGGCCGCGGTCGGCGGCGGACAGGTCGATGATCGGGAGCTGGTCGTACGACGTGGTCGTCATGGGGTGCGTCCGCGGGGTCTACGGGGCACGGGCAGCCGCCGAGGGTAGGGCGGGGCCCGGGGTGCCATACGAAGAGGGAAGAGCAGAGAGAAGAGGGCTGGGGTCAGGCAGAGCGCCGACAGCCCATGCTCGTGACGCGCACGAAGTCCACGTGGCGGCGTCGAACGAGCATCGGAAGCATGGAGGGAAGGATACTGCTCGGTCCCGGGTTCGGGTATGGCCGGATTCACTGCCCCGGAGGGAATGCGTCCGCCAGGTCCCGAGGAGGCGGGCAGGCGGTCAGTCGAGCGCCTCGTCCAGCAGCGCCGCCCACTGGGCCACCACGCGTCGGCGGCGGGCCGCGTCGTCGGTGAGCAGGTTCGCCAGGCCCAGGCCGCGGGCCATGTCCAGCAGGCCCTGGACCGTCTCGCGCACGCCCGGCCGGGACTCGTCGGCGCCGAGCAGGTCGACGGCGATGCGGTGGGTCTCACGGCCCACGTGCGCCTCCAGCTCGACCACCCGCGGCCGCAGCGGCTCCTCGTTCGACGCGGCCACCCACAGCTGCAGGGCGGCCCGGAACAGGGGACCGGTGTACAGGTCCACGAGGGCCGCCACCACGGCGCGGCGGTCGGCGGCGCCGTCCGGGAACAGGTCGCGCATCGCGGTGGAGCGCTCCTCGGCGACGTACTCGACGGCCGCCGTGAACAGGTCCTCCCGGGTCGGGAAGTGGTGCTGGGCGGCGCCCCGGGAGACGCCCGCGCGTTCCGCGACGACCTGCACCGTGGAGCCCGCCCAGCCGTGTTCGGCCAGGCAGGCCACGGCGGCCTCGAGGAGCCGCTGCCGGGTCGCCCGGCTGCGGTCCTGCTTGGGCACGCGGTCGACCGCGCTCACACCACCCACTCCGGGTCCCGTCGTTCGAGGAAGGCCGTCATCCCCTCGCGGGCCTGCGGGGAGGCGAACAGCCGGGCCGAGAGCGCGGTCAGATCCGCCGCGTCCCGGTCGAAGGTCTCCAGCACCCTAACCGTGAGCAGGCGCTTCGTCTCGGCCAGGGCTCGCGGCTCGGACCGGCGCAGTCCGTCGAGCACGGGTGCGAGCACCTCGTCCACGTCGTCGCCGTACGCGGTGAGCAGTCCGGCGGTCACGGCGTCGGCGGCGCCGAACCGCTCACCGGTGAGGTAGTAGCGGGCCATGGCGCGGGGGTCGGTGCGCGGCAGCAGGGTCAGGGAGATGACGGCGGGGGTGACGCCGATGCGCACCTCGGTGAGGGCGAAGGTGGACTCGGCGGAGGCGGCCGCGATGTCGCAGGCGCCCAGCAGGCCGAGGCCGCCCGCCCGGACATGGCCGGCGACCCGGGCCACGACGGGCTTGGGCAGCTCCACGATCTGCCGCAGCACCCCGACCAGCGTCCGCGGATCCGGCGGGTCGCGCAGGTCGGCGCCCGCGCAGAAGGTGTTCCCGGTGTGGGTGAGGACGACGGCCCGGACGTCCTCGTCCTTGGCGGCGGCGGTCAGGGCCTGCCCCAGTTCACCGACGAGCGCGGCCGACAGGGCGTTGCGGTTGCCGGGCGAGTCGAGGGTGAGGGTGGTCATGCCGCGCTGGTGCGCGGACCGTACGAGGGGGGTGGTCATGGGCGCTCCCTGAGCTGTCGGCGGAGGATCTTCCCGCTGGCGGCGCGCGGCACGGTGTCGACGAAGGTGACCGCGCGGACGCGCTTGTACGGGGCGACGCGCTCGGCGACGTACGCCCTCACCTCGCCCTCGGACAGGCCGTCCCCGGGCTGGTCGTCCCCGCCGGGCCGGCGGACGACGAAGGCGTGCGGTATCTCGTTGCCGTCGTCGTCGCGGACACCGACGACGGCGGCGTCCACGATCTCCGGATGGGTCAGCAGGAGGGCCTCCAGTTCGGCGGGCGCCACCTGGAAGCCCTTGTACTTGATGAGTTCCTTGACGCGGTCGACGACGAACAGCCAGCCGTCGGCGTCGACGAGGCCGACGTCACCGGTGTGCAGCCAGCCGTCCTGGTCGATCATCGCGTCGGTCGCGCCGGGCTGTCCGAGGTAGCCCTTCATCACCTGCGGGCCGCGGATCGCGATCTCCCCCCGCTCGCCGACGCCCAGGTCCTTGCCGGGCTCGTCCAGGGACAGGATGCGCATCTCGGTGCCCGCGACGAGCTTGCCGACCGTGCCCGGGGGCGGGTTCGCGGCGTCGAGGGGGACGACATGGGTGCCGGGGGACAGTTCGGTCATGCCGTAGGCCTGGCCGACCGGGGGCAGTCCGAGCCGGCGGGCGCAGGCCGCCGCCAGGTCGGCGTCCAGGGGGGCGGCGGCGGAGATGACGTACTTCAGGGACGACAGGTCGTAGCCCTCCACGGCGGGGTGCTTGGCGAGGGCGAGCACGATCGGCGGCGCCACGTACAGGGCGGTGATGCGGTGCTTCTCGATCGCCGCGAGGAACGTCTCCAGCTCGAAGCGGGGCAGGACGACGACCGTGGCGCCGAGCCTGAGCGGGGCGTTCATGAGGGCGGTCAGGCCGTAGATGTGGAAGAAGGGCAGGACGGCGAGGACGCGTTCGCCGAGCGCGTTCGGCACCAGGGGTTCGAGCTGGGCGAGGTTGGTGGCGACGGACCGGTGGGTGAGCATCACGCCCTTGGGCACGCCGGTGGTCCCGGAGGAGTACGGCAGGGCCGCGATGTCGTGCGCCGGGTCGATCTCCACCTCGGGTTCGGGCGCGGTCGTGCCCAGCATGTCGAGCAGGGAGCGGTGCCCCTGCGCGCTGTCGCACACGAGGATCTCCTGGACGCCGCCGGCCTTCTCGGCGGCGGTGCGGGCCGTGTCCAGGAACGGGGAGACGGTGACGATCCAGCGCGCCCCCGAGTCACGCAGCTGCTTGGCGAACTCCTCGGCCGTGGCGAGCGGGTGGACGGTCGTGACCGACGCGCCCGCGCGCGTGGCGGCGTAGAAGGCGAGCGGGAAGGCGACGGTGTTGGGGCTGTGCAGGGCCAGGACGTCGCCCTTGCGCACCCCCGCCTCGGCGAGGGCCGCGGCGAGCCGCCGGTGGAACCGGTCGAGCTGCCCGTAGGTGAGGGTGGTGCCGTCCACCCCGTCGATCAGGGCGGCCCGCTCCCCGAACTCGGCGGCCCGGCCCAGGACCGCCTCGTGGATGGGGAGATCGACGGCCGGGACGTCTGCGTACTGGCTGCGGAACACGGTTCCTCCTCGTACGGCGCTGGACGGCTGGGCACGGAACGGGTACGCGTGCGCCCCGGGTCAGTACGACTTCGGCAGGCCCAGGGTCTGGTGGGAGACGTAGTTGAGGATCATCTCCCGGCTGACCGGCGCGATGCGGGCCACGCGCGCGGCCGCGATGAGCGAGCCGATGCCGAACTCGCGGGTGAGGCCGTTGCCGCCGAGGGTGTGCACGGCCTGGTCGACGGCCTTCACACAGGCCTCGGCCGCCGCGTACTTGGCCATGTTCGCGGCCTCCCCGGCGCCGGCGTCGTCGCCCGCGTCGTAGAGGTGCGCCGCCTTCTGCATCATCAGGCGGGCCAGTTCGAGTTCGATGTGGGCCTGCGCGAGGGGGTGGGCGATGGCCTGGTGGGCGCCGATGGGCGCCTTCCAGACGGCGCGCTCGCGCGCGTACGCGACGGCCCGGGCCAGCGCGAAGCGGCCCATGCCGATCGCGAAGGCGGCGGTCATGATGCGCTCGGGGTTGAGCCCGGCGAACAGCTGCAGCAGGCCCGCGTCCTCGTCTCCCACGAGCGCGTCGGCGGGCAGCCGTACGTCGTCGATGGTCAGCTCGAACTGCTTCTCCGCGCTGCTCAGTTCCATGTCGATCCGGTGCCGGCCGAAGCCGGGGGCGTCCCGGGGGACGATGAACAGGCAGGGCTTGAGATGTCCGGTGCGGGCGTCCTCGGTGCGGCCGACGATCAGGGTGGCGTCGGCGATGTCGACGCCGGAGACGAACACCTTGCGGCCGTTCAGGATCCAGTCGCCGCCGTCACGGCGCGCGGTGGTGGTGATGCGGTGGGAGTTGGAGCCGGCGTCCGGTTCGGTGATGCCGAAGGCCATGGTGCGGGTGCCGTCGGCCAGGCCGGGGAGCCAGGCCCGCTTCTGGGCGTCGGTGCCGAAACGGGAGATGACGGTGCCGCAGATCGCCGGTGACACGACGAGCATGAGCAGGGGGCTGCCCGCGGCGCCCAGTTCCTCCAGGACGATGGAGAGTTCGGCGATGCCGCCCCCTCCTCCGCCGTACTCCTCGGGGAGGTTGACGCCCAGGTAACCGAGCTTGGCCGCGTCCCGCCACAGCTCCTCGGGCTGGCCGCCGTCCCTGATGACGGTGGTGAGGTAGTCACGGCCGTAGCGGGCGCCCAGGGCGGCCACGGCGGATCGCAGGGCCTGGTGCTCTTCGGTCTCCGTCACGGAGCTCATGTGTGTCTCCCGAGTGGTGTGACGTGCGCTTCCGTTGGTGGCTTGTGCGTCTGCGGTCGGGGGCTGGTGCGCCTGCGGGGCGCCGGTCAGGCGTCGTGGGCCGATTCGTCCACCACTGCCAGGAGCGTGCCCGGTTCGACCTGCCGGCCCGGGGTGGCGTGCAGGGCGGTCAGCGTGCCGGCGGCGGGAGCGGTGATCCTGTGTTCCATCTTCATCGCCTCCAGCCACAGCAGGGGCTCGCCCGCCCGTACGGCGGAGCCGACGGCGAGGCCTTCCGCCACGCGGACGACCGTTCCCGGCATCGGGGCCAGCAGGGAGCCGGGGGCGTGGGCGGCCGACGGTTCGGTGAAGCGGGGGAGGGCGGTGAGGGCGGTGGCGCCGACGTGGACCTGGTCGCCGTACCGTGCGATCTCGAACCTGCGCCGCACGCCGTCCCGTTCGAGGATCACCAGGTCGGCGTCCACGTGCACCACCTGCACCCCCGGCGCCACCAGGCCCTCGCGCGTGTGCCGGTAGCGGACCTCGTGCTCCTCGCCCGCCATGAGGTAGCGCTTGACCTGGTCCTGGGAGGCGAGGTTGCGCCAACCGCCGAAGCGCGAGCGGCCGTGGCCGTCCGCGAGGGCGGCGGCCAGCGGGGCGTGCGGGTCGGGGGCGGGGTCGGCCAGGGCGGTGAGGTGGCGCTCGTAGAAGCCGGTGTCCATGCGGGCGGCGGTGAACTCCTCGTGGCGCAGGGACCGTACGAGCAGGTGCCGGTTGGTCGCCGGGCCGTGGACGGTGGCCCGTTCCAGCGCGCCCGCCAGCCTCCGGACCGCCTCGGCGCGGGTGGGCGCGTGCGCGATCGCCTTGGCGAGCATCGGGTCGTAGTGGACGCCGACGGTGTCGCCGTCGGCGTACCCCGCGTCCAGGCGCACCCCGGGGACCGCCAGGCGGTGCAGGGTGCCGGTCTGCGGGGCCCAGCCGGCGGCCGGGTCCTCGGCGTACAGGCGGGCCTCGACGGCGTGGCCGTGCGGGCGCGGCGGCTCGGCCGCCAGCGCCTCGCCCTCCGCGACCCGGATCTGGAGCGCCACCAGGTCGATGCCGAACACGGCCTCGGTGACCGGGTGTTCGACCTGGAGGCGGGTGTTCATCTCCAGGAAGTGCGCCGTGCCGTCCGCCACCAGGAACTCGACGGTGCCGGCGCCCACGTAGTCGACGGCGCGGGCGGCCCGCTCGGCCATCGCGCACAGGGACGCGGTCAGTTCCGGGGCCAGGCCCGGCGCGGGGGCCTCCTCGATCACCTTCTGGTGGCGTCGCTGGAGGGTGCAGTCGCGGGTGCCCAGCACCCACACCGTGCCGTGGGTGTCGGCGAGGACCTGCACCTCGACGTGGCGTCCGCCCTCCACGTACGGCTCGACGAAGACCTCGTCGTCGCCGAAGGCGCCGAGCGCCTCGGCGCGCGCGGCGGTCAGTTCGGCCTCCAGGTCCTCCAGGCGCCGTACGACCCGCATGCCGCGGCCACCGCCGCCGGCCGCGGCCTTCACCAGGACCGGCAGGTCGTCCGCGGTCACGGAGGTGAGCGGCTCCAGCCCCATCAGCTTCTTCGCGCGGGTCTTGGAGGCCATCGCCTCGATGGCCTCGGGCGGCGGCCCGATCCACACCAGGCCCGCGTCGATCACGGCGCGGGCGAAGTCGGCGTTCTCGGACAGGAAGCCGTACCCGGGGTGCACGGCGTCGGCGCCGGAGGCGAGGGCGGCCTTCACGATTCTGTCGGCGCGCAGATAGGTGTCGGCGGGCGCCGCCCCTTCGAGCCGTACGGCGGCGTCGGCCGTGCGCGTGTGGAGCGCGCCCGCGTCGGCGTCCGAGTGCACGGCGACGGTGCGGACGCCCAGTTCGTGGCAGGTGCGGAAGACGCGGCAGGCGATCTCGCCGCGGTTGGCCACCAGGACTGAAGTGATCATGGGCCTCACATCCGGAAGACGCCGAACCCACCGCGCGCGCCCTCGAAGGGCGCGGTGTGGATCGCGGACAGGCACAGGCCGAGGACGGTGCGGGTGTCGCGCGGGTCGATGACCCCGTCGTCGTACAACCGCCCGGACAGGAACGTCGGCAGGGACTCGGACTCGATCTGCTGCTCGACCATGGCGCGCAGCGCGGCGTCCGCCTCCTCGTCGTAGGGCCGCCCCTTCGCGGTGGCGGACTGCCGGGCGACGATGGACAGGACGCCGGCGAGCTGCTGCGGGCCCATGACGGCGGACTTGGCGCTCGGCCAGGCGAACAGGAAGCGCGGGTCGTACGCCCGCCCGCACATGCCGTAGTGCCCGGCCCCGTAGGAGGCGCCCATGAGCACGGACAGGTGCGGCACCCGGCTGTTGCTGACCGCGTTGATCATCATGGCGCCGTGCTTGATGATGCCGCCCTGCTCGTACTCCTTGCCGACCATGTAGCCGGTGGTGTTGTGCAGGAACAGGAGCGGGATGTCCCGCTGGTTGGCGAGCTGGATGAACTGGGCCGCCTTCTGCGACTCCTGGCTGAACAGCACGCCCTGCGCGTTCGCCAGCACCCCGAGGGGATAGCCGTGCAGGGTGGCCCAGCCGGTGCACAGGCTGGGCCCGTACGACGGCTTGAACTCGTCGAAGTCGGAGCCGTCGACGATGCGGGCGATGACCTCGCGCGGGTCGAACGGCACCTTCAGGTCGCCCGGGACGATGCCGAGGAGGTCCTCGGGGTCGTACTTGGGCGGGGCCGCCGGTCCCGGCTCGGGGTGGGCCTTGCGGTGGTTCAGGCGGGCCACCACGCGGCGTGCCTGGCGCAGGGCGTCCGGCTCGTCCGCGGCGAAGTGGTCGGCGAGGCCGGAGACGCGCGCGTGCATCTCGGCGCCGCCGAGGGACTCGTCGTCGCTCTCCTCGCCGGTGGCCATCTTCACCAGCGGCGGCCCCCCGAGGAAGACCTTGGCGCGCTCCTTCACCATGATCACGTGGTCGGACATGCCGGGGACGTAGGCGCCCCCGGCGGTGGAGTTGCCGAAGACCACGGCGATGGTGGGGATTCCGGCGGCGGACAGCCGGGTCAGGTCCCGGAAGATCGCGCCGCCCGGGATGAAGATCTCCTTCTGGGAGGGCAGGTCGGCGCCGCCCGACTCCACCAGGCTGATCAGCGGCAGCCGGTTGGAGAACGCGATCTCGTGCGCGCGCAGGGCCTTCTTCAGGCTCCAGGGGTTGCTGGCGCCGCCGCGCACCGTCGGGTCGTTCGCGGTGATCAGGCACTCGACGCCCTCGACCACACCGATGCCGGTGACCAGGGAGGCGCCGACCGTGTGGTCGCTGCCCCAGGCGGCGAGCGGGGACAGTTCCAGGAAGGGGGTGTCGGGGTCGAGGAGCAGCTCGATGCGCTCCCGGGCGAGCAGTTTGCCGCGCCCCCGGTGCCGTTCGACGTACTTCTCGCCGCCGCCCGCGAGCGCCTTGGCGTGCTCGGCGTCCAGGGCGGTGAGCTTGGCGAGCATGGCCTCGCGGTGGGCCCGGTGGTCCGGGTCGCGTACGTCCACAGCTGTGGAGAGGACCGTCACAGCAGAGCCTCCGGTATGTCCAGGTGGCGGGAGCGCAGCCATTCGCCCAGGCCCTTGGCCTGCGGGTCGAAGCGGTGCTGCGCGGCGACGCCCTCGCCGAGGATGCCCTCGACGACGAAGTTCAGGGCGCGGACGGCGGGCAGGAGATGGCGCACGACCGTCAGGGCGGCCGTCTCCGGCAGCAGCTCCCGGAACCGGTCGACGGTCAGCTCGTGGGCGAGCCAGCGCCAGGCGGCGTCCGAGGTGGCCCACACCCCCACGTTGGCGTTCCCGCCCTTGTCGCCGCTACGCGCCCCCGCCACCAGGCCGAGCGGGGCGCGGCGCGTGGGGCCCGGCGGGAGCGGCTCGGGCGGCGGCGGCTCGGGGACGTCGTCGAGCACGGCGGTGGCGTGCGGCGCGGCCACGGGCAGGCGCCGCCCGTCGTCCAGGACCGCCACGTGCCCGACGTCGCCCTGGGGGACGTACGCCGCCTCGAAGACACCGTAGGGCGCCCCCTTGCCCGGCGGGGCGAGCACGTGGAAGCCGGGGTAGCTGGCCAGCGCCAGTTCGATCGCGGCCCCGCTCAGAGCCCGCCCCACGACGGCCTGGTCGGGGTCGCGCACGACGAGCCGCAGCAGCGCGCTCGCCGTCTCCTCGGTGTCCGCGTCGGCCCGGTCGGTCCGCACCAGCTCCCAGGTCACCTCGGCGGGGGCCCGCTCGGCGCGCGCGAAGGCGTCCGCCATCTGCTCCCGCACGAGCGCGGCCTTGGCCTCGATGTCCAGCCCGGTGAGCACGAAGGCGACCTCGTTGCGGAAGCCGCCGAGCCGGTTGAGCCCGACCTTGAGGGTGGGCGGCGGGGCCTCACCGCGCACGCCGTCGATCCGCACCCGGTCGGGGCCGTCCTGGGTGAGCCGCACGGTGTCCAGCCGGGTGGTGGCGTCGGGTCCCGCGTAGCGGGCGCCGCCCGTCTCGTACAGCAGTTGCGCGGTGACCGTCCCGACGTCCACGAACCCGCCGGTGCCCGGGTGTTTGGTGATGACGCTGCCGCCGTCCTCGTGGATCTCGGCGAGCGGGAAGCCGGGGCGCCGTACGTCGCCCTTGGCGAAGAAGGAGTAGTTGCCGCCGGTGGCCTGCGTCCCGCACTCCAGGACGTGCCCGGCGACGACGGCGCCCGCGAGCCGGTCGTGGTCGTCGGGCCCCCAGCCGAAGTGGGCGGCGGCGGGCCCGGTGACCAGGGCCGCGTCCGTGACCCGGCCGGTCACCACGATGTCGGCGCCCGCCCGCAGGCACGCGGCGATGCCGAACCCGCCGAGATAGGCGTGCGCGGCGAGGCTGCCGGGGTACCGGCCGGTGAGGTCGTCGCCCTCGACGTGCGCGACGCGCACCGGTATGCCGAGCCGGTCGGCCAGTGCCCTGACGGCTTCGGCGAGTCCGGCCGGGTTGAGGCCGCCGGCGTTCGCCACGATCGTGACGGAGCGCTCGTGGGCGAGGCCCAGACCCTCCTCCAACTGCTTCAGGAACGTGCGGGCGTATCCGGCGGACGGGTCCTTCAGCCGGTCGCGGCCGAGGATCAGCATCGTCAGTTCGGCGAGGTAGTCACCGGTCAGGACGTCGAGTTCGCCGCCGGTGAGCATCTCGCGCAGGGCGTCGAAGCGGTCGCCGTAGAAGCCGGAGGCGTTGCCGATGCGCAGCGGCCTCATGCCGGACCCCCCTTCGGCGCGCGGCCGTCGCCGGGCGGGCCCGCGAACGCCTGGGCGATGTCCAGCCACTGGTCGGCGTCGGGGCCCTCGGCGCGCACGGCGAGGTCGTCGCGGTGCGCCCGCTGGGTGACCAGCAGGCAGAAGTCGAGCGCGGACCCGGTGACCCGCTGGGCGGCGTCCTCCGGGCCGAACACCCAGGTGTCCTCGCCCGAGGGGGCGCGGAGCTCCACACGGAACTCCTCCTTGGGCGCGCTCAACCCCCGCACCGCGTAGGTGAAGTCGCGTGCGCGCACCCCGATGCGGACCACGTGCCGCAGCCGGTCGGTGGGGGCGCGCCTCACGCCGAGCGCGTCGGCGATGTCCTGTCCGTGCGCCCAGGTCTCCATCAGCCGGGCGGTGGCCATCGACGGCACGGCCATGGGCGGCCCGTACCAGGGGATCCGGGTGCCGGGGGGTGCCGCGCGCAGGGCGGTGTGCAGGGCGGCCCGGTCCGCGCGCCACTGGGCGAGCAGTTCGGCGGGCGAGCGCTCGGCGCCCTCGGCGGCCGCGTCGTCCACCCAGGTCCCGGCGGAGGCGAGCGCCTTCTCGACCTGTCCCGCGAACGCCTCGGGGTCGGTGGCGGCCAGCAGCGCGTCCCGGTCGGTCCAGGCGAGATGAGCGATCTGGTGGGCGACGGTCCACCCCTCGGCGGGGGTCTGGAGGGCCCACTGGGCGGGGCTCAACCCGGCCACGAGGCGGTCGAGTTCCTCGCTCTCGGCGTGCAGATCATCGAACACGGGCGGTGTCGGATCGGACATGGGGGGAGCATGGCAGCGGGGCCAGAAACAATCAAGCGTGCTTGCATGGATTTTCCCCGCATGGATTTCCCCATCCGGGAGTCTTCCACAAGCCGTCACGCGAACGCATACGAACCGCTACTTTCGGTGATCAGGAGGTGGTCGGAATGACCATCCGGCAACTCGACCCCACCGGGTCGCCCTTGGAGTACTACGGCAACGAACTGCGCCTGGCACGCCAGGCGGCGGGGCTCACCCTGGCGCAGCTCGGCGCGATCCTCTACTGCACCGGGTCGCTGATCGGACAGATCGAGACCGCGATCAAGGTCCCCCAGCGGACCTTCTCCCAGCGTGTGGACGCGGCGCTGGGCACGGACGGGAAGTTCGACCGGCTGGTGGGCCTGGTGCTGCGGAGCGTCCTGCCCAGCTGGTTCCAGCCGTATGCGGAGATGGAGGCAAGAGCGGCGTACATCTCCACGTTCCAAGCCCAGTTGATGGACGGCCTGCTCCAGACGGAGGGGTACGCGCGGGCGGTGCTGGGCATGCGTGCGGAGGGCGGCGATCTGGACGCCAAGGTGGCGGCACGCCTGGAGCGTCAGCGCGTCCTGGAGGGCGAGCATCCGCCGCTGGCTTGGGTGGTGCTGAGCGAGGCGGTGCTGCACCAGGCGGTGGGCGGCCCGGAGGTCATGCGGGAGCAGCTCGCCCATCTGCTGGCCGCGGGTGAGAAGCGGTGGCTGAACGTGCAGATCCTGCCGTTCAAGGCGGGCGCGCACACCGGACTGCCGGGCTCGTTCAGCCTTCTGCGTTTCGAGAAGGACCCGGACGTCGTCTACACCGAGGACTTCGTCCAGGGCCATATGACCGCCGATCCGTCAGCCTTCAGGGAAGGCTCCTTCCGATACGATCACCTGCAGGCCGCGGCCCTCTCCCTGGAGGACTCGGTGGCACTGATCGCAGACGTGATGGAGCACCGTTATGGGGAAGCACTCCGGAGATGGCGAGCGCACAGTGGCGTAAGTCGTCGTACAGCGGCGACACGGGCGGCGACTGCATCGAGTGCGCACCGCTGGGTGCCGCCGCCTGGCGCAAGTCGTCCCACAGCAGCGACACGGGCGGCCAGTGCGTCGAATGTGCGCCG
Source organism: Streptomyces sp. NPDC048664 (assembly GCF_040650555.1). Lineage (NCBI taxonomy): Bacteria > Bacillati > Actinomycetota > Actinomycetes > Kitasatosporales > Streptomycetaceae > Streptomyces > Streptomyces sp. NPDC048664. The sequence goes on along the minus strand of NZ_JBEZHK010000016.1, from coordinate 79,690 downwards.
ATGGGTGGCGCCAGCTGGCACAGGTCCTCCCACAGCGGCGACACGGGCGGCCAGTGCGTCGAGGTGGCCGACCTCAGCGCGCACATCGCCGTCCGGGACTCCAAGAACGTGGCGGCCGGGGCGTTCACGGTGAGCCCCGAGGCGTTCACCGCCTTCACGGCCTTCGCGACCGAGAGCGCGGTCAGTCCGAACGGTTCGTGACCGGCCGGCCGCGGTGACGGTGCCGAGGTGGGCGGAGCCGCGACCTCGGCCGGCCGGCCGAGGTCGAACCGGCATGGGGCGGGCGGCAGGCGGGACTTGGCGTCTGGTGGACTACGTCCCGTGAGTGACACCCTGCGGGACCGGATCGAGCGGTACTACGCCACGGTGCCCCTGTCGTTCGCCGTGGCCGAGGACTTCGGGACGCTCCGGCTGTTCGTGCGCGAAGGGCCGGGCACCCCGTACTACGGCGGCCCCAGCCACGCCCAGCCCACCGGCCGGGGCACCGTCGACACCATCGACGTCGACGCCGCCACCGTCGATGTCGGCGACATCGCCCGCGTACGCGCCCGGCAGCGCGAGCTCGGCGTGCCGGAGGCCTTCGAGTGGCTGGCGGAGACGGCGCCGGGCATGCGCGGCCTGATGGAGGCCGCCGGACTGCCGGTGCTGGAGCGGCCTTTGATGGTACTGGAGCCGCACCGCGCCCTGAGCGCCACCCCGTTGCCCGGCGGTGCGACGCTCCGGGTGGTGACGGCGGACGACCCCGTGCTGCCCGCCGTCCTCGCCCTGCCCCGCCTCGCGTTCGCGCAGCAGGACACGGAGGTGGGGCCGGCGGGTCGTGCGGAGCTGCTGAGGGTCGCCGGTGAAGTCCGCGCGGACGGCACCGTGGACGCGGTGCGCCCCACGCTCGCCGCCGGGCACAAGACCCTCATCGCCGCCCTCGGCCCCGACGGCACCCCGCTGGCCGCCGGGCACTACCACCCGGCCGCCGGCGCCACCGAGATCGGCGGTGTCGGCACCCTCCCCAGCGCCCGCCGCCAGGGCCTGGCCCCGGCCGTCACGGCGGCCCTGGCCCGCCACGCCCGCGACCACGGGGTGGGGACGGTCTTCCTCGCCTACGCCCAGGACGTGGTCGCCCGCATCTACACCCGCCTGGGCTTTCGCCGCACCGACACGACCCTACTGATCGCGAACCAGCCCGCGCGGTCATGAGCACACGGGGGATGGGGCGGGCGCGTCAGGCGTCCCGCCGCACCAGCGCCCGCCACCCCGCCACCAGCGCCGCCGCCGCCCACAGTGCCGTCACCCCGAGCCCCGGCCAGGGGCCGATCGGCCCGGTCGGGGTCTGGTACAGGATCTGCTGCCCCGCGTGGTCCGGGAGGAGGTCGGCGGCGCTCCCGGCGATGTCGCCGATCACGAAGGAGCCGATCAGGATGAACGGGATGAGCAGGCTGAGGACGGCGACGGCGCTGCGCAGCAGGAACGTCAGGCCCATGGCCAGCAGGGCCATCAGGGCGAGGTAGAGCCCCGCGCCGACGCAGGCGCGCAGCGCTCCCGGCGTGCCGAGGCCGATGGCGTACTCCCCCAGGAACGCCTGCCCCACGAAGAAGGCGGCGAACGACGTCGCGAGCCCCACGGCGAGGGAGGCCACGGCCACGACCGCCGTCTTGGCGGCGTAGAAGCGGCCCCGGTGCGGCACGGCCGCAAGGGAGATCCGCAGGGCCGCCCCCGCGTACTCGGACGACGCCGCGGTGACACCGAAGGCGATGGCCGCGATCTGCGCGAAGTTGACGGCGTAGAAGGCGCCGAAGACAGGGTCCCCGCCGTTGTCGGCCTCGGCCCGCCCGACGGTCGCGAAGACGAGCACGGTGATGGCCTGCGTGGCGGCGAAGACCGCGATCAGGGACCCGAAACTCGCCCGGACGGAGCGGATCTTGAGCCACTCGGAGTGGAGCAGCGCGGCGACGGACATGGTCAGACCTCCTGCGGTGCGGCCGGGGACGCGGGGGTGGCGAACTGGGCTTCCTTCGCGGTGAGGGCGAGATAGGCCTGCTCCAAGGAGGTCCGTTCGTCGCCGAGTTCGTGGATCGGGATGCCCTCGCGGGCGGCGAGGGCTCCCACCTGCCCGGCGGTGGCGCCCTCCACCACCCAGCGGCCCTCCCCGCCCGCCTCCACCGTGTGCCCGCCGGCCAGCAGCGCGGTCCGCAGCCTCACCGGGTCGCCGCTGCGCACGTGCACGCGCGCCCGGCTGTGCCGCTCGATGAAGTCCTCCAGGGACGCGTCGGCCAGGAGCCGTCCCCGGCCGAGGATCACGAGGTGGTCGGCGAACGCCGCCGTCTCGTTCATCAGATGGCTGGAGACCAGCACCGTCCGGCCCTCTCGGGCGAGTGCGCGCAGCAACTCCCTGATCCAGACGATCCCCTCCGGATCGAGGCCGTTGGCGGGCTCGTCCAGCAGGAGGACGGGCGGATCGCCGAGCAGCGCGGCGGCGATGCCCAGGCGCTGGCGCATCCCGAGCGAGAAGGTCCTGATCCGGCGGCGCGACACGGAGGCGAGGCCGGTCTGCTCCAGCACCGCGTCCACGCGGCGGGCGGGGATGCGGTTGCTGACGGCGAGGAAGCGCAGGTGGTCATGGGCGGTGCGGGAGCCGTGCGCCGCCTGCGCGTCCAGCAGGGCGCCGACCGTGCGCAGGGGTTCGGGACCCGTCCCGTAGGGGCGGCCGCCGACCGTGGCGGTGCCGGAGGTCGGGCGGTCCAGGCCGAGGACGAGACGCATGGTGGTGGACTTGCCCGCGCCGTTGGGGCCGAGGAAGCCGGTGACCCGGCCCGGTTCGATGCCGCACGTCAGGCCGTCGACGGCCCTGGTACCGCCGTACTCCTTGGTGAGGTCGGTGAGTTCGATGCTGGTCATGGTCCAAGCGTCGGCGGAACGGCGCGGGCGGGCCTCCCCCGCGGGAGCGGAACCCCTCCCCCGCGGGCGGGGCACGTCTCCCCCGCCCGGGGGAGACGCCGGTCCGGCACCCCCTGCGAGGATCGCGGCATGCCCCGCCTCCTGGCGCCGCTGACGCGCGCGGTCACCTACACCCGCTGGCTGCACCTCCTGCTGGGCGGCCTCGTGCCGGTCGCCTGCGGGATGGTCTACCCGGGGCTGAACAACCCGTCGCCCGCGGACTGGGCCCTGACGATGGTCCTGCCGGTCCCCGTGGTCCTCGCCGTCGCCCTCGTGCCCGCGGTCCGCCGCGCGGAGGGCCTCCAGGCGCGGCTGATGCTGTTCCCCGGTCCGCACGCACGCGTGCGGGGCGGCGAGGAGCCGGGCGTCTCGGCCGCCCCGTCCGCCACCTGGAGCGACCGGGCCAGAACCGGCGCCTGGCTGGTCCTGCGGGTGGAAGCGGGCTTCGCCGTCGGGATGGTGACGGTGCGGCTGATGGCGCTGGCCCTGGCCCTGGTCGGGGCCACCGCGGGGGACGGCGGCGCCGCGGACCCCGGCGTCGGGGGCGCGCCCGTGCGCGTGCCCGGGGGGAGCCTGGCGTACGCCCTGCTGGTACCCGTACCCCTGCTGGTGCTGCTCGCGGTGACCGCCGGCGCGGGAGCCCTCATGGCGGGGGCGGCCCGCCGGCTGCTCGGGCCCTCGGTCAGGGAGCGGCTGTCGGAGCTGGAGGAGCGCACCGAGCGGCTCCTGGAACGCAACAGGATCGCGAGGGAGTTGCACGACTCCCTCGGGCACGCGCTCACCCTCGCGGTGGTCCAGGCGGGCGCCGCCCGGGCCGCGGCCGACCCGGGGTTCACCGACCGGGCGCTGGCGGCCATCGAGGAGACGGGGCGGGCCGCCCTGGAGGACCTGGAACGCGTCCTGCTCGTGCTGCGCGAGACGGGCCGGCCGGCCGGCACCCGTCCCGGGCTCGACGAGGCGAGCCGGCTGCTGGAGTCCGCGCGGTCCTCGGGCGCCCTGGCCGACGCCGAGGTGACGGGGCCGTTGGAGCATCTGCCGGGCCCGGTCTCGCGCGAGGCCTACCGGATGCTGCAGGAGGCCCTGACCAACGTGCTCCGGCACGCGGGACCCGTGCCCGTCGGCGTCCGGATCACCGTGCGGGGCGGGCGGCTGCGGCTGGAGGTGCGCAATCCTCTGGCTCCGACGGGGCAGGCGGCCGGATCCGGCGGGGGCGACGGCGGCGGGACCGGCCGGGGCAGCGGCAGCGGGCTGCGCGGGGTGCGCGAGCGGGCCGCGCTGCTCGGCGGCGAGGTCCAGGCGGGGCGGGAGGGCGACCAGTGGCTGCTGCGCGTCGACCTGCCGCTGTCCCAGAGCACGTGAGCCCCGTAGGGTCACCTGATGCCTCTCACCGTGCTCCTCGTCGACGACGAACCCCTCGTACGGGCCGGCCTGCGGGCCGTGCTGGAGGCCCAGCCCGACATCGACGTGGTGGGCGAGGCCGCCGACGGGGCGGCCGTGGTCCCGCTCGTCCGGCGACTGCGGCCCGACGTCGTCGCCATGGACGTGCGCATGCCGCTGATGGACGGGATCGAGGCCACCCGGGCGGTGCTGCGCACCGTGCCGGAGCCGCCGAAGATCGTCGTGGTGACGACGTTCGAGAACGACGAGTACGTCTACGGCGCGCTGCGCGCCGGTGCCAGCGGCTTCCTCCTCAAGCGGGCGCGGCCCGCGGAGATCGTGCACGCGCTGCGGCTGGTGGCCGCGGGCGACTCCCTGCTGTTTCCGGCCGGAATACGGCAGTTGGCCGCCTCGTACGGGCGGACGTACGGCACCTCCGAGGCCCGTGCGGCCCTGGAGCGGGCCGCGCTCACCGAGCGGGAGGGCGAGGTGCTGCGGCTCATGGCGCGGGGCCTGTCGAACGCGGAGATCGCCGCGCGTCTGGTGGTGGGGACGGAGACCGTCAAGTCCCATGTGAGCGCCGTCCTGGCCAAGCTCGGCGCCCGGGACCGCACGCAGGCCGTCATCGCCGCGTACGAGTCCGGCTTCGTGTCGCCGGGCTGACCCCGGTCGCCCCGGTCGACTCCCCCGTACAGGCGCGTCCAGGGTTCACACACCTGTCCTAGTCTATTACCCTGGACCGGCAGGTACATCATGATGAACGAACTTCGACGCGATTCTGGACGGCGCCCGTGAACAGGCCAAGCACCGCCTCCCCCGGCCCGGTTCCGGCTCCCGTTCCGGCCGCGGCTGCGACCGGGCCGGGGTCCGGACACCCCGGCCCCGACGGGCCGCGCTCCCGCCGCCCGGGCACTCCGGGCGGCCTCGGCGCCCTGGGCCCCGTGGGTCTCGTGCTCGCCGGTGGCGTCTCCGTCCAGTTCGGCGGGGCGCTCGCGGTCACCCTGATGCCCCGCGCCGGCGCGCTCGGGGTCGTCTCCCTGCGGCTGCTCGTGGCCGCCGTCGTCCTGCTGCTCGTCTGCCGACCCCGGCTGCGCGGGCACTCGCGCGCCGACTGGGGCACCGTCGTCGTCTTCGGCGTCTCCCTGGCCGCGATGAACGGCTCCTTCTACCAGGCCCTGGAGCGCATCCCGCTCGGCCCCGCCGTCGCCCTGGAGGCCCTCGGCCCGCTCGCCCTCTCGGTCCTCGCCTCCCGGCGCGCGGTCAACCTGGTCTGGGCGGCCCTGGCACTGACGGGCGTCTTCCTGCTCAGCGGCGGGGGCTTCGGCGGCCTGGACCCGGTGGGCGTCGCGTTCGCCCTGGCCGCGGGCGCGATGTGGGCCCTGTACATCGTCTTCAGCGCCCGCACGGGCCGGCGCTTCCCCCAGGCCGACGGGCTCGCGCTCGCGATGGCCGTGGCCGCGGTGCTGTTCGTGCCGCTGGGCGTCGCCGAGTCCGGCTCGAAGCTGCTCGTCCCGGCGACGCTCGGGCTCGGCGCGGGCGTGGCCCTGCTCTCCTCGGTCCTGCCCTACACCCTGGAGCTGCTGGCCCTGCGCCGGATGCCCGCCGCGACCTTCGCGATCCTGATGAGTCTGGAGCCCGCCGTCGCGGCCACCGCCGGGTTCCTGGTCCTCGGCCAGTCGCTGAGCGCGCCTCAGGGGGTGGCGATCACGCTGGTCATCGCGGCGAGCATGGGCTCCGTCCTGACCCAGGCCCGACGGGGCCGGGCGGTGCCGGTCGAGCCGGAGGCCTGAGGCCTGAGGCCTGAGGCCTGAGGCCTGAGGCCTGAGGCCTGAGGGCTGAGGGCTGAGGGCTGCCCCTGGGCCGGGGTCGGGACGGACCGGCCTCGCGGTCAGTGCGGGACGGTGTGCGCGGTGGCGGGGACGGGGGCGAGCCGGTAGGTGTCCTCGTGGGTGACCACGAGACCGGCGGTGGGCGGCGCGAAGTGCGTACCGAGGACCAGGGTGTCGGTGCCGGCGAGGGAGTCGAGCAGCCTGCGGCGCGAGGCCTCGGACTGCGCCGGGTCGATGTCGACACAGGCGCCGATGGCGGGGTGGGCGAACTGGACCGGGTGGTGGATGCAGTCGCCGGTGATCAGCGCCGCCTCCCCCTGACTGGTCAGCTCGACGGCGATGTGGCCGGGGGTGTGACCGGGCGTGGGGAGCAGACGCAGCCCCGGAGCGATCTCGCGCCCCTCGGCCGGGACGTCGACGAGGTCGAGCAGCCCCGCCTCCTCGACCGGGACCACGGAGTCGCGGAACATCCGCCCGCGCGCCTCCTCCATGTCGTACGCGGCCCAGAACTCCCGCTCGGCGCGTGAGGTGAGATAGCGGGCGTTGGGGAAGGTGGGGACCCATGCGCCGTCGACCTCCCGCGTGTTCCAGCCGACATGGTCGGCGTGCAGGTGGGTGAGGATCACCAGATCGACGGAGTCCGGGGGGAAGCCGGCGGCGGTGAGGTGGTCGAGGAAGTCGGTCCGCAGGTCGTGCCAGGCCGGGTTGGCCCGCTCCTTGCCGTTGCCGATGCCGGTGTCGACCAGGACGCGCAGCCCGCCGACGGTGAAGGCGAAGCTGTGGCTGTCGATGCGCAGGACGCCCTCGTGGTCGGCGAAGTGCGGGTGCAGCCAGTCGTGGTGCCTGACCACCTCCGGGGTGGCGTCCGGCAGCAGCCAGGGTCCGGTCGCGGGCGGCAGGGGGACCTCGTCGACGCGGTGGACGGTGACGGCGCCCACGGTCCAGGAGGGGATGGCGGTGGTCCGGTCGGTCGGTGAGGCGTTCATGGTCCGTCGTTCCTTTGGCTCTTCAGGGGGGTCAGCGGCGGTGGCGGTCGTCTGCGAAGAGGGGTGCGCCGCATCCGGCGTGGCACGGGACAGGAGATCCACCCCCTAAAAGCAACCAGTTTGCTTTAAGTGACTCTAGAGCCTAACGTCCCCTAAAGCAAACCATTAGCTTTTGACGTGGGAGCAGTCCCGTCCGACCAGGAGAGAACGCCATGTCCGCTGCCGGACTCACACCGTCGGAGGCGGCCCGCTGGGCCGACCGCGCCGGACTCACCCTGCCTGCCGACCGGCTCGCCGCGGTGGCCGCCACCGCCGACCACATCCAGTCCGTCGTCGCCGTCCTGCGGGAACTGGACTTCTCGGACACCCCGCCCGCCGCCGCCTACCGCGCCGGAGAGGAGAAGAACGATGCAGCCGTATGAACTGTCCGTCGCCGCTGCCGCCGAGGCGATCCGGGCGCGAGCGCTGTCCCCCGTCGAGCTGGTCGACTCCGTCCTGGACCGCCTCGAGCAGGTGGAGCCGCACCTTCACGCGTACGTCAGCGTCGCGGCCGAGGAGGCCCGTCAGGCGGCGCGCGAGGCCGAGCGGGAGGTCGCGGCCGATCGTCCGCACGGCCCGTTGCACGGCATCCCCATGGGACTCAAGGACCTCATCGACGTCGCCGGCACGGCCACCACGGCCGGCTCCCGGGTCCGGGCGGACCACCGGGCCGCCGCCGACAGCACGGTCGCCGCCCGTCTGGCCGCGGCCGGCGCGATCCTGCTCGGCAAGACGCACACCCATGAGTTCGCCTACGGCCTGACCACCCCGCAGACCCACAACGCCTGGGACCGGGACCGGGTCGCGGGCGGCTCCAGCGGCGGTTCCGCCGTCGCCGTCGCCGCGGGCGCGGCCACCTTCGCCCTGGGCACCGACACCGGCGGATCGATCCGGGTGCCCGCGGCGCTCAACGGAGTCGTCGGCCTCAAACCGACCTACGGCCTCGTCCCACGCCACGGCGTGACGTCCCTGTCCTGGTCGCTGGACCACGTGGGCCCGATCACCCGCACCGTGGAGGACGCCGCCCTGGTCCTGTCCGCCCTGGCCGGCCACGACCCCCGCGACCCCGCCTCCCTGGCGGCGCCCGGCTCCCCCTACCGGCCGGACGGCGCCACGGAACTGACGGGCCTGCGCATCGGCATACCGCGCACCTACTACTTCGACCATGTCGACCCCGAGGTGCAGGCCGCCGTCCGGCGCGCCACGGCCGAGCTCGAGAGCCTCGGAGCACGGCTCGTCGAGGTCGACATCCCGATGACGCGCTACGTCCAGGCCACCCAGTGGGGCCTGATGGTGCCCGAGGCCACCGCCTACCACGAGCGCACCCTGCGCGCCGTCCCCGAGCTGTACCGGGACGACGTACGGATCCTCCTCGAAGCCGGCGAGCTGATGCCGGCCGGGGACCACCTGCGGGCCCAGCGCTCGCGCACCCTCATGCGGCAGGCCTGGGCCCGCCTGATGGAGGAGGTCGACGTGATCGCAGCCCCGACCGTCCCGGCCACCGCGGTGAAGGCGGGCGACGAGGCGATCACCTGGCCGGACGGCACCGTCGAGGCGGTCTCCGACGCCTACGTACGCCTCTCGGCCCCCGCCAACATCACCGGGGTGCCCTCGCTGTCCGTCCCGGTCGGCCACGACACGGCAGGCCTGCCCATCGGCATGCAACTCCTCGGCCGCCCCCTCGGGGAGCGGGTGCTGCTGCGCGTCGGCCACGCCTACGAGCGGACCCGCCCCGCACGCCGCCTGGCGACGGCACGGACGACCGCTTGACGCATCACATTTGCTTTAAGCTGGTTCCATGAGCCGAAAGACCATGGTCCGCCCCGGAGGGCGCAGTGCCAGGGTGCAGGCATCGGTGCACACGGCGGTGCGCGAACTCGAGGCCGAGGTGGGTCGCGAAGCCCTCACGGTGCCCCTGGTGGCCGCTCGGGCCGGAGTCACTCCGTCCACGATCTACCGGCGCTGGGGCGATCTGCAGGAGCTGATGTCGGACGTGGCGGTCGAGCGCCTGCGGCCCGAGGCGGCGCCGAAGGACAGGGGAAGCCTCAGGTCCGACCTGGAGGCCTGGGCCGAGCAGTTCCTGGAGGAGATGGCCGCCCCCACGGGCCGTGCCTACATCCGCGACGCCCTGCTCGGCGACCCGGACGGCGCCAACGCGGGTCAGTGCTCGGCCTACGCGGCCGACCAGATAGACGTCATCCTCGGCCGCGCGGCCGACCGCGAGGAGGACGCACCCGACGTCGAGACGATCCTCGACCGCGTCGTCGCTCCCCTGATGTACCGCATCCTCTTCCGCCCGGAGGGACTCGACACCGCGTACGTGCACGACCTGCTGGCCGGACTCGTCGCACCGAACGACCACTGAACGCGTCCGTCACCGGCGTGCCATGTACCACTCCAGTGCCCTGTGCAGCAGCCGGTTGAGCGGCAGGTCCCACTCGCCCAGGTACTCCACCGCGTGGCCGCCCGTGCCGACCTTGAAGCGCAGCAGCCCGAGGTGGTGGTCGGACTCCTCCAGGGTGTCGGTGATGCCGCGCAGGTCGTAGACGGCCGCGCCCCGCTCGTGGGCGTCGCTCAGCATGCGCCACTGGATCGCGTTGTTCGGCTGGACCTCGCGCCGCCGGGCGGTGGAGGCGCCGTACGAGTACCAGACGTGGTCGCCGACCGTCAGCATCGTCGCGGCGGCCAGCACCTCACCGTCGTGGTGGGCGAGATACAGCCGCATACGGTCCGGGTCCTCGGCCGTCAGCGCGGTCCACATCCGCTGGAAGTACGGCAGCGGGCGCGGCAGGAAGCGGTCCCGCTCGGCGGTCTCCGTGTACAGGGCGTAGAACGCGGGCAGGTCGTCGTACCCGCCCTGGACCACCTTGACGCCCGCCTTCTCGGCCTTCTTCACGTTGCGCCGCCACTGCTGGTTGAGGCCCCCCTGCACCTCCTCCAGGCTCCGCCCGGCGAGCGGCACCTGGAAGACGAAGCGGGGCTGCCCGGCCGCGAAGCCGTCGTCGCCTCCGGGCCGCGTCGGCCGCCAGCCCATGCCGCGCAGCCGCTCCGCCACGGCGGCGGCCCCCGGTTCGTACTCCGTCGGCGGCACGTCCCGCAGCCGCCGCGCGTCCGGGTCCGCCATCGCCTCCTTGACGGCGTCCGCGCTCCACCGGCGCACGACCACGGGCGGGCCCATCTTCACCGAGAAGGCCCCACGGCCCCTCAGATGGGTGACGAGCGGGGCCAGCCAGCGCCCGAGGTCCGGGGCGTCCCAGTCGATCACCGGGCCCTCGGGCAGATAGGCCAGGCACCGGCCGAGCCTGGGCAGCGGGCGCAGCAGCACCAGGCCCACGCCGACCGGCCCACCGTCGCCGTCCTCCTCGAACCAGCCGAGGCTCTCCGCCCGCCAGTCCGGCTTCACCTCCCCCCACGACGGCACCTGCATATGGCTGGCCGACGGGCGCGAGGCGATGAACGCCAGGTGGTCCTGCGGCGAGATGGGGCGGATGCGCAGCGTCATACGGAGGGCTCCTGGGGTGGGCTCCGGGGACGGGGAGGACGCCTCCCGTGCCTCCATCCTCCCGAAGACCGCCCGGGCCGCCACCGGTGCGCGCCCCTCACTCCCGTGGTCGCCGCCTCCCGGTTCTCTCAGGCTCCGGTCCCAGGCCCGCCGCCAGCACCTGCGCCAGATGGCGTGCCTCGCGGCCCGCGAGTTGCTCCACCTGGGTGCGGCAGGAGAAGCCGTCCGCGAGGACGAGCGCGTCGTCCGGCGCGGAGCGCAGCGCCGGGAGGAGCCGCTCCTCCGCGCAAGCCCTCGACACCTCGAAGTGGCCCTTCGTGAAGCCGAAGTCGCCCGCGAGTCCGCAGCAGCCGCCGGACAGCTCCCCGGTCAGGCCCGCCGCGGCACGCAGCCGCCGGTCGGCCGCGTCGCCGAGGACGGCGTGCTGGTGGCAGTGGGTCTGGCCCACGACCGGCCGGTCAAGCCGGGACGGCAGCCAGTGCGGGGCGTGCCGCTGAAGGACCTCCGCGAACGTCACCACGGCCGCCGCGAGGCGTGGCGCGCGCGGGTCGTCGTGCAGCAACTGGGGCAGGTCGGTGCGCAGGGCGGCGGCACAGCTCGGTTCGAGGACGACGACGGGAGGCGGCTCGGGGCCGGCCTCGGGGCCGAGGACGGGGTCCAGCAGGTCCAGCGTGCGGCGGAGCACCGCGCGGGCGCGGTCGAGCTGGCCCGTCGAGAGGTAGGTCAGCCCGCAGCAGACACGGTCGCGCCCCCTCCCCCCGGCGAGCCGGACGTCGAGCCCCGCCGTCTCCATCACCCGCACGGCCGCCCGTCCCACGGCGGGCGAGAGGAACTCGGTGAAGGTGTCCGGCCACAGCAGCACGGGCTCGCCCTGTCCCTCCCGCGGGCGCCCGGACCGCGTCCACCAGCGGGTGAACGTCCGTGCCGCGAGGCGGGGGATGTCCCGCTCGGGGGCGACACCCCCCAGGCGTCTCCCGAGCGCGGCGAGGGGCCGGACGGATGCCAGGAGGCCGACGAGCGGCGCCGTGCGGGTACGGTCGACGGCGCGCAGCCACAGCGGCAGCCACCCCATCGTGTAGTGCGCCGCCGGCCGGCGGCGGCCCGCGTAGTGGTGGTGCAGGAACTCCGCCTTGTAGGTGGCCATGTCGACGCCCACCGGACAGTCGCTGCGGCAGCCCTTGCAGGACAGGCACAGGTCCAGGGCGTCCTTGACCTCGGTCGAGCGCCAGCCGCCGGTGACCACCTCGCCCGCCAGCATCTCGTGCAGCAGCCGGGCCCGGCCGCGCGTGGAGTGCTCCTCCTCTCCGGTCGCCCGATAGGAGGGGCACATGACGTCCGTCGTGGACGCCTGCGTCGTACGGCACTTGGCGACACCCACGCAGCGGCGCACCGCCGCCGAGAAGTCGCCGCCGTCCGCCGGGTAGCCGAAGGCGACGTCCACCGGCTCGCGGGGCAGCGCCGCGAACCGCAGGTTCTCGTCCAGCCGGTGGGGCCGCACCAGCATGCCCGGGTTGAGGAGGCCGTCCGGGTCCCAGAGGTCCTTGGCCCGCTCGAAGAGGGCGATCAGATCCGGTCCGTACATCGCCGGCAGCAGCTCGGCCCGCGCCTGGCCGTCGCCGTGCTCCCCCGAGAGGGAACCGCCGTGCGCCACGACCAGGTGCGCGAGGTCCTCGCCGAAGCGGCGGAAGCGGGCGACGCCCGGCGCGGTGATCAGGTCGAAGTCGATACGGACATGGATGCAGCCGTCCCCGAAGTGGCCGTACGGCGTGCCGCGCAGCCCGTGGTCGGCGAGCAGGTGCCGGAAGTCCCGGAGGTAGGCGCCGAGCCGGGCCGGCGGCACGGCGCAGTCCTCCCAGCCCGGCCACGCCTCCGCACCGCCGGGCCCGGCTCCGGGCTCGGCTCCGGGGCCGGGCGCCCGGCCGGGCAGTCGGGAGGCCGCGCCGCTCGCGTCCTCGCGCAGCCGCCACAGCGCGCGCTGCCCGGCCGGGTCCGTGATCACCGCCGCGTCCGTCGCGTCCGCCGCCCGGACGATGTCCCGCGCCCGCGCGCCCGCCTCGGCCGGGTCCGCGCCGCCCGTCTCCACGAACAGCCAGGCGCCGCCCCGCGGCAGCCCAGCCGACGGCGGCACGAGGTCGGCGCCCATGCCCTCCACCGTCAACGGGCCCCACGGCAGCAGCCCGCACGCCGCCTCGGCCGCCGCGCTCTCGTCCGCGTACGCCAGGACGGCGAGCGCCCGCGCGGGCGGCGCCTCCACCAGTCGCACGACCGCCTCGGTCAGCACGCCCAGCGTGCCCTCCGAGCCGCAGAAGGAGCGGGCCACGTCCGCGCCCCGCTCCGGCAGCAGCGCGTCCAGGGCGTATCCGGAGATGCGGCGCGGCAGGTCCGGGTAGCCCGTGCGCAGCGGCGCGAGCCCCGCCTCCACCAGGGCCCGCAGCCCCTCGGGGGCGCCCCGCCAGCCCTGACCCAGCGTCAGCGCCCGGCCCCGCGCGGTGCGCACCGACAGCTCGCGCACGCTGTTCGCCGTCGTGCCCCAGGCCACCGAGTGGGAGCCGCACGCGTTGTTGCCGATCATGCCGCCGAGCGTGCAGCGGGCGTGCGTGGAGGGGTCCGGGCCGAAACGCAGCCCGTGCGGGGCGGCGGCCTCCTGGAGCCGGTCCAGGACCAGGCCCGGCTGCACGACCGCCGTACGCGCCCCGGGGTCCAGGGACACCAGCGCGTTCATGTGCCGGGTGAAGTCCAGCACCACCCCCGTGCCCGTCGCCTGCCCGGCGATGGACGTGCCCCCGCCGCGGGCGACGACCGACACCCCTTCCTCACGGCACACGGCCAGCGCCGCCGCCACGTCGTCCGCGTCGCGCGGCGCGACCACGCCGAGCGGCACCCGGCGGTAGTTGGACGCGTCCATCGTGTGCAGGGCCCGCGCCGTCGCGCCGAAGTCGACCTCGCCGCGCACCGCCGCCCGCAGCCGGGCCCGGAGCGCGCCCGCGTCCCTGTCCACGTCCCCTGTCTCCCTCATGCCTCCCAGGATGCACCCGACCACCGACAGTGACCGCCGCGCCCGGCCCGCCGCCGGGTTCACCCGGGAGACAAAGAAGCGGACCGCCGTGCTTTGGACGTCCCGACAGGTCCACCCACCGGGTGGCGTCGTCTCATCGGACGGACACGGTTCCGCGGTACGTCACCCAGCGACTACCCTCCGCCTCGTGGCCGATATCAAGATCCCTGCTGACATCAAGCCCGCGGACGGCCGTTTCGGCGCGGGTCCCTCCAAGGTGCGGGTCGAGGCGCTGGACGCGCTCGCCGCGACGGGCGCTTCCCTGCTCGGCACGTCCCACCGCCAGGCTCCGGTCAAGAACCTCGTCGGCCAGGTCCGCGAGGGAATCCGCGACCTGTTCCGGCTCCCGGACGGCTATGAGGTCGTCCTCGGCAACGGCGGGTCCACCGCCTTCTGGGACATCGCGACCCACGGTCTGATCGAGAACAAGTCGCAGCACCTCACCTTCGGCGAGTTCTCCTCCAAGTTCGCGAAGGCGGCGAAGCTCGCCCCCTGGCTCGCGGAGCCCACCGTCATCGCGTCCGACCCGGGCACGCACCCGGAGCCGGCCGCCGAGGCCGGCGTGGACGTGTACGCCTTCACGCACAACGAGACCTCCACCGGTGTCGCGATGCCCGTCCAGCGGGTCGCGGGCGCCGACGAGGGCGCGCTGGTCCTGGTGGACGCCACCTCCGGCGCGGGCGGCCTCCCGGTCGACATCGCCGAGACGGACGTCTACTACTTCGCCCCGCAGAAGTCCTTCGCCTCCGACGGCGGCCTGTGGATCGGCGTCTTCTCCCCCGCCGCCATCGAGCGCGCCGAGCGGGTCCACGCCTCCGGCCGCCACATCCCGGAGTTCTTCAGCCTTCCCACGGCGATCGACAACTCCCGCAAGAACCAGACCTACAACACCCCGGCCCTCACCACCCTCTTCCTGCTGAACCAGCAGCTGGAGTGGTTCAACGGGCAGGGCGGTCTCGACTTCGCGGTGGGCCGCACCGCGGCCTCGGCGCGCACGCTCTACACCTGGGCCGAGGACGTCAAGTACGCCACCCCGTTCGTCACCGATCCGGCCAAGCGCTCCCAGGTCATCGGCACGATCGACTTCGCGGACGAGGTCGACGCGGCGGCCGTGGCCAAGGTGCTGCGTGCCAACGGCATCGTGGACACCGAGCCCTACCGCAAGCTCGGCCGCAACCAGCTCCGTATCGCGATGTTCCCGGCGATCGACCCGGCGGACGTCGAGGCGCTCACGAAGTGCGTCGACCACGTGATCGAGCGGCTGTAGCCGTCCGTTCGCGCCGTTCCACGGCGTCCGAGGGGCGTCCGGTGGCTACCGGGCGCCCTTCGCGTATCCGCGGATGCGGTAGCGCAGCCCGGAGGTCGAGGTCCGCCAGCCGGTGTCCTCGGTGACCGCCCACGCCGCCGCGTCCGGCGTCGGGGCGTAGGTGTCGCCGTCCACCGCCGTGTCGACCTCGGTGACCGAGAGCACCGTGGCGTGGGGCAGGGCCGCCCGGTAGATCTCCCCGCCGCCGATCACCCATGTGGCGGCGGCGGAAGCCGACTCCTGGGGCTCGGCCGCGAGCGCCAGCGCCTCCGCGATGGACCCGGCGCGCTCCGCGCCCTCGGCCGCCCAGTGCGCGTCCCGGGTCACCACGATGTTGCGCCGGCCGGACAGCGGACGAAAGCGCGGGGGCAGCGAGTCCCAGGTCCTGCGCCCCATCACCACCGGGTGTCCGAGGGTGGTCGCCTTGAAGTGGGCCATGTCCTCGGGCAGCCGCCAGGGAATCGCGTTGCCCGCGCCGATCACACCGCCGAGGCTCTGCGCCCAGATCAGCCCGACCTCCATGTCCGGCCTCACACCGCGACCGGGGCCTTGATGGCGGGGTGGTGCCGGTAGTCGAGGATCTCCACGTCGGAGTACGCGTAGTCGAACAGCGAGTCGGCCTGGCGCAGCCGCAGCCGCGGGAACGCGAACGGGGTGCGCGCGAGCTGCTCGGTCACCTGCTCGTGGTGGTTGTCGTAGATGTGGCAGTCGCCGCCGGTCCAGATGAAGTCACCCGGTTCGAGACCGACCTGCTGCGCCACCATGTGCGTGAGCAGGGCGTAGCTGGCGATGTTGAAGGGGACGCCGAGGAAGAGGTCCGCGCTGCGCTGGTACAGCTGGCAGGAGAGCCGGCCGTCGGCGACGTAGAACTGGAAGAAGGCGTGGCACGGGGCGAGCGCCATCCTGTCCAGCTCGGCCACGTTCCAGGCGGAGACGATCATCCGGCGGGAGTCCGGGTCCCGGCGCAGGGTGGCGAGCACCTCGCTGATCTGGTCGATGTGCCGGCCGTCCGGGGCGGGCCAGGAGCGCCACTGCGCGCCGTAGACCGGCCCGAGGTCGCCGTGCTCGTCGGCCCACTCGTCCCAGATGGTGACGCCGTGCTTCTGCAGCCAGCCGACGTTGGAGTCGCCGCGCAGGAACCACAGCAGCTCGTACACGATGGACTTGAGGTGCACCTTCTTGGTGGTGACCAGCGGGAACCCCTGCGCGAGGTCGTAGCGCAGCTGGTGCCCGAAGACACTTCGGGTGCCGGTGCCCGTCCGGTCGGCCTTGGCCGTCCCGGAGGTGAGCACCAGCCTCAACAGGTCTTCGTACTGGGTGTCCGCCACAACCGTCGAGTCTACTGGCCCGCACCCGATCGCCTCGCGCGTCCCTACCGCCGCGGCCGTCGCAGGCGCCGCAGCCCGAGCAGAGCCGCCACCAGCACGACGACGGCGATCACGCCGCCCACCTTGTAGTCGGCGGACAGGCCGGATCCGCCGCCCGACCCGGAGCGCGCGTCGCCCTTCCCGGACGGGGACGTCCCGTCGCCGCCGCGATAGGGCGCGCTCTCGGCGACGACAGCGCTGTCGCTGCCCTCGGTGCCGTACAGCAGCGTCGTGCCGTCGACGGTGTAGGTGAGCGACTCGCCCTGCTGCTGCAGGGGCACCTCCAGCCTGCCCTGCTTCCTGATGCGGCCGCCGTTCCAGTCGTAGGCGATCCCGCCGAAGTAGCCGCGCACGGCGAGCTGGCGGCCGTCGGGCGAGAAGGCGGCGTCGGTGGCCCACAGGTCGACGGCCGCGACCGGCCGGAAGATGTTGGACCCGGACGTGGAGAGCGTCGCCGGGCCCTCGTAGAGGTGCCCGCCGTCCTCGTTCTTGTCGATGATGTAGACCCGCCCGGTCCGGGGGTGCACGACGAGGGACTCCGCGTCGCGCGGACCGTCCGCGTACTTCACCACGTACTGGGTGGCCCGGATCGTCTGGTTCCGCAGGACCTTGGGCTCGGGCAGCTTGTAGATCCACACGTAGGGCCAGCGGCCGTGGAAGTTGTCGCCGATGTCGCCGACGTAGAGCTGGTTGTCCGGGCCCATGGATATCGCCTCCACGTCACGCGGACGGCCTATGCCGCTCAGGGTGACGGTGGCGACCGTCCGCCCGGTGCGGCTGTCCACGGCGTAGAGGTAGGGGCCGTCGTCGCTGTCGTTGTGCGTCCAGTAGATCCCGGGGTGCAGGCGGGAGGCGGCGAGCCCGCTGGACTCGGTGACGCGGGGGTCCTTGATGGTGAAGCCGCCGTCACCGCCCTCGGCGGGCGAGGCGGCCGAGGCGGGCGCGGCAGGCACGGCGGACGCGGGCGCTGCGAGCGCACCGACGAGAAGGGCCCCGGCGAGGAGCGCGAACGATCGACGCATGCCCCAAGACTGCCATCCGCCCTTCACACGTCCCCCTCGTACCTCCCCGCACCCCGGCCCCCTCCGCGTGTCGATCCTCACACCCGCACGCCCCGTACCTCCCCCCTGGAGCGGACGCCGATCATCCATGATGAGCGGATGCTCAGGTTCATGCCCGTAGGCGACTCCATGACGATCGGCAGCGCGGGCGAACACACATGGCGCTACCGGATGTGGCAGCACCTGTGCACGGCCTACGACGGCCCGTGCGCGCTGGTCGGCCCGCGCGAGACGCTGCACGACAAGACGACGGACGCCCCGACGTCCCACGCCTACGCCGAACCCCGCTTCCCCCAGGCCCACCTGGCGGGCTGGGGC
The DNA here is from genome assembly GCF_040650555.1 of Streptomyces sp. NPDC048664. Classification (NCBI taxonomy): domain Bacteria; kingdom Bacillati; phylum Actinomycetota; class Actinomycetes; order Kitasatosporales; family Streptomycetaceae; genus Streptomyces; species Streptomyces sp. NPDC048664. Next base: position 61,922 of record NZ_JBEZHK010000016.1, on the reverse strand, counting down.
GAGGGCTGGCAGCACATGGTGCCGCTGATCGCCGACGCGGTACGCCGGACACGCGCGGACATCCTGCTGGTCTCGCTGGGCCTGATCGACCTGGGCTTCTACACCAACGCGGAGCAGACCGCCGAGAACATGCGGCTGTTCGTGGCCGAGGCCCGGTCGGCGAACCCGCACGTGCGCATGGTGCTGCTCCCCGTCATCCCGAACATCCGGGCGGCGACCGAGGACTCCTTCGCGGAGCAGGTGACCCTGTTCAACGAGCTGCTCGCCAAGGCGGTGGCGGACCTGGACGAGCCCCGCTCCCCGCTCGTCCTGGCCTCCGTCCCGCCGTCGTACGACATCCACCGCGACACCTACGACGGCACGCACCCGAACGAGCGGGGCGAACACAAGATCGCGGCGGCGTTCGCGGACACGCTGCACCAGGCCTGGGGCCTGGGCGAGGCGTACGAGGACTGAGCCCCGCACCGCCCGTGGCGTCCGTGGCGTCCGGTGCGAGCGGCCCCCCGGCCCGGGGCCGGGGGGCGGCCGGTCACCAGGCGAAGGCCTCCGGCGACGGGCCGGGGCCCGGGAAGATCTCGTCCAGGGACGCCAGCAGGTCCTCGCTCAGGTCCAGTTCGACGGCGCGCAGCGCGGAGTCGAGCTGCTCGGCGGTGCGCGGGCCGACGATCGGGCCGGTGACGCCGGGGCGGGTCAGCAGCCAGGCCAGAGCGACCTCGCCGGGCTCCAGGCCGTGCTTGTCCAGCAGGTCCTCGTAGGACTGGATGCGCGCGCGGATCGTGGTGTTGGCGAGCGCGTCCGCCGCCCGCCCGGTGGCGCGGCGGCCGCCCGCGGTCTCCTTCCTGATGACCCCGCCCAGCAGTCCGCCGTGCAGCGGCGACCAGGGGATGACCCCGAGGCCGTACTCCCGGGCCGCCGGGACGACCTCCATCTCGGCGCGGCGCTCGGCGAGGTTGTAGAGGCACTGCTCGCTGACCAGGCCGATGGTCCCGCCGCGCCGTGCCGCCACCTCGTTCGCCTGGGCGATCTTGTAGCCGGGGAAGTTGGAGGAGCCGACGTACAGGATCTTGCCCTGCTGGACCAGGACGTCGATCGCCTGCCAGATCTCCTCGAACGGCGTGGCCCGGTCGACGTGGTGGAACTGGTACACGTCGATGTGGTCGGTGCGCAGCCGCTTGAGCGACGCGTCGACGGCGCGGCGGATGTTCAGCGCGGAGAGCTTGTCGTGGTTGGGCCACGCCGGACCGTCGGCCCCCATGTGGCCGTAGACCTTGGTGGCGAGGACGACCTTGTCGCGCCGGTCGCCGCCCTTGGCGAACCAGTTCCCGATGATCGTCTCCGTGCGGCCCTTGTCCGCGCCCCAGCCGTACACGTTGGCGGTGTCGAAGAAGTTGACGCCGGCGTCCAGCGCGGCGTCCATGATCGCGTGGCTGGTGGGTTCGTCGGTCTGCGGTCCGAAGTTCATCGTGCCGAGGACCAGTCGGCTGACCTTGAGTCCGGTGCGTCCTAGCTGCGTGTACTCCATGAGGTCCCAGCCAACGCCTTCGAGTCCGCTCAAGGCAAGGGCCACCGCGCCGGGGGCGGCGGCGGGGACGGCGCGCGCGGCTCAGGGCACGGTGGTCAGGGCGCTGGGCCGCTACCTGCCGAGCGCGGCTGTCAGCGCCACCACCGCGAGCATCATCACGAGTACACCGGCCATGATCCGGTTTCGGGTCTTCGGGTCCACACGTCGAGACTAACCGGCCCGCCCTACGCCTCGTCCGCCGGACCGTGTCCCACGGCTCCGAGCGGCCAGCGGGCGACCGGCTCGTAGCGGGGCCGCTCCCCCGCGACGCCGGACCTCGGCAGGCTGCTGCGGACCAGGACCAGCTCGCCGACCGTCCAGGCACGGCCGCGGAAGTCGCGCAGGGCGTCCGTGTACGGGTGGCTGTCCACCCCGTCCCGGCTGCGGGCGAGGGTCAGGTGGGCCTGGTAGCGGCGGTGCTCCCCGACGGGCACACCCGACTTCCGCCCGGCCGCCTCCGCACGGTCGGCCAGCAGCCGCAGGGCCGGCAGGTCCCCCTCGGCCCCCACCCACAGCACCCGGCCGTGCCCGAACTGGCCGCCGCCGCGCATCGCGAGCGGGAACGGCGGCGTGCGGCGGGCCGCGCGCTCCAGACGGGCCGACAGGTCCGGCACGGCGGCGTCGTCCACCTCCCCGTAGAAGGACAGGGTGAAGTGCCAGCCGGGGCGCCCGGTCCAGCGCAGTCCGTCCGCCCCGGGCAGCCGCTTCAGCTCGCCCACCTCGCGGGCGAGCTCGTCGGTGGCGTCCGGCGGGGGAAGGAGGGCCGCGAAGAGTCTCATGCGGCCAGTGTCACCGCGGGCACCGGCGGATGTCCGGCCGTATCCACAGCTCCGTGCGTATCGTTGTACCGCGCGGCCGCACTCGTCCGGGGCGGCCGGGGAGGAGCGCCACGATGACCGTCCTCGAAGACAGGATCGCGATGGCCGAGTGCGACGACGAGAGCACGCTCGACGCGATGTTCGACCGGCTTGAGCCCACCCCCGAGGGATACAAGGTCGAGATCGTCGAGGGGACCGTCTACATGTCGCCGCAGCGGACCACGCACTGGCAGATCGCTCTGAGCATCATCATCCAGCTGTGTGCCACATACCCCCAGAAGCGGCTGATGTCCGACGTCCGCATCGACTACCCCGGTCACCGCAACGGCTTCGCCACCGATGTGACGGCCCTGGCGGAAGGCGCGGAGCCGGCGGAGAACGGCCGCTGGCGACACGAGGACGTCGAGTTCGTCGCGGAGGTCGTCTCCAAGGGCACCGCGGCCAACGACTACGGCCCCAAGAAGACCGCCTTCGCCACGGCCGAGGTGCCCGTGTACGTGATCGCCGACCCCTACAAGGGGATCTGCTACGTCTACACGCAGCCCAAGGAGGGCAGTTACGTCACCCGGACGACGGTGCCCTTCGGGGAGGACATCGACCTGACCGGCACCGTGGTCGACCTCGTCCTGAAGACCGACGAGTTCCCGCGCGACTGACGTCGGTCCGGGCCGGCGGCCGCACACGGCGACGCGCCGGACCCGGTGACCGTGCGCCCGCTCGTCAGGCCGCCGCCGCCAGGTCCTTGCGCGGCTCGGCCCGGGGCACGAAGCGGAGCCGGGGGTGGCCGCGGTTCCAGGCCATCGTCAGACGCAGGTCGCCCGCGCGGGCCAGGAGGAGACCGATCGTCCCCGCCGCCGCGGCGGACACCAGGCCGCCGAGGGCGAAGCCGACCCGGGCGCCGTAGACGTCCGTGATCCAGCCGACGAGCGGCGCGCCCAGGGGCGTACCGCCCATGAAGACCATCATGAACAGCGCCATGACGCGGCCGCGCATCGCCGGGTCGGTGCCCATCTGGACGGCCGTGTTCGCGGTGACGTTCACCGTCAGGCCGAAGATCCCGATCGGGACCATGAGCAGCGCGAACAGCCACAGGGACGGGGCCCCGGCGGCCGCGACCTCCAGCACGCCGAAGGCCGCCGCGGCCGCGATCAGCAGCCGCAGCCGGGCCGTGCCCCGCCGGGCCGCGAGCAGCGCGCCGGTCAGGGAGCCCAGCGCGATCAGCGTGTTGAAGAGGCTGTAGGCGCCGGCGCCGGCGTGGAAGACGTCGTCCGCGTACGCCGACAGCCACACCGGGAAGTTGAAGCCGAAGGTGCCGATGAACCCGACCAGCACGATCGGCCAGATCAGTTCCGGGTGCCCGGCGACGTAGGTCAGCCCCTCGCGGAGCTGGCCCTTGCCGCGCGGTGCCCGCTCCACGACGTGCAGCTCGCGGGAGCGCATCAGGAGGAGGCCGACGAGGGGGGCGAGGAAGGACAGGCCGTTGAGCAGGAAGGCCCAGCCCGTGCCGACGCCGGTGATCAGGAGGCCGGCCACGGCGGGGCCGACCAGCCGGGCGGACTGGAAGTTCGCCGAGTTCAGGCTGACCGCGTTCTGGAGCTGGCCCGGGCCGACCATCTCGGAGACGAACGACTGCCGGGCCGGGTTGTCGACGACCGTGGCGAGACCGACCGCGAAGGCGGCGACGTAGACGTGCCAGACCTGGACGTGGCCGGACAGGGTCAGCAGGGCGAGGACGAGGCCGGTGGCGCCCATCGCCGACTGGGTGACCAGCAGGGTGGGGCGCTTGGGGAGGCGGTCGACCAGGACCCCGCCGTACAGGCCGAACAGCAGCATCGGCAGGAACTGGAGCGCCGTGGTGACGCCGACGGCGGTGGAGGAGCCGGTCAGGCTGAGGACCAGCCAGTCCTGGGCGATGCGCTGCATCCAGGTGCCGGTGTTCGAGACGACCTGGCCGATGAAGAAGAGGCGGTAGTTGCGCACGCGCAGCGAGCTGAACATGGTGCCGGAGCCGCGGGTTCTGGAGGCGGGCGGGGAGTCGTGGGCGGCTGGTGCGGGGGCGGAAGGTGCTCCGGGTCCCGAACTCAAAGGGGTCGCCTCCTTGCGGCGTCGAGGGTGCGCGGGTGGGGCCGCGGCGGTCACTGGTGCGCGAGCTTCTCCAGGACGGGGGCGGCGGCGCGGAGTTTCGCCCACTCGTCCTCGTCCAGGCCCTCGATCAGTCCGGCCAGGAACGCGTTCCGCTTACGACGGCTCTCTTCGAGCATCGCCTCGGCCCGCTCGGTCTGGGAGACCACTTTCTGGCGCCGGTCCTCGGGGTGCGGCTCCAGCTGGACCAGACCCTTGCTCTCCAACAGCGCCACGATGCGGGTCATCGACGGCGGCTGGACGTGCTCCTTGCGGGCGAGCTCGCCCGGCGTGGCGGAGCCGCAGCGGGACAGGGTGCCGAGCACCGACATCTCGGTGGGGCTCAGCGACTCGTCGACCCGCTGGTGCTTCAGTCGGCGCGACAGGCGCATCACAGCGGAGCGGAGAGCGTTCACGGCGGCAACGTCGTCGCCATGGGTCAGGTCAGCCATGCTCTTTAGCATAACTCATTACCTTCTCTAAGGACTACCGGAAAGTGCCGCCCCGGGGGTGACTCCGGCCACTGTCGAGCCCTTGGCCCCCTTGGGCTCCCGACCCCCACCCGTGGCCGAAACAGCCACGCCGCACACATCACCCATTTGAGTGATATCGCAGCGGAACGTGACGCGTCGGCCGCCCGAAGCGGGCAACCCTCGTGCCATGGGGACCAGCGTGCTCAGCGTGCGGATGGACGGGGAGCTGCTCGACAGGCTCCGGGAACATGCCGCGAAACGAGGAATGAGCGTCCAGGACTATGTCGTCCGGACGCTCACTCGCCACGACTTCGACGAACGGTTTCAGGCCGCTGTCGAGGAGACGGAGCGGTTCTACGGGGTCACCTGACCCGGGCCGCTCCGGTGCGGGCCGGGGCTCAGGTCAGGCCCAGCGCCGGCATCAGGTAGTAGAAGCCGAAGACCGCCGCCACGACGTACATCGGGATCGGCACCTCCCGCCAGCGCCCCGCGGCCAGGCGCAGGACGACGAAGGTGAGGAAGCCCATGCCGATGCCGTTGGTGATGGAGTAGGTGAACGGCATCATCAGCATGGTCACAAAGGCCGGTATGGCGATCGTGTAGTCGGCCCAGTCGATCTCCTTGACGGAGTTGGACAGGATCAGGAAGCCGACCGTGACCAGCGCCGGGGTCGCCGCCTGGGACGGGACCATCGTGGCGACGGGGGTGAGGAACAGGGCGACCGCGAAGAGGGCGCCCGTGACGACGTTCGCGACGCCCGTGCGCGCGCCCTCGCCGACGCCCGCCGTGGACTCCACGAAGCAGGTGGTGGCCGAGGAGGAGCTGGCGCCGCCCACCGCGACCGCGATGCCGTCGACGAAGAGGACCTTGTTGATGCCGGGCATGTTGCCCTCGGGGTCCGTCAGCTTGGCCTCGTCGCTGATGCCCATGATCGTGCCCATCGCGTCGAAGAAGCACGACAGCAGGACCGTGAAGACGAAGAGGATCCCGGTCAGCACCCCGACCTTGCCGAAGCCACCGAACAGGCTGACCTTGCCGAGCAGACCGAAGTCGGGGGTGGCGACGGGGTTGCCGGGCCACTTGGGGACGGTCAGGCCCCAGGACGGGATCTTGGCGACGGAGTTCAGGATCAGCGCGAGGACCGTCATCGTGACGATCGAGATCAGGATCGCGCCCGACACCCTGCGGACGATCAGCGCGAAGGTGAGCAGCGTGCCGAGCACGAAGACCAGCACCGGCCAGCCGTTCAGATGGCCGTCGCCGCCGAGCTGGAGCGGCACCGTGGTCTGCGCGACGTCCGGGATGCGGGTGACGAAACCGGAGTCGACCAGGCCGATCAGCATGATGAACAGGCCGATGCCGATCGAGATGCCCTTGCGCAGGCCGAGCGGCACCGCGTTCATGACGCGCTCACGCAGACCGGTGGCGACCAGCAGCATCACCACGAAGCCGGCGAGGACCACCATGCCCATCGCGTCCGGCCAGGACATGCGCGGGGCGAGCTGGAGGGCCACGACGGTGTTGACGCCGAGACCGGCGGCCAGCGCGATCGGGACGTTGCCGATCACTCCCATGAGCAGCGTGGTGAAGGCCGCCGTCACGACGGTGGCGGTGACCAGCTGGCCGTGGTCGAGGTGGTGCCCGTACATGTCCTTGGCGCTGCCCAGGATGATCGGGTTCAGCACGATGATGTACGCCATCGCGAAGAAGGTCGCGAAGCCACCGCGGATCTCGCGCGCGAGCGTGCTGCCCCGCTCGGAGATCTTGAAGTAGCGGTCGAAGGCGCCGGACGGCGGCCTGGTGCCCGGCTGCTGCGGGGCGGGGACCTTGGCGGTGGCCGAGGTGGGCATGCGGGACCTCAAGGGTGCGGAAGGGGCGACGGGGAGTGCCGGTCGCCCACGTGGTGACGCAGGGGTTGGCACACGTGATCGAGTCTCACCGTCATACGATTCAGGCCACCCTTGGCACTTCATACGAATGTAAACGGTCAGACTCGAACCGTTTCAGTATGAACATATGAAGCGTTGATCGCTATCTCCGCGCGTAGACGCTTGCGGCGTCCGGGCCCAGGGTCCCGGCCGTACCGGCTCCGATGCCTCGTAAGCTGTGCGCATGGCGAAGTGGACCCCCCAGCACGAGGCGCCGGAGCCCCTTGAGGGCCCCGTGGTCGCCACCATCACCGGCGGCACGATCCTGTGGTTCGTCCTCTTCCTGGCCCAGCTGCCGTTCTACGGCTGGTTCCACGACCACGGCCGCACCTGGTGGCTGTGGACCTGCCTGGCGGGCGGGGGCCTCGGCCTCATCGGCATCTGGTACGTCCGCGGGAGGGACGCCGCCATCAAGCGTGCCGGGGCGGCTCGGCAGTAGGCCTCCGGCGGCTCGGCAGGCAGGTCGGCGAGCAGGCCGAAACGGCGCGCTCCTCGGCGGGTGAAGCGGCACGCCCGCACGTACCGTCGAAGGCATGACGCACATCGACGCGGGCGCCGAGCTGGACCCCGTGCACCCCGTCCCGGTGCCGGGCCCGACGCGGGGGCTGTCCGCCGCCGAGGTGGCGGAGCGGGTCGTCCGCGGCGAGGTCAACGACATCCCCGTCCGCAGCAGCCGGTCCCTGGGCGAGATCGTCCGCGCGAACGTCTTCACCCGCTTCAACGCCATCATCGGCGTGCTCTGGCTGATCATGCTGTTCGTGGCGCCGTTCCAGGACAGCCTGTTCGGATACGTGATCATCGCCAACACCGGGATCGGCGTGATCCAGGAGTGGCGGGCCAAGAAGACCCTGGACTCGCTCGCGGTGGTCGGCGAGACCCGCCCGACCGTGCGCCGGGACGGGGCGGCCGCCGAGGTCGGCACCTCCGAGATCGTGCTGGACGACATCATCGAGATCGGCCCCGGCGACAAGGCCGTGGTCGACGGCACCTGTGTGGAGTCCGACGGCCTGGAGATCGACGAGTCCCTGCTGACCGGCGAGGCCGACCCCGTCGTCAAACGGGCCGGCGACCCCGTGCTGTCCGGCAGCTTCGTCGTCGCGGGCGGCGGCGCCTTCCGGGCGACCAAGGTGGGCCGCGAGGCCTACGCCGCCCGGCTCGCCGAGGAGGCGGCCCGCTTCACCCTGGTCCACTCCGAGCTGCGCAGCGGTATCTCCACCATCCTCAAGTACGTGACCTGGATGATGGTCCCGACCGCGATCGGCCTCGTCGTCAGCCAGCTCGTGGTCAAGCGGAGCGACTTCAAGGACTCCGTGGCCCGTACCGTCGGCGGGATCATCCCCATGGTCCCCGAGGGGCTCGTCCTGCTGACCTCCGTGGCGTTCGCCATCGGGGTGATCCGGCTCGGGCGCAAGCAGGTGCTCGTGCAGGAGCTGCCCGCCATCGAGGGGCTCGCCCGCGTCGACACCGTCTGCCTGGACAAGACGGGCACGCTCACCGAGGGCGGCATGGACGTCACCGAACTGCGCCCCCTCCAGGGCGCCGACGAGACGTACGTCCGCAAGGTGCTCGGGGCGCTCGGCGAGTCGGACCCGCGCCCCAACGCCTCGCTCCAGGCGATCATCGACGCCTACCCCGACAGCGAGGACTGGCGCTGCGTGGAGGCCATGCCCTTCTCCTCCGCGCGCAAGTACAGCGGGGCCTCGTTCAGCGAGGGCGGCGGCGAGTCCAGCACCTGGCTGCTGGGCGCCCCGGACGTGCTGCTCGACCCCGACGACCCCGCCCTGTCCGAGACCGGGCGGCTGAACGAGCAGGGGCTGCGGGTGCTGCTGCTGGCCCGCGCCTCCCGCGACCTGGACGACCCCCACGTCACCTCCGGCGCCCGGCCCACCGCCCTGGTCGTCCTGGAGCAGCGGCTGCGCCCCGACGCCGCCGACACCCTGCGCTACTTCGGCGAGCAGGACGTCCGGGCCAAGGTGATCTCCGGCGACAACGCGGTCTCCGTGGGAGCGGTGGCCGGGAAGCTCGGGGTCGCGGGGAACGTCGTGGACGCCCGGCACCTGCCCACGAACCAGGACGAGATGGCGAAGTCCCTGGACAAGGGCACCGTCTTCGGCCGGGTCACCCCGCAGCAGAAGCGCGACATGGTGGGCGCGCTCCAGTCGCGCGGGCACACGGTGGCGATGACCGGGGACGGGGTGAACGACGTGCTCGCGCTCAAGGACGCCGACATCGGCGTCTCCATGGGGTCGGGCTCCGAGGCCACCCGGGCGGTGGCGCAGATCGTGCTGCTCGACAACAGCTTCGCGACGCTCCCGGCGGTCGTCGGGGAAGGCCGGCGCGTGATCGGGAACATCACGCGGGTGGCCACGCTGTTCCTGGTCAAGACGGTGTACTCGGTGCTGCTCGCGGTGCTGGTGGTGTGCTGGCAGGTGGAGTACCCGTTCCTGCCGCGGCATCTGACGCTGCTGTCGACCCTGACGATCGGCGTCCCGGCCTTCTTCCTGGCGCTGGCCCCCAACACGGAGCGGGCCCGCCCGCACTTCGTACGGCGGGTCATGCGCTCCTCGGTCCCCGGCGGCGTGGTGGCGGCCGTGGCGACCTTCGTCACCTATCTGATCGCCCGCCACCACTACGCGGGTCCGGGTTCCCTGGACGCCGAGACCAGCGCGGCGACCCTCACCCTCTTCCTGATCTCCCTGTGGGTGCTGGCCATCGTCGCCCGGCCCTACACCTGGTGGCGGATCCTGCTGGTCGGCGCGATGGGCGCGGCGTTCCTGGCCGTCCTGGCCGTGCCCTGGCTCCAGCACTTCTTCGCGCTCAAGCTGGTCGGGGTCGCGATCCCGGGGGTCGCGGTCGTGATCGCCGCGGTGGCGGCGGCCGCCCTGGAGCTCCTGTGGAGGTGGGTCGGCCGCCGCTTCCCGGCGTGAGCGGGAGGGTCTCCCGACTACTTGACGTCGACGAAGTCGGACGTGGAGGTGACCGCCGAGGTGGTCGAGTTGCCCGCGAAGGAGTAGCGGAAGTAGCCGTCCGCGGACGCCTTGAGCGTGGTCTTCAGGTTGCCCGCGCTGTCGGCCTTGACGGTCGTGAGCGTGGTGTAGGTGGTGCTGCCCTTCTTGGCGAACTGCAGCTTCACCGACTGGCCGCCGTAGGCGCCGTAGTGGTTGGTCTCCCAGTTGGCACGGGACAGCTTGCCCTTGACGGTGAGCGTCGCGCCCTTCTTCACCGGCTCCGGGGAGGCGTCGGTCGTCAGGGTGGCGTTGCGCTGGATCAGGGTGGTGCCCAGACCGTCCGTCTCGGCGTAACCGATCTTGGAGTAGTCGGGGTTGGTCTTGCCCTGCTGCCCGTTCCACTTGATGGCCACGGCGCCGGCGCTCCAGGAGCCCGCGTCGCTGTTCATCAGGTAGCCGTCGGCCGGGTAGACGTCGATGTCGCCCTTGCAGGTGGCCACCGTCGAGGAGACGGCGGTGCACGTGGCCGGCTCCTCCCCGCCGAGCTCGTTGACCCGCGCGGTGCTCGACCCCTTGTAGATGATCGGGCCGGTGTTGAAGTCGGAGGACTTGATGTCGACGTCGGCGCCGTGCGTCAGCGTGTACGACACCGAGAACGCGACGTGGTTGGTGGTACCGACCTTGTACGCCTTGCCGATCGTGAGCTTCGAGAAGCCGACCTTCAGGGCGTAGGGCTTGGCGACGGCGGGCCTGTCGGCGGTGAAGGCGGACATGCCGTGGGTGGCGTGAGCGGCGCGAAGGACGCCGGCGACGCCCTGCTGGTACGACGACGCCTGGGCGCCGGCGGCCTGCGCGGCCGGCACGGCGAGAGCGGAGAGGGCCAGGGCGCCGGAGACGGCGGCCACGGTGGCACGAATGCGCATGCGTTCCCCACATGGAGAAAGGGGGCCCACGGATTGACCTCACGTGGGACCCGAGTGTCTGGCGAGTCTGCTGACTCGTGACATCAGATCCCTGACCCGGCCCGACGGTTGTACACAATCCCAACAGATTTTCGCCACACCGTCGGACCGGGTACCGGACACCAGCCGCACACCGCCGCCCCTCTCAGGGGCGGGCGGTCAGTCGAACCAGCGGTCCCTGGCCAGTTCCTCGGTGCGGGTCGGGTCCTCCAGCAGGGCCGCCACCTCGAAGCGGCGGGGCCACTGGTGGGCCGCCCAGGCCAGGCCGGCGGCCACGCCCTCCAGGGTGGCGGCGTGCAGGACGCCGTCCGTCGTCAGGCGCCAGTCGACCTCGACGCCGTCCACCACCAGTTCCTCGTGCTCGACGTACGACGCCGGGGTGGCCGGGCCGAGCAGGACCCGTACGGAGTCCGGCACCTCGTGTGCGGTGCCCTCGGAGGTGACCTCGCCCGAGACCGACTCGCTCAGGCGGCGCACCTGGAACAGGTCGGCCAGGTCGGCGGCGCGGGCCGGGGGGACGGGGAGCAGCGGGACGCCCTCGGTGAAGGGCAGCAGGTCGGGCGAGTCCACGACCACCGCCTCGGCGGCGTCCACGACGACGACCCGGCCGTCCGCCACCGCCCGCAGCTCGTCCGGCAGGGTCACCTGCTCCGGGTCCAGTTCGGCCAGGGCTCCGTACAGGGCGTGCAGCTGGGAGGGCGTGACCGTGCGGTCGGGGTCGGCGAGGCGGTCGAGCAGTTCGGCGGCGCCGCCCGGCTCGTCCAGCAGCGCGGCCACGGTGGTGCGTACGCCGAGGGCGCGCAGCACCTGCTCGTCGTCGAAGCCGGTCGCGTCCGCCTCGTCGTACAGCCCGGCGAGCAGCGGATCGCCGCCGGCGGCGCGCAGTCCGGCGGGACGCCGCCCGTCGAGCACCGGGTGATCGCGCAACCACCAGGCCGTGTACGGCCGTACGATCTCGTGGGTGCCGTCCGGCAGCAGGACGCGCACGGGCTGGGTGAGCGCGTCGCGCAGCGGGGGCCGGGACAGGAGTGCGAGGGCCTCGGGCCAGCGGTCGTCGGCCACGAGGTCGAGATCCCGCACGGCGACGATCTCGGTCGCCACCGGCGGCACGGGGGCCTGTGGCAGCCGGTCCAGGACGTCCTCGCACCACACGTCCACGGCGTCGAGCAGACCGGCGTCGTCGGGCTCGGCGAAGTCCGTGTCGTGGGGCTCCAGTTCGTCCGGGTCCAGGACGACGTCGGTGGCGCGGACCAGGGCGAAGTTCGCGAGCACCCCGCAGGCGGTCAGCGGCTGCTCGCCCCACCGCTCGGCGTACTCGGCGTCCACGAAGGCAAGTTCGCCCTCGCTCATGACACGCGCGAAGGCACTTGCGGGCAGGACCAGTTCCCCGGCGGGCGCGAGTTCGCCTTCCTCGTCGGGCAGGGCCAGGGCGCCGAGCCACGGCTCGTCACCGGGTTCGAGCCCGGCGTCCCGGACGAGGGCGAGCACGGTGTCCGCCAACTCCTCGGTGTCCAGCCCCTCCTGGTCCCAGCCGGTGCCCTCGTCGTCGAGGGAGGCGGCGACCGCGGCCCGCACCTGCGGGGTGGTGAGCACCGCGCGGGGGGTGGCCGGGAGGCTGCCCAGCTTCTCCAGGAGGGGGTGGGCGGCGTCCGGGTGCGCGATCTTCAGACCGAGCCGGGCGAGCGACCCGGGGGCGACGGGGGAGCCGTCCGCGGTGGGCAGCAGGACCTGGCGGGGGCCGATGGCCGTACGGGCCGCCGTCCGGAAGGCGTCCGACGGGGCGTCCCCGGCCAGCGGGACGGGCAGCCCGGACAGCCGGTCCGGGTCGACCCCGGCCAGGCTGTCGTACAGCCGCCACCACCAGCCGGGTTCCTTCTCCAGGCCCGCGAGCCGGTCGACCGCCTCCGTCAGCGGCACCCTGGCCACGCCCAACGTCCGCAGTTCCGCGCGGCGTTCCAGGCCCGCGGGCAGCAGGCTCGGCAGCACCTCGGCGAGGACACGCACCGTCTCGGCTCCCGCGCCCTCCACGACCTCGGCGTCCCGGGGACGCAGGGCCTCGGGCAGGTCCGCGTCCTCGACCGGGCCGGCCGCCGGGGGCAGGAAGGCGGTGCGCGGGAGCAGTTCGAGGATGGCCTGGCGAAGAGCCCCGTCCAGTTCGCCCTTGCCGAGCGGTCCCGGGACCAGATCGATGACGTCGGCCGTCACCGGCCGCCAGGAGGCGAGGAGTTCGGCGTACGCGTCGGCCGCGCGCCGCACCAGGAAGTCGGTCAGCGGCCCCGGCGCGGCATGGCGCCGGGTGGGGTCCAGCGGGAACGCGGCGATGAGCAGGGCGGGCACGCCCAGGGCCTCGTCGCTCGGGGTGGGGGCGTGCACGACCGGCGCCGTACGGGGGCGGGCCGGGGTGCCGTCGTCGTTGACCGGGACGGCCCAGGTGAGGGACCAGTGGGGGCGCAGCCGCTCCTCCACCGGGCGGTCGGCGAGGAGTTCGGGGGTGAGGGGCCCGTGTCCGCCGGCGGTGCGCCAGCGGGTGATGCCGTCCCGGGAGTCCTCCACGACGGTGTCGGCGCCGTCGGTGCGGCGGCTCAGGGTGCGGGGGGCCTGCCCCTCGATCTCCACGACGACCTCGTCGAGGCCGGGCAGGGCCAGGAGCAGCGCGTCGTCCACGGTGCTCAGCAGCCGCTCGGCGAGGTCGGCGGCGGGCGCGTCGCGCAGCGGCAGGATGACGGCCGTGTCGTACGACTGCGGGGCGGTGCCCTCGGCGGCGAACGGCAGCCTGAGCAGGGGCACATGTCCGTCGCGGCGGCGGATCTCGTCGCCGAGGCCGGGGCTGCGCCGGGCGGTGTCCTCGGCGAGCTCCCGGGCCTCGGCCAGGGACCAGCGCACGCCGCCGTGCCGGCTGACCACCGCGGGTTCGTCGCTGACGGCGAGGACGGCCGCGAAGCCGACGCCGAAGCGGCCCACGGCGCTGTCGTCCGTGTCGCGCTTGGCGGAGGCACGCAGGGTGGACAGCGACTCGGCGCCGGCGGCGTCCAGGGGGGCGCCGGTGTTGGCGGCGATGAGCACGCCCTCGCGGAGGGTGAGGCGGAGCCGGCCGGGGGTCTGGGCGCGGGCGGCGGCGTCGGCGGCGTTCTGGGCGAGCTCCACGACCAGGCGGTCCCGGTAGCCGCCGAGGACGAGGTCCTCCTCGGCGTTGGCGTCCTCACGGAACCGGGCCGGGCTGGCGGCCCAGGCGTCCAGCACGCCGCGGCGCAGGCGGGTGGTCCCGAAGGGGTCGGCGCCCTCGGCTGCGGGCTGCACGAACTTGGTCACGTTCACTCTCCTCGTCGGGTGCGGCCGAAGGTACCGGGTTGCTGCGCGGGGTGCGGGGGCGGGGGATTTGCGCGGTTCCTCGCGCCCCTGAATGGGTGCGTCGTCGGCCGCGGGGCCGTGGTGGGGTTTCGCGCAGTTCCCCGCGCCCCTGATCGGGTGCGTCGTCGGCTGCGGGGCCGTCGTGGGGATTGCGCAGTTCCCCGCGCCCCTTAACCGGTGCGTGGGCGGCCGCGAGCCTGTGGTGGGGTTTCGCGCGGGTCCCCGCGCCCCTGGACGGGCGCGGGGGACTGCGTGACGAGCCGTGGCTCAGGAGTGGCCGAGTTCGGCTGATGCCTCGTCGGGGAGCGGGGGGACCGAGCCCGAGTCGGGGGACGGGCGGAGGGGGAAGGGCTCCACCCGCGTCTCGTCCACCACCGGCGGAGCCGGCCGCGGAGTCTTCGGCATCACGGCCGCCTCCGAGTGCGCCCCGCAGCCGTACGACAGGGACACCATGCGCCCGTCCGCCGGAGAGAACTCATTGGCGCACACGCCGAACGCCTGTCCGAGCGACCCGCCGACCGGCACCAGGAACGCGCAGCTGACGCAGGTCGAGGGCGCCGCCTGGGCCATCGGGGTCCGGGGCCCGAACGCGTCCTCCCAGCGGTCCGCCGCCGTGTGCAGCCCGTAGCGGGACAGGACCCGGGCGCGGCGCATGCCCAACTCCTCGGCCACGGCCGCGATCGACCCGCGCATCGGCGCGAACGGCAGGTTCGCGGGCACGCCGCCCGTCACCTCCGCGTCCTCCGCCTCGACCAGCTCCGCCATCTCCCCGGAGACCGCGGCGTTCGAGGGCGGCTCGTCCTCCCCGGAGAAGCCGGGCTCCAGACGCAGGTCCTCGGCGTCCGTCGGCAGCAGGTCGCCGGGCCCGAGGTCGCCCGGACGCAGCCGCTCGCTCCACGGCACCCACTCCGGGGCCAGCAGCGCGTCGGAGTCGGGCAGCAGCACCGTCTCGTCCAGCGTGACCACCTTGGCGCGCGAGGCACGCGCCACGGTCACCGCCCAGCGCCACCCCCGGTAGCCGAGTTCCTTGGACTCGAAGAAATGCGTGACAACACGGTCGCCCTCGGACACCGTCCCGAGGTGTTCGCCGACGACGCCGGGGGCGGCGGCCTCCTCGGCGGCCGCGCGGGCGAGGTCGACCGCCTCGGCGCACAGGCGGTCAGGGGTGCGGCTTCGCGTTGTCGCTGCGCTCACAGGTATCGCTTCTCTCCTACGCCGTCTCACGGGTGCGCCCTGGTTCTGGCTAGGGGAGCGGACGGAGCGGACCAGCGGGCCGCGTCGACGTCCGCGCCCGATCGCGCTCGGGCACACCTACACCACCCATTCTGCGGGATGGATGAGAGGCGCGCGGCCGAGAACGATCGCCACGGCGCGCTACGCACGCTACCTTCTCCCGGGCGCTGGGCCCACACCGAGGCACCGGCACGTCCTCGGCCGGGTCCACGGCAAAGCCACAGCAAAGCCGCGGATCCGCCCTCCGGGCGGGAGACACCCCCCGCTCCCCCACGCGCGGTGACCGCGCTACCCGGGCCGTTCTCGGGGCACTATGACGGGGTGGCAACCGCGAGGTCGTCCCAGGGAACCGCCCGAGCGGGCGGCCCGGAGGGGCGCGGTCGAAGGGGCGGTTCGGGCCGGTTCGGCGGGTCCGTCCGTGCGATCGGGCGTGCCCTGCACCTCCCGGTGACGGGCACCGCCCGGGGCATCCGCAAGGCGACCCACGCGCACGGCGCGGGCGAGTCCGGCCTCGGCAAGCTGATCGAACTCCACGCCGTGAACGGCGCCGGCGACGTCATGATCACCGTCGCCCTGGCCTCCACGGTCTTCTTCTCCGTACCGACCGACGAGGCCCGCGGACGCGTCGCCCTCTACCTGGCCATCACCATGGCGCCGTTCACCCTCCTGGCCCCCGTGATCGGCCCGCTCCTGGACCGCCTCCCGCACGGCCGCCGCGCCGCCATGGCGGGCTCGATGCTGGCCCGCGCCCTGCTCGCGCTGATCATCTCGGGGGCGGTCGCGAGCGGCGGCCTGGAGCTGTACCCGGCGGCGCTCGGCGTCCTCGTCGCGTCCAAGGCGTACGGCGTGGTCCGCAGCGCCGTGGTGCCCCGGCTGCTGCCGCCCCGCTTCTCCCTGGTGAAGGCCAACTCCCGGGTGACCCTCAGCGGGCTGCTCGCGACCGGTGTCGCCGCGCCCGTCGGCGCCGCGCTGCAGGCCGCCGGTGTCGCGTGGCCGCTGTACGGCGCCTTCGTGATCTTCGCCGCGGGGACGTTCCTGTCCTTCTCGCTGCCGCCCAAGGTGGACTCCGCCAAGGGCGAGGACAGGGCGCTGCTCGCGGCGGACGCCGAGCACCTCCACGGGCCGCGCCGGAGCGCGGCACAGCGCCGTCCAGGGCTGCGCACGGTCGGTCCCGCCGTCACCCATGCCCTGGGCGCCAACGCCGCCCTGCGCGGCCTGTCCGGCTTCCTGATCTTCTTCCTGGCGTTCCTGCTGCGCGAGCACCCGCTCGCCGGTCAGAGCGCGGCGGTGTCCCTGGGCGTCGTCGGTGTCACGGCGGGCGCGGGGAACGCGCTGGGCACGGCCGTGGGTGCCTGGCTGAAGTCCCGCGCCCCCGAAGTGATCATCGTGACGGTCGTGGGGTTCGCCCTGGGCACGGCGATCGTCGCGGCCGTCTTCTTCGGTACGGTCCTGGTGGCGTGCCTCGCCGCGGTCGCCGGGTTCGCCCAGGCCCTGGCCAAGCTGTCGCTGGACGCGCTCATCCAGCGGGACGTGCCCGAGCAGGTGCGCACCTCCGCGTTCGCCCGTTCCGAGACGCTCCTGCAGGTGGCGTGGGTGCTCGGTGGCGCGATCGGCATCGTGCTGCCGCTGAACGGAGTACTCGGTCTGGCGGTGGGCGCCGCGATCGTCGCGGCGGGCTGGCTGACGACGGCCCGCGGCCTGTTCGCCTCGGCCCGCCAGGGCACTCCTTTCCGCCCCCGGGGCACGGTCCGGTAGGAATCGGACACCCGGTGGTGCGAGGACCCACCTGATCGCACCACCGCCCGGCACGTCGCGCCCCCCAGGTGGGACCCGCGCCGGACGTGCCCGATAGCCTTCGGCCATGACCGCACTGCGTTCCCGCCGCGCCGTAGCCGCTTTCGGCGCCGTATCCGCCGGCCTTCTCCTGCTGTCCGCCTGTGACAAGCCGACGCCGATGGCGACCGTCACGGTCGGCACGAACTCGGTGAGCTCCCAGACCGCCTGCTACAACGACGGCCAGCAGGTCTCGGAGGCGGATCTGACGAAGTGCCTCAAGTCCAAGGACAACAAGTCGATCAAGGTCGCCGCCGATGACACGGTCCGCTTCGGCGTGGACCCGAGCATCGCGGACGAGGGCTGGACGATCCTGCTCAACGGTCAGCCGCTGACCGAGTCCAGCAAGGAGACCTACCGCACGATCCCGGGCAGCGTGTTCTTCAACTCGCAGTACGGGGCCAGCGGCAACTCCACGCTCGTCTCCATCCGCGAGGGCACCACCAAGGTGACGGGCCTGTGGAACTTCAAGTTCGAGAAGAAGGCTTCCTGATCACGTCCTCCTCGCGTGCCCTGGTGGTCACCGCGGTCCCGGTGGAACGGGACGCGGTGGCCCGGGCGTTCGCACCCGGGGCGCAGGAGGTGGCGCTGCCGGGAGCGGTCCTGCACCGCGTCCACGGCGGCCCTGACCTGCTGGCGGCAGGCGTGGGGCCCGGCCGCGCGGCGGCCGCCACGGCCTCGGCCCTCACCGCCGCCGCCCTGCGGGGCGCCCCCTACGGCCTGGTCGTCTGCGCCGGCATCGCGGGCGGCTTCGCGCCCCACGCCCCGGTGGGCTCGCTCGTCGTCGCCGACGAGATCATCGCCGCCGACCTCGGCGCCGAGACCCCGGACGGCTTCCTGCCCGTCGCCGACCTCGGCTTCGGCACCAGCGCCCACCGGCCCCCCGCATCACTCGTACGGGACCTCGCCGACGCCACCGGCGCGCGCACCGGAGCCGTGCTGACCGTGTCGACCGCGACCGGTGGCGCGGCCCGCGCCACCGAGCTGCGCGCCCGTCACCCGCAGGCGCTCGCCGAGGCCATGGAGGGCTTCGGCGTGGCCGAGGCGGCCGCCGCGCACGGCACGCCCGCCGTGGAGGTCCGTGCCGTGTCCAATCCCGTCGGCCCCCGCGACCGTGCCGCCTGGCGCATCGGTGACGCCCTGACGGCCCTCACCGAGGGCTTCGCGGCGCTGGCACCCGTACTGGAGAGCTGGAGAGTGGGAGACGCGCATGACCGCAGCACCCGGTGAGCCCCTTCGGATCGCCTACTCCCCCTGCCCCAACGACACCTTCGTCTTCGACGCCTGGGCCCACGGCCGCCTGCCGGGCGCGCCCGCGCTCGACGTCACCTTCGCCGACATCGACGTCACCAACGGCATGGCCGAGCGCGGCGAGCTCGACGTCCTGAAGGTGTCGTACGCCGTCCTGCCCCACGTCCTGGACGAGTACGCCCTGCTGCCTTGCGGCGGTGCGCTCGGCCGGGGCTGCGGCCCGCTGGTGCTCACCCGGGAGCCCTCGGCCGGGGCGCCGGCCGGCGGCCTCCGGACGGTCGCCGTGCCGAGCGAGACCTCGACGGCGTACCTGCTGTTCCGGCTCTGGGCCGCGGACGCCCTGCCCGACGGGGTCGGCGAGATCGTCGTGATGCCGTTCCACGAGATCATGCCCGCCGTGCGGGACGGCAAGGTCGACGCGGGGCTCGTCATCCACGAGGCGCGCTTCACCTACCAGGACTACGGGCTGCACAAGCTGGCCGACCTCGGCGAGCACTGGGAGTTCACGACCGGCCTGCCGATCCCGCTCGGCGCGATCATCGCCAAGCGCTCGCTGGGCGCGGACACCCTGAAGCTGCTCGCCGAGTCCGCCCGCGCCTCGGTCCGCGCCGCCTGGGAGGACCCCGAGGCGTCCCGCGCCTACGTCATGGAGCACGCCCAGGAGATGGATCCGGCGGTGGCGGACCAGCACATCGGGCTGTACGTCAACGAGTTCACGGCCGACCTGGGCGAGGACGGCTACGCCGCGGTCAGGGGGCTGCTCACCCGCGCGGCGGCCGAAGGGCTTCTGCCGCCCCTCGGCCCGGACGCGCTCGCCTTCCCCTGACCGGGATCGGACGTCCGGTGGCCGGGATCAGACGTCCAGCTGGTCGGCGACCGCGCGCAGCAGGCCCGCGATCTTCTTGCCGGAGGCCTTCTCGGGGTAGCGGCCCTTCTCGAGCATCGGGGTGATGTTCTCCAGGAGGGTCGTCAGGTCCTGGACGATGGAGGCCAGTTCGTCGGGCTTCTTCCGCTGCGCGGCGGCGACCGACGGGGCCGGGTCCAAGATCGCAACCGAGAGCGCCTGGTCGCCACGCTGACCTGCGACGACACCGAACTCCACCCGCTGGCCCGGCTTCAGGGCATCGACTCCGGCGGGGAGAACCGAGGAATGGACGAAGACGTCTCCGCCGTCGTCGCGGGAGAGAAAGCCGAAGCCCTTCTCACTGTTGAACCACTTGACCTTGCCGGTGGGCACGTCTGTCCTCGTCCTCGTACTCGTCGGAAACTGCGTCTGCAAAGGGCCGGAAACCGCGCCCGGACAACACTTGAGCGGGCCGCACGGACCCGCCGGTACCAAGGCTAATGGTCCTGGGGCCGGTGACAAGACCGTCGCCGAGTGGTTCCTCGCGCAGGGAACTACCCTGGTCCGGTGCGTGACAAAACCCAAGCGAATTCCCCGGCGGCCGGCGACCGGCTGATCCGTGCCGGCGCCCTCGTCTTCTTCGCCGGAGCAGTGGCCACTCTGGTCACCATGGCCCCACTGCTGCTCGGCACGAAGCCTTTCCCGACGTACATGTACGGCCTCTGCATGCTCATGGCCGTCGGGTTCGTGATGGCCGGAACCGGCATACTGCAGTCCATCGCGCAGGGCCGCCGCCGCGCCCGCGAGGCGAGCCGCCCGTAGGGGCCCTTTCGGGGCGCCTGTTCAGGTCGTCCGCTCATCCGCGCGCGAGCCACGCCGGGAACTCCCCGAGGTCCCGCAGCACCACGTCCGCTCCCGCCGCGCGCAGTTCCTCCTCGGAGCACGGCCCGGTGGCCACGGCCACGGACAGCGCGCCGGCGGCCCGCGCCCCCCGGACGTCCCCGGTGTGGTCCCCGACGTAGACACCCGCGCCGTGCGCGATCAGCGCCTGCGCCTTGCCCTCGGCCCACAGGTCCCCGATCACCGCGTCGGGCTCGATCCCCAGGTGCTCCAGGTGCAGCTTGGCGTTCGGCTCGTACTTGGCGGTGACGACGATCGCGCGCCCCCCGGCCGCCCGCACGGCGTCGATCGCCTCCCGGGCCCCGGGCATCGCGGGCGTCTCGGTGATCGCGATGGCCACGTACATCTCGCGGTAGAGGTCGGCCATGGTGTCCACCTGGTCCGCGGGGAACCAGTTGGCCAGCTCCTCCACCAGCGGCGGGCCCAGCCGGGTGACGGTCAGGTCGGCGTCGATGTACGTCCCCGTACGCGCGGACAGCGCCCGGTAGCAGGCGTGGATACCGGGCCGGGAGTCGATCAGGGTCATGTCCAGGTCGAAGCCGACCGTGAGCGCGCGAGGGGCCATACGGACGATTGTCCCAGGGGTGGCGCGGCCGCCCCGGGTGGATCAGCCGCGGCCCCCGCGCTGCGAGCGCCAGGTCAGGTACAGCGCCGAGGCGATCGCCGCCCCCTTGATCACCCAGGGCCAGGTCTGGGTGGCCGCCTCGTCCAGGTGGCCCGCGGCGACGGGGGTGCCCCAGCGGCCGGTGGAGCGGCCCCACAGCCAGAGGACGGCGGCGCCCGCGACCAGTCCGGGCAGGCCCATGACCGCCCACTTGGACTCGGCGGGGGTCAGCCGCCGCGACAGCCAGGCGATGAGCCAGCCGAGGCCGAGGGCGATCCAGTTGCCGGCCGCCGCGCCGGCGACGAGCAGCACGGCGGCCAGGAGCAGCAGCGGGTTGCGCCGTACGGCGACGCGGGGCAGCCGGCGCCGGCGGAACACGGTCCCCTCGATGGCCGGTTCGACCTCCCCGGCCGGGTCGGGCCCCGGCTCGGGCTCCTCGGGGTCCGCGCCGCGCCGGGGCACGTCACGCGGCGGGGGCTTCAGCAGCTCCGGGATCTCCACGCCGCCCACGAACCCCGGCACCTCGTCACCGAGCCCGAACGCCGCGCCGGGGCCGCCGCCGTCGGTGCGCCACCAGTCGGCCCGGCCCGCGCCCGGGTCCAGCTCGTGCGCTCCGGCCAGGTGCGGTGGCGAGGGGGCGTTACCGGCGGTGCCGGCGGTGCCGGCGGTCCCCGGGGCCGGGTCGGCGTCCGCGGGCGCGGGGCTCCTGCGGGGGCGGGGCACGACGCGCCGCAGGCCCCGGGGGCGGTCCTCGGCGCCGTCGTCGCCGGCCCGCTGGACCGGGACCGCGGCGGGGCGGCCGGGCTCGGCACCGCCGGGGGCGTCCGTGGACGCGGCGGTCACGACGTCGTCGGGCGAGCCGAGGCGGGAGAGGATGCGGCGGACCGCGGCCGGGCTGTCGACCGGGGACTGCGCGCGGCGGCGGTCGATCTCCTCGCGCAGCCCCGACACCAGGCGCATGCGCGCGGCGGAGGGCAGTTGGTGCTGGTGGGCCAGGTCTCCGACCCGGCTCAGGTAGTCGAAGACCAGGCGGTCGCTGTCGATCCCCACGGCGCCCCTCCGGGTGGGCCTGTATTGACCCGTACCGTATCCCGATCCCGGGGCCGGGTCCGGGGAGGGCGGTCCCGTCCTCGGACGCGGGACAGGCCGGGAGTTGCGCCCCCGGGCGCCAGGGGTGCCGCACCCGCTACCGTGGGCCGGATGACCCCCGAGGAGCGCTCACCCACCCGGGCCACGGTCGCCGGCCACGCCGCCCCGCGATCACTGGCCGAGTCGCTGCGCGCACGGGACGACGTCTCGCTCGCCGCTCTCCTGCGGGACCGCCCCGACCTCGTCACCCCCGTCCCCACCGACATCTCCCAGCTCGCCGCGCGGGCCGCGACCCGCGCCAGTGTCGTCCGGGCCCTCGAACGGCTGGACCGGTTCGCGCTGCAGACCGCGGAGGCCCTGGCGATCGCCCCGGAGCCGGCGTCCTACGACGTGCTGCTCGGGCTGATGGCGGGGGACGGGGCGGCCGAGGCCGACCCCGCGGTCGCCGAGGCCCTCCCCCGCGCCCTCGCCTCGCTGCGCGAACAGGCCCTGGTCTGGGGGGACGACCAGCGGCTCAGACTGGTGCGCACCGCGCGGGAGCTGCTGGCCCCCTCGCCCCAGCATCCGTCCCCGACCGGGCTCGGGCCCACGGCCGCCGAGGCCGCCGCCGGGATGTCGCCCGGCCGGATCCAGGAGCTCCTCGCGGCCACCGGATTGCCCAGCACCGCCGACTCCGTGTCCGCCCTCACCCGCCTCGCCGAACTGTTCGGCGACCGCGCACGGATGGCGGCCCTCCTGGACACGGCCCCGGCGGAGTCCCTCGACGTCCTCGACCGGCTGGTCTGGGGGCCGCCGTACGGCCAGGTCACCCCGGATCCGGCCCCGCGGCTGCGCTGGCTGCTCGACCGCGGTCTGCTGCTGCCCACCGCGCCCGGCACCGTCGTCCTGCCCCGCGAGGTGGCCCTGCACCTGCGGTCGGGGCGGGCGCACCGCGCCACCGAGCCGCTGCCGCCCGCCCTGGAGACCGCCGCCGCGCACCGCCCGGACATCGTGGACGCGACGGCGGCCGGACAGGCGTACACGGCGCTCGCGACCGTCGAGGAACTGCTCAAGGACTGGGACGAGGGCGGCCCGGCGGTACTGCGGGCCGGTGGGCTGAGCGTGCGGGACCTGAAGCGGACCGCGGTGGCGCTGGACGTGCCGGAGCCCGTGGCCGCCTTCTGGGTCGAACTCGCCTACGCGGCGGGGCTGCTGGCCTCGGACGGCGAGGCGGACGAGCGCTATGCCGCGACCCCCGCCTACGACGACTGGCTCGAACTGCCCCCCGCCGAACGCTGGGCCTCGCTGGCCACCGCCTGGCTCGCCGTCACCCGTGTCCCGGGGCTCGTCGGCGGGCGCGACGCGAAGGAGCGCGCGCTGTCCGCGCTCGGCCCGGGACTGGACCGTTCGGCCGCGCCGGAGGTGCGGCTGCGGGTGCTGGGGCTGCTGGCCGGGCTGCCCGAGGGCGCGTCGGCGGCCCCCGAGTCGGTGCTGGCCCGGCTGCGCTGGGAGCGGCCCGCGCGCGGCGCCCAGCCCTCCGAGGGCGACCTGCGCTCACGGCTGGCCCGGTGGGCGCTGTCCGAGGCCGAGGCCCTGGGCCTCACCGGCCGGGGCGCCCTGTCCACGCACGGCCGGGCCCTGCTGGGCGAGCATCCGGAGCCCGAGCCGGCCGCCGAGGTGCCCGGACCGGGCGACAAGCTGCCCGTGCACCACCGGCACCCGCAGCGCCCGGGCCGGCGCGAGGGCCTCAGCGCGGCCGAGCGGACGGCCGCCGCGGCGCACGCCGCCCGGCTGCTCGCCCCGCGGCTCCCGGAGCCCGTCGACCACGTCCTCCTCCAGGCGGACCTGACGGCGGTGGCCCCGGGCCCGCTGAAGCGGCCCCTGGCCGACACGCTGGGTGTGCTCGCGGACATCGAGTCGAAGGGTGGCGCGACGGTCTACCGGTTCACGCCCGGCTCGGTGCGCCGCGCGCTCGACGCCGGCCGTGCCGCCTCCGACCTGCAGGCCTTCCTCGCCGCGCACTCCCGCACCCCCGTCCCGCAGCCGCTCGCCTACCTGATCGACGACGTGGCGCGCAGGCACGGCCATCTGCGGGTGGGCGCGGCCTCGGCGTACGTGCGCTGCGACGACGACTCCGTCCTGAACGAGATCCTCGCCGACAAGCGTGCGGCCGGGCTTCGGCTGCGCCGCCTGGCGCCCACGGTCCTGGCCGCCCAGAGCGACCCGGCGGCCCTGCTCGAGGGGCTGCGCGCGATGGGGTTCGCACCGGCCGCGGAGTCCGCGGAGGGCGACGTCCTGATCGCCCGCGCGCACGCCCACCGCACCCCGCCGCGCACCGCCCCTCAGCCCGTCCCGGACGGTCCCCCGACGCCGGACGCGACCCTGCTGGCCGCCGCCGTACGGGCCATCCGCGCCGGGGACCTGGCGTCCACGACCCCGCACAAGAGCACCCCCGGTGCCCCGGACCGGCCCGGCGAGCTGCCCCGCACCACCTCCGCCGAGACCCTCGCCACGATGCAGGCGGCCGTCCTCACCGGCACCACCCTGTGGATCGGCTACGTCAACGCCGAGGGCACCGCCAGCCAGCGCGTGATCGCGCCCATCCGTGTGGAGGGCGGCTTCGTGACGGCGTACGACCACACCGCCGACGAGGTCCGCACCTATCCCCTGCACCGGGTCACCGGGGTCGCCGAACTCGCGGACGACCAGGTCTGACCGCCCGCCGCCGGCGCGGCCCCCTCAGCCGTCGTGCCCGACGCCGCGACCGGGCGCGCTCATGTCCCCCGTCGCGGGGATGCCGTCGGCGAGCCCGTAGCGCAGGTGCACGACGCCCTTCGGGCCGGCCTCCGGCGGCTGGAGGAGGGCGAGGTTGGCGGGCACCACGCCGCCGTCGAACACCTTCTTG
Source organism: Streptomyces sp. NPDC048664 (assembly GCF_040650555.1). Classification (NCBI taxonomy): domain Bacteria; kingdom Bacillati; phylum Actinomycetota; class Actinomycetes; order Kitasatosporales; family Streptomycetaceae; genus Streptomyces; species Streptomyces sp. NPDC048664. The sequence continues at coordinate 37,125 of NZ_JBEZHK010000016.1, read as the reverse complement.
CCCACGCCGAGCACGATCGGGTGCACCCAGAGGTCGAGGCGGTCGAAGAGCTTCTCGCGCAGGAGGGTCTGCACCAGGTCCAGGCTCCCGACCACCTTCACGTGCGCGTGCCGGTCGCGGATCTCGCGCACCGCGCGGGCCAGGTCAGGGCCGAGGTGGGTGGATCCGGCCCAGGACAGGTCGGGCCTGCCGCGGGAGGCCACGTACTTCGGGACGCTGTTGAAGAGGGTGGCGATGGCGCCGTCCTCGCCGCCCTTCTGGTGGGGCCAGTAGGCGGCGAAGATGTCGTACGTCCGCCGGCCGAGCAGCAGGGCGTCCGTGCCCTCGTACGCGGCGTCGACCTGCGCCCCGAGGACGTCGTCCAGCAGGGGCGCCTGCCAGCCGCCGAACGGGAACCCCACCGGGTCCTCGTCGGGACCGCCGGGCGCCTGCCCGACGAGGTCGAGGGTCGTGAAGAGTTCGAGGTGGATGAGGCCCATGTCCTGCTCCCTGTCGGTCGTCTTTCCACAGAGGTGGACCGGTGGGCGGCGGCGGACTCATCGGCGGCCACGGGAATGCGTCGAGCGGGCGGGACGCCGCTCACACCCGTTCCCACATTTTGCCGGAGTAGGGCAGACTTTAGGTTTGGCCGCACGAAGGGGTGACCAGTGAATTCAGGTCCGCTTATCGTCCAGTCGGACAAGACTCTGCTCCTCGAAGTCGATCACGAGCAGGCGGACGCGTGCCGCCGCGCCATCGCGCCGTTCGCCGAGCTGGAGCGGGCGCCCGAGCACATCCACACCTACCGGGTGACCCCGCTCGGCCTGTGGAACGCGCGGGCCGCCGGGCACGACGCCGAGCAGGTCGTGGACGCGCTCGTGCAGTACAGCCGGTACCCGGTGCCGCACGCGCTGCTCGTCGACATCGCCGAGACCATGGACCGCTACGGTCGGCTGACCCTGAGCAAGCACCCCGCCCACGGGCTGGTCCTCGCGACCACCGACCGGCCCGTGCTGGAGGAGGTGCTGCGCTCCAAACGGATCGCGCCGCTGGTCGGGGCCCGGATCGACCAGGACACCGTCGCCGTGCACCCCTCCGAGCGCGGCCAGATCAAACAGGTGCTGCTCAAGCTGGGCTGGCCCGCGGAGGACCTCGCCGGCTACGTGGACGGCGAGGCGCATCCGATCGCGCTGCGGGAGGACGGCTGGGCACTGCGGCCCTACCAGAAGCAGGCCGTGGAGAACTTCTGGCACGGCGGCAGCGGCGTCGTCGTGCTGCCGTGCGGGGCGGGCAAGACGCTCGTCGGCGCCGGGGCCATGGCCGAGGCCAAGGCCACCACCCTGATCCTGGTCACCAACACCGTCTCCGCCCGCCAGTGGAAGCACGAGCTGGTCAAGCGGACCTCGCTCACCGAGGACGAGATCGGCGAGTACTCCGGCACGCGCAAGGAGATCCGGCCGGTCACCATCGCCACCTACCAGGTGCTCACCACCCGGCGTAAGGGCGTGTACCCGCATCTGGAGCTGTTCGACTCGCGCGACTGGGGGCTCATCGTCTACGACGAGGTGCACCTGCTGCCCGCGCCGGTCTTCAAGTTCACCGCGGACCTCCAGGCGCGGCGGCGGCTCGGCCTGACGGCGACGCTCGTACGGGAGGACGGCCGCGAGTCGGACGTGTTCTCCCTCATCGGGCCCAAGCGCTTCGACGCCCCCTGGAAGGAGATCGAGGCCCAGGGCTACATCGCGCCCGCCGACTGCGTGGAGGTGCGGGTCAACCTCACCGACTCCGAGCGGCTCGCGTACGCCACCGCCGAGGCGGAGGAGAAGTACCGGTTCTGCGCGACCACCGACACCAAGCGCAAGGTGACCGAGGCCCTGGTGCGGCGCTTCGCCGGGCAGCAGATCCTCGTCATCGGGCAGTACATCGACCAGCTCGACGAGCTCGGCGAGCACCTGAGGGCGCCCGTCATCAAGGGCGAGACCTCCAACGCCCAGCGCGAGAAGCTCTTCGACGCGTTCCGCGAGGGCGAGATCAACGTGCTCGTCGTGTCCAAGGTCGCGAACTTCTCCATCGACCTGCCGGAGGCGACCGTCGCCATCCAGGTGTCGGGCACGTTCGGGTCGCGGCAGGAGGAGGCGCAGCGGCTGGGGCGGGTGCTGCGGCCCAAGGCCGACGGGCACCAGGCCCACTTCTACTCGGTCGTCGCGCGGGACACCATCGACCAGGACTTCGCCGCGCACCGGCAGCGCTTCCTGGCGGAGCAGGGCTACGCGTACCGGATCGTGGACGCGGACGAGCTGCTGGCCGAGAGCTGAGGGGGGTGGGGCGGGGGCCGGGGTCGGGCCGTCAGCGGTGGCTGCGGACCCCCGACTCCTCGCCGTACTCACCCAGGAGGACCACGTCGACCACGGCGCCCGCGAACACCCTCAGGGCGCGCAGGGAGTCGCCGAAGCGGTGCGGGCGGTGGTTGCCGTCGAAGGCGGTCGCGCCCGGCGGCGGGCCCTGCTGGGCGGGGGTGAAGGTTGCTGCGCTCATGTCTCCATGGTGGTCCCGCGGCACCCGAATGGCGTCGGACCAAGGTCGGAGCCTCCCCGGGTTGCGGATAGGCCTCCGGTCGGGTCCGGCATCGTCCTTCGGGGGGACCCCGCCCCTGACCCTGCCCCTAGGGACCGTCCGTCAGGCCCCGAGGGCCCTTCCCCCGGGCCCGCCCGAAAATTCCGGGCCCCCGGGAAGCCCATCCCCTAGAATCTCCTCTCTTGCCCGCCTCCTGCCACGGAGAGCCGCCGCCCGGCCGGAAACCGGACGGCACCACCGCCACCCGTCACCGTGACGGCCGACGGCGCGCGCACCGCGCCCGCCCGGCCTGCCTCCCCCGGCTCCCGGCCCCGCCGGAGCGGGGGACCCACCGCCCCGGAGGCACCTTTCCGTGTCCACGTCGTCCACGTCGTCCGCCGCCCCCTCCGCGTCCGCCGCCCCGGACCCCCTCGACCGCGAGCGCTCCCACCTCTCCTCCTCCCGGGCCGCGCTGCGCGCGATGCGGGAGGACGTGGAGAACCTGGACATCCGCGACGTCACCGCGAACTGGGTCAACGCCGCCGTCCTCGCCCGCCAGATCGACGACCGCATCAAGGCGCTCGCCGACCTCAGCCACACGCCGCTGTTCTTCGGCCGCCTCGACTACCTGCACGCTCCCGGGGCCGACCGGGCCGAGGGCGCCGAGGGCGAGCGGTTCTACATCGGGCGCCGGCACGTCCACGACGCCGACGGCGACCCGATGGTGATCGACTGGCGCGCGCCCGTGTCGCAGCCCTTCTACCGGGCCTCGACGAAGGACCCGATGGACGTCGGCCTGCGCCGCCGCTTCGGCTACACCGGGGGCGACCTGACCGCGTACGAGGACGAGCACCTTTCCGACCCGGCCGAGGCCGCCGCCACCAGCAAGCTGCTCCAGCAGGAGATCGAGCGGCCGCGCGTCGGCCCGATGCGCGACATCGTGGCCACCATCCAGCCCGAGCAGGACGAGATCGTCCGCAGCGGGCTGTCCGGCACGGTCTGCGTGCAGGGCGGCCCCGGCACCGGGAAGACGGCCGTCGGCCTCCACCGGGTCGCCTACCTCCTCTACGCCCACCGGGAGCGGCTCGCCCGCACCGGCACGCTCGTCATCGGGCCCAACGCGTCCTTCCTGCACTACATCGAGCAGGTGCTGCCCGCGCTCGGCGAGCTGGAGGTCAGGCAGGCCACGGTGGACGACCTCGTGGCGCACGTCGAGGTGCGGGGCACGGACAGCGCGTCCGCCGCGGTCGTCAAGGGCGACGCCCGGATGGCGGAGGTGCTGCGCCGGGCCGTCCGCGCGCACGTGACGATGCCGACGGAGCCCGTCGTGGTGGTGCGCGGCTCCCGGCGCTGGCGGGTGCCGGCGTACGAACTCGAAGAGCTCGTGAAGCAGTTGCTCGACCGGGACATCCGCTACGGTGCCGCCCGCGAGGCCCTGCCGCAGCGGATCGCGCACGCCGTCCTGGTCCAGATGGAGCGGGCCGGGGAGGCGCCGGACGACCGTGTGCAGGACTCCGTGGCCCGCAACCCGGCCGTGAAGGCGGCGGTCAAGGCGATCTGGCCGCCGGTCGACCCCGCGAAGCTGGTGCTGCGGCTGCTCACCGACGCGGACTTCCTCGCCGAGCACGCGGACGGGCTCCTCGGCGCCGAGGAGCAGCAGGAGATCCTTCAGGCGAAGCCCGCCCGCTCCGTGAAGTCGGCCCGGTGGACCGCCGCGGACGCCGTCCTGGTCGACGAGGCCACCGATCTGGTCCAGCGCACGCACTCCCTCGGCCATGTCGTGCTGGACGAGGCGCAGGACCTGTCGCCGATGCAGTACCGGGCGGTCGGCCGGCGGTGCACGACCGGTTCGGCGACCGTGCTCGGCGATCTGGCGCAGGGCACCACGCCCTGGGCCACGCGCAGCTGGCCGGAGGCCCTGGCGCACCTCGGGAAGGGGGAAGCGGTCGTCGAGGAGCTGACGGCCGGCTTCCGGGTGCCCACGGACGTGATCACGTACGCCTCCCGGCTGCTGCCGCACATCGCGCCGGGCCTCACACCGGTGGCGTCGGTCCGGGAGAACCCCGGGTCCTTCGACGTCCGCCCGGTGTCCGGCACGTCCGACGTGGTGGCCGCCTGCGAGGAGTCGCTGCGCAACGAGGGCTCGGTCGGCCTGATCGCGGCGGACGCCCGCGTCCCGGAGCTGGCCGAGGCGCTCACCGCCGCGGGCCTCGGCCACCTCGGCCCCGGCGAGGAGACGACCCGGGACACCCGTCTCACCCTGGTACCGGCGTCCCTGGCCAAGGGCCTGGAGTACGACTACGTGGTCCTGGACGACCCCCAGGCCATCGTGCGGGCCGAACCGGACGAACGCACGGGCCTGCGGCGTCTGTACGTGTCCCTGACCCGAGCGGTCTCCGGCCTGACCGTCACCCACACGGACCCCCTGCCGGCCCAGCTGGCCCAGGCCTGACGGCGGTGCGCGGGGGCCGCCCTCGACGGGCCCCCGCGGCGAGCCGCGGGCTACCGCGTGCCGTCGACGGCCGCCCGCCACTCCCGGACGGCCTTCGCCGACACCGGTGTGTCCCAGCCCCCCACCCGCGCCGCGCCGCCGACGTGGAACGCGTCCACCCCGGCGGACCGCAGCCGCGGCACGTGGTCGAGCCGCAGCCCGCCGCCCACGAGGAGCCGCTGGGCGTAGCCCGGCTCGCCGCGCCGGGCGGCCGCGGCCTCGGCCAGCAGGGTGGGCAGCCCGGCGTCCACGCCGTCCGGTGATCCGGCCGTGAGGTAGGTGTCCAGGCCCGGCAGGTCCGCGAGCCGCCTGCGCAGGGCGTCGCGGTCGGCGGCCCGGTCGATGGCACGGTGGAAGGTCCAGCGGCAGCCGTCCAGTTCCGCGACCACCCGCTCCACGGCGTCGGCGTCGGGACCGCCGTCCGCGCCGAGGAAGCCGAACACGAACTCGTCGGCGCCCGCCGCCCGCAGCTCGCGCGCGGCGCGCACCAGGCCGCCGACGTCACCGGCCGCGAACCCGTCGTGCAGCCGGAGCATCACCCGCAGCGAGACGTCCACGGCGGCACGGACCCCGGCGAAGGTCTCCACGGGCGGGGTGAGCCCGTCGGCGGCCATGTCGGTGACCAGCTCGAGGCGGTCCGCCCCTCCGGCCTGGGCGGCGACCGCGTCCTCGGCGTCGAGCGCGATCACCTCCAGGACTGCGCGCGTGGTCATAGGACCCCTTCCGTCGGCGTTCGGCGTATCTGAGCGACTACAGGTCTAGTCCAATCTCAGGGTACGCCGCCGGACCCGCGTCGGCCCTGGCAGAACCCCCCGGTCACCCGAAGAGGTTCAACTCCAGGGGGCGTGGGGCCAATCCGATGGCCAGGGCAAGCACTTCGGGGTGAGCATGGACGCATGCTGCTTCCCGACGCCGCCGCACGGACCGAGTTCCTGGAGGTCATCCGCATCACCTCGGCCATGGGCGATCCCTTCGCGCGCTCCCTGGCCGGCGAGGAGGCCGGCCTGTGGGTGGCGGACGAGGCCCGGCAGGTCCTCGATCGGATCGCCGGGCTGCCCGACGGCGGACTCCAGCGCTGCTTCGTCCCCGGATGGGGCGTCAGGGCGCACGACGACACGGACCTGCTGTTCGAGATCGCCTTCTGCTTCCGCTGCCACGGCGCCCGGCTGTGGGGCCCGGCCGTCCCCGCCGAACTGGCGGGCATCCAGGCCTTCGACGCGCGGACGGAGGCCGGCCGCGCCCTGCTCGACCTCTTCCGTGCCCGGGCGCGGGAGGAGTCCCGGCAGCCCTCCAAAGGGCCCGCATAGCATCTGTCCATGACAGCCACGCCGTTCACGGAGGTCGCCGTATGACCGACCTCGACGCGTTGCGTTCCCGCTGGGTGCGTGCCCTGACCGCGGTCCGCGAGGACCCGTGCCACCCCGACCGGCCCGACCCCCACCGGTACGCCGACGAACTGCTGCGCCGCTGGTCGGAGCCGCAGCGCCACTACCACACGGTCAGCCATCTGACGGCGGTCCTGGACCACGTCGACGTGCTCCAGGAGTACGCGGACGACCCGGATCTGGTGCGGCTCGCCGCCTGGTTCCACGACGCGGTGTACCTGCCGGAGCGCTCGACGAACGAGGAGCGTTCGGCGCGGCTGGCCGAACGCGCGCTTCCCGAGGCGGGGGTGGCACGGGAGCCGACGGGCGAGGTCGCCCGGCTGGTGCGCCTGACCGTCGGCCACGCCCCCGAGCCCGGCGACGCCAACGGCGCCGTCCTGTGCGACGCCGACCTGGCGATCCTCGCGGCGCCCCCGCGGGCGTACGCCGCGTACACGGCGGCGGTCCGGCGGGAGTACGGCTTCGTCCCCGACGAGGCGTTCCACGTCGGGCGGGCGGCCGTGCTGCGTCATCTGCTCGATCTGCCCAGCCTGTTCCGCACCCCGCACGGACGGCGGGAGTGGGAGGAGGCGGCCCGCCGCAACCTCACCGCCGAACTGGCCGCGTTCCCGTGAACGCCCCTGGTGGCGGGCGCCCGCGGCGTGTGGTCGAGCGGGCCGGATTCACCCAGGCGGGTGAGGACCAGGGGCGATAGGCCTACACGCCGCGCCGCTGATCGCGGGAGCCGGGGCCGGGCCGGAAGCCGGGGCCCGGCCCCGGACCGCTCGCCCGCGCCCGCCCGCCGGGCACCCGCTCCTTGCGCCTGCGCAGTCCCGACGCGTGCAGCAGCCGCACCACCTCGCGGCTGGGGACCGCGACCGCCCCGGCCCGCACCGCGTCGTCGTAGCGATGCGAGGGCAGGTCGTAGTGGTCGCGGTCGAAGGCACGGCGCGGTACGCCCAGGAGCGCCGCGAACGCGTGCAGTTCGTCGTACGAGACGTCGCTGATCAGATGCGACCACATGCGGCCGTGGCCGGGCCAGGACGGCGGATCGACGTAGATCGTCACGAGGACGGCATCCCGCCGATGGCCTGCCCGAGCGCGCCCACCGCCGCGACCTTCACCCCGGCCTTCGCGCACACCCAGTGCGGGTCGGGCCCCAGTTCCGGCTCGACGTCGAGGGCGTGCGGGTCGCCGGAGCCGCAGACGGGGCACAGCGGCCAGCGCCCGTAGCGCTCCAGCAGGGCGTCCTGGACGTCCTGGGCGACCAGTCCGGCCACGTAGTGCGCGCCTTCGGGCCACTGTTCGACCCACCAGCGGCGCTGGGTGACCGAATCCTCGACGAGCGAGACGACGTCCGCCTCGGCGACCTGGCCGGCGACCAGGTCGGCCAGCACGAGGGCGCGGGCGGCGTGCAGGGCCTGCTCCATGGGGCTGATGGGGTCCATGCCCCCATTGTGCGCACTCTTGACCGGAGGTCCGAGCGGAAAATATCTTTCACGATGTGCCTCGCGAGATGAAGGAAACTTCCCGGAGGGCGACGGGGGCCCGTTCCCGGACATCGCCGCCCCCGCCCGCGCCCGCCGCCCTCGCCGCGAAGGTGCGGACCCTCGCGCCCTCCATGACCCGGTCCATGCGGCGGGTCGCCGAGACCGTCGCCGGGGACCCGGCCGGGTGCGCGGCGCTCACGGTCACCGGGCTCGCCGAGCTGACGGGGACCAGTGAGGCCACCGTCGTCCGCACGGCCCGCCTGCTCGGCTATCCCGGCTACCGCGACCTCAGGCTCGCGCTCGCGGGGCTCGCCGCCCAGCTGCAGTCGGGCCGCGGGCCCGCCGTGACCGCCGACATCACGGTGGACGATCCCCTCACCGAGGTCGTGGCCAAGCTCGCCCACGACGAGCGGCAGACCCTCGCCGACACGGCGGCCGGGCTGGACGTCGCGCAGCTCGACGCCGCCGTGACCGCGCTCGCCGCCGCGCGCCGCATCGACGTGTACGGCGTCGGGGCGTCCGGGCTCGTCGCGCAGGACCTGGTCCAGAAGCTGCTGCGGATAGGGCTGGTCGCCCACGCGCACAGCGACCCGCACCTCGCGGTCACGAGCGCCGTCCAACTGCGCGCGGGGGACGTGGCGGTCGCCGTCACGCACTCGGGCTCCACCGGCGACGCCATCGAACCGCTGCGGACCGCCTTCGAGCACGGCGCGACCACCGTCGCCGTCACCGGCCGCCCGGACGGCCCCGTGACGCAGTACGCCGACCACGTCCTCACCACGTCCACGGCCCGCGAGAGCGAGCTGCGACCGGCCGCGATGTCCTCCCGCACGGGTCAACTACTGGTGGTGGACTGCCTGTTCGTGGGTGTGGCGCAGCGCACCTACGAGCGGGCCGGGCCCGCGCTGTCCGCGTCCTACGAGGCCCTGGCCCACCGCCACCACCCCCGCGGACCGACGAAGAGGTGAGGCGCCTGCGCCCCTAGGCCAGCGGCGTCGGCCTCTCCCCCGTCAGCCCCGGTCCGCCCGATGGGAGCTGGTCCGGTAGCGGCCGCGGAACTCGGCCAGCAGCTCGTCGGTGGCCTCGGCCCCGGAGCTCACCGCGGCGTGGACGTCACGGAAGTAGTCCTCGTATCCGGCGGGGGTGTACAGGCACAGGGCGCGCACGGTGACCGCCCCCGCGTTGCGGAAGCCGTGCGGGGTGCCGCGGGTGGCGGCGAGCAGGTCCCCGGGGCCGGCGGCTGTCTCCCCGTCGCCGGTGTGCAGCGTCAACTGGCCCTGGAGGACGTAGAAGTACTCGTCGTGCCCCTCGTGCACATGCGGCCGGGCGCCGATGGTTCCGGGGGCGAGGCTGAACTCCTCGAAGGCGAAGCGCCCCCCGGTGTGCTCACCGGTGAGCCGGAAGAAGTGCGCGACACCGGCGACGTCCAGCAGCTCACCGTCTCCGGCACGGCGCAGCAGCGGACGGGCACGATTCTCGAACTGGTCATCATCCATGGGCCATTGTGATCCAGCGGCGTAAAAAGATGGCCAGGGAGCCGCCGACCTGCGAGTGTCCACCCGTGCGCATACTCCATGATGATCTCGGCCACCTCTCCTACGACGTGACCGGTGACGGCGACGGTCCGCCCGTCGTGCTCGTCCACGCCGGCGTCGCCGATCACCGCATGTGGGACGCGGTCGTGCCCGCTCTCGCCCGGCGGCACACCGTCGTCCGCTACGACCTGCGCGGTTTCGGCGCGTCGGCGACCCCGACCGGCCCGTTCCGCGAGACCGACGACCTGCGCCGCCTCCTGGACCACCTCGGGCACGAGCGCGTACGGCTGGTGGGCGCCTCCTGGGGCGGCCGGGTGGCGCTGGACTTCACGCTCACCCACCCGGACCGGGTGCACTGCCTCGCGATGCTCGCCGCGCCCTGGCCGCGCCACGACTGGTCGGCCGCCATGGTCGCGTACGACGAGGCCGAAACGGCGGCCCTGGACGCGGGCGACCTGGACGCGGCCGTGGACATCAACCTGGACATGTGGCTGCGCGGACCCGCTCGCGGTTGGGACGACGTCACCGACGGCCTGGTCGAGCGCCTCCGGGACCCGCTGCGGACCTCCCTGCTGAACCAGGCCGTCGTGGCCGAGCACTCCCAGGGTCCCGCGACCGGGGACCTCACCGCCGTCCGCGTCCCCGCGCTGGTGGGCGTCGGCGCGCTCGACGTCGCCGACTTCCAGGACATCGCCCGCCGTTACGCCGCGACGATCCCCGGGGCCGACCTGGTCGAGTTCCCCACCGCCGCCCACCTCATCGCGCTGGACGCGCCCGCCGAACTGACCGCGGCGCTGCTCCCGTTCCTCGCTCGCTGAGATCCGCTTGCGGGGCCCGCCTACGATGCGGGCATGTCCGACTCCCCGTATCTGCGAGAGATCACCGCCGCCACCTTCGAGGCCGCCGTCGCCCTGAGGGTCCGCCCCGACCAGGAGCACCTGGTGGCCCCGGTGGTGAAGTCCCTCGCCGAGGCGTACGTCCACCCGGGGGTCGCGTGGCCCCGGCTGATCTGTGACGGTGAGGAGGTCGTCGGGTTCCTCATGGCGTTCTTCGACATCGACTGGACCGGCGAGGGCACCGACTTCCGCTCCGGGCTGTGGCGTCTGAACATCGCGGCGGGCAAGCAGGGCCGGGGGTACGGGCGGTTCGCCGTGCGGTGCGTGGCCGACGAGATCCGCCGCCGGGGCGGCACCCGCCTCACCGTCACCTGGCACCCCGGCGCGGACGGCCCGGAGGGCTTCTATCTGGGGCTCGGGTTCCGCCCGACCGGAGAGGTCAGCGGAGATGAGACGGTGGGCGTGCTGGAGGTGGCGGGCGCGCAGGACGCGGCCTGAGCCGTGCGGCCGCCGGCCGCCCCGCCTCCGAGACGCGCCCCGGGCGCGTCTCGGAGGGCTCGGGTCAGTGCAGCTTCTTCAGGGCCGCCGCGTCGAACGGCTTCAGCTCGGTGAACCGGTCGGCGAGGACCTTCGCCGCCCACTCCGGGTCCTGGAGCAGCGCGCGGCCGACCGCGATCATGTCGAACTCGTCGGCCTCCAGGCGGTCCAGGAGGTCGTCGATGCCCTTGAGGGAGGCGCCCTCACCCTGGAACGACTTGGCGAAGTCGCCGTCCAGACCCACCGAGCCGACGGAGATGACCTGCTTGCCGGTCAGCTTCTTCGTCCAGCCCGCGAGGTTGAGCCCCGAGCCCTCGAACTCCGGCTCCCAGTAGCGCCGCGTGGAGGCGTGGAAGACGTCGACGCCCGCCGCGGCCAGCGGGGTCAGGATCGCCTCCAGCTCCTCGGGGGTCTCGGCGAGACGGGCCTTGTAGTCCTGCTGCTTCCACTGCGAGTAGCGGAAGATCACCGGGAACTCGGGGGACACGGCCGCGCGGACCGCGGCGACGATCTCCGCGGAGAACGCGGCCCGGGCCACGGGGTCGCCGCCGTAGGCGTCCTCGCGCCGGTTGGTGCCCGCCCAGAAGAACTGGTCCAGGAGGTAGCCGTGGGCGCCGTGCAGTTCGACGCCGTCGAAGCCGATGCGCTCGGCGGCCGCCGCGGCCTCGGCGAAGGCGGCGACGACATCGTCCACGTCCTGCTGCGTCATCGCCCTGCCGGTCGGCTCCGCGCCCGCGGTGACCAGACCGGACGGTCCGACGGCCGGGGCGGCGGCGAACGGCGGCTCGCCCTCCTTGCGGACCATGCCGATGTGCCACAGCTGCGGGACGATCGTGCCGCCGGCCGCGTGCACCGCCTCGGCGACCTCGGCCCAGCCCGCCAGCTGCTCCTCACCGTGGAACCGGGGCACACGGTCGCTCTGGCCCGCGGAGTCGTGGCCCACGTACGTGCCCTCGGTGACGATCAGGCCGACGCCGGCGGCGGCCCGGCGGGCGTAGTACTCCTTCACGTCCTCGCCGGGGACGCCGCCCGGGGAGAACATGCGGGTCATCGGGGCCATCGCGATCCGGTTCGGGACCGTGAGGCCGTTGAGGGCGATCGGCCGGGACAGGACGCGGGCCGCGCGGGAGGCGGTGTCCGAGGCGGTGACGGTCACGGGGGGACTCCTTGTCGGTGGCTTGCTCGGTGCGGGCTCAGCACGCGGCCAACCCATGGGTATGTGCACACGCATTGTTGCACTCCCTGAAACAACCGTCGGCGGCCCCCCGCCATTCCCGGGACCCGCCGGGAATTCCCCCGGACACGCCCGAGGGCGGCACCCCCCCTTGTCGGGGAGTGCCGCCCTCGGTACGCGGGACGGTTGATCGACCGGGGTCGATCAGAAGTCCATGTCACCGCCCGGCATGCCGCCACCGGCAGGCGCGGCGGCCTTCTCCGGCTTGTCGGCGATGACGGCCTCGGTGGTCAGGAACAGCGCGGCGATGGAGGCGGCGTTCTGCAGCGCGGAACGGGTCACCTTCGCCGGGTCGATGATGCCTTCCTTGACCAGGTCGACGTACTCGCCGGTCGCGGCGTTCAGGCCGTGGCCCGGGGTCAGGTTGCGCACCTTCTCCACCACGACACCGCCCTCGAGGCCGGCGTTGACGGCGATCTGCTTCAGCGGGGCCTCGAGCGCCAGCTTGACGGCGGCGGCACCGGTGGCCTCGTCGCCCTCCAGCTCCAGCTTCTCGAACACCTGGGAGGCCTGGAGCAGGGCCACGCCGCCACCGGCGACGATGCCCTCCTCGACGGCCGCCTTCGCGTTGCGAACGGCGTCCTCGATGCGGTGCTTGCGCTCCTTGAGCTCGACCTCGGTGGCGGCACCGGCCTTGATGACGGCCACGCCGCCGGCCAGCTTCGCCAGACGCTCCTGGAGCTTCTCGCGGTCGTAGTCCGAGTCGCTGTTCTCGATCTCGGCACGGATCTGGTTCACACGACCGGCGACCTGGTCGGTGGAGCCGGAGCCGTCGACGATGGTGGTCTCGTCCTTGGTGATGACGACCTTGCGGGCGCGGCCCAGGAGCTCCAGGCCCGCGTTCTCCAGCTTGAGGCCGACCTCCTCGGAGATGACCTCGCCGCCCGTGAGGATGGCGATGTCGCCGAGCATGGCCTTGCGGCGGTCACCGAAGCCCGGGGCCTTGACGGCGACGGACTTGAAGGTGCCACGGATCTTGTTGACGACCAGGGTCGACAGGGCCTCGCCCTCGACGTCCTCGGCGATGATCAGCAGCGGCTTGCCCGACTGCATGACCTTCTCCAGCAGCGGGAGCAGGTCCTTGACCGAGGAGATCTTCTGGTTGGCGATCAGGATGTACGGGTCGTCGAGGACGGCCTCCATACGCTCCATGTCGGTGGCGAAGTACGCCGAGATGTAGCCCTTGTCGAAGCGCATGCCCTCGGTGAGCTCGAGCTCGAGACCGAAGGTCTGCGACTCCTCGACGGTGATGACGCCTTCCTTGCCGACCTTGTCCATGGCCTCGGCGATCAGCTCGCCGATCTGGGTGTCGGCGGCGGAGATGGAGGCCGTGGAAGCGATCTGCTCCTTGGTCTCGACATCCTTCGCCTGCTCCAGCAGGGCGGCGGAGACGGCCTCGACGGCCTTCTCGATACCGCGCTTGAGGGCCATCGGGTTGGCACCGGCGGCCACGTTGCGCAGGCCCTCACGGACCAGCGCCTGGGCGAGAACGGTCGCGGTGGTCGTACCGTCGCCGGCGACGTCGTCCGTCTTCTTGGCGACTTCCTTGACCAGCTCGGCGCCGATCTTCTCGTACGGGTCCTCGAGCTCGATCTCCTTGGCGATGGAGACACCATCGTTGGTGATCGTGGGGGCGCCCCACTTCTTCTCGAGGACGACGTTGCGACCCTTGGGGCCGAGCGTCACCTTGACGGCGTCCGCGAGCTGGTTCATGCCGCGCTCGAGGCCGCGCCGCGCCTCCTCGTCGAACGCGATGATCTTGGCCATGTGAAGTGGTCCCTCCAGGACTGGGGGTGATTCCTTCGGACCGCGCCCGCGCCCGCGACGGACGGCCTCGGCCGGTGGTTCCCTGCCCCACCCGGTCCGCGGCCTCACCGACCCGGTCCTTCGTTGTCACTCTCACCTTCAGAGTGCTAACGCCAATGATTAGCACTCGCCCCTGCCGAGTGCAAGCGCCTCCCCGGGATCGGGAGGTGAACAAGGGGCGCGAACCGCGGGCGGACCTGCCCATACGCTCCGGCGCGCCGCTCCGCGACACCCGCGCTCCGGACAGACCGAGGGGCTCGTACCCCTGCGGGATACGAGCCCCTCGACACGTCGATCAGTTCAGTGGTCGGCGCGCAACTCAAACGGCCAGACGGACCATGTCCGCCTGCGGCCCCTTCTGACCCTGCGAGATCTCGAACTCGACCCGCTGGCCTTCCTCCAGGGTGCGGTAGCCGTCCATCTGGATCGCGCTGTAGTGGACGAAAACATCCGCACCACCGTCGACCGCGATGAAGCCGTACCCCTTCTCCGCGTTGAACCACTTGACGGTGCCCTGAGCCATGCCTAACTCCCCTATTACTGGCCCTTGCGCAGATCCGCACTTCGCGGATCCGGGTCAGACCTCACCCCCCAAACGGTTGGGGGCGTGCGCCGGAACGCGTCGACCGCGGCTGAATGTATCTGTCCAACTGCCGTCTGCAACAGGTCAATCGGACGAGAATTCCGGGCATGGCCGATCGGAAATGTGCGGAGAATTCATCCGCATTGCGGGCAAGTCGGACCGGGCGAAAGGGGTGAAGGGCGCAAATACACCGCGCAGTTTGGCTGCTTCTTGGCGGGTGCGGAGCGCGACGCCAGGGTGCCCCATAGGGAAAACCCCGACCGCGTACCCCAACTGTATCGCGCTCAACCACACAGAATTGCCTCCTCCACTTCTTCCGCGGAGGAGGCATTTCTGTGAACTCTCGGTTACATGCGTTACCGAGGGTAATATTCAGCCGCCTGCCACCGCCGGAATGATGGAGACGCCGGCCCCGTCCGGAGTGGCGGTCTCAAGACCCTGCTCGAAGCGGACGTCGTCGTCGTTGACGTACACGTTGACGAACCGGCGCAGCCTGCCCTGGTCGTCCAGGACGCGGGCGGCGATGCCGGTGTGGTTCTTCTCCAGGTCGGTGATGACCTCGGCGAGGGTCGCGCCCTCGGCGGCCACCTCCGACCGGCCGTCGGTGTAGGCGCGCAGGATGGTGGGGATGCGGACGGTGACGCTCATGGGGTGACCTCCGGTCGGGGTACGGCGGCGAGGGGGCGGTGCGCGGGCGGCGGCTCAGGCGAGCCCGGCCTCGCGGAAGGAGTCGAGGTTCGGGCGGATCGTGGCGGTCAGCCCCGTGCCCGCCACCGCGTCCAGGGTCTTCAGGCCGTCGCCGGTGTTGAGGACGACCGTCGACTTCGCGGGGTCGAGCACACCGTTCTCGACCAGCTTGCGGGTCACCCCCACCGTCACACCGCCGGCCGTCTCCGCGAAGATGCCCTCGGTGCGGGCGAGCAGCTTGATGGCGTCCACGATCTGCGCGTCGGTCACGTCCTCCACCGCGCCGCCGGTGCGGCGGGCGATGTCCAGCACGTACGGGCCGTCCGCCGGGTTCCCGATCGCCAGCGACTTGGCGATGGTGTCCGGCTTCTGCGGCCGGACCACGTCGTGCCCCGCCTTGTAGGCGACCGACACCGGCGAGCAGCCCTCGGCCTGCGCGCCGAAGATCCTGTACGGCCTGTCCTCGACCAGGCCGAGCGCGATCAGCTCCCGCAGCCCCTTGTCGATCTTCGTCAGCTGCGAGCCGGAGGCGATCGGCACCACGATCTGGTCCGGCAGCCGCCAGCCGAGCTGCTCGGCGATCTCGTACGCCAGGGTCTTGGAGCCCTCCGCGTAGTACGGGCGCAGGTTGACGTTGACGAAGCCCCAGCCCTCGCCCGCCGTGTCGCCGATCAGCTCGGAGCAGAAGCGGTTCACGTCGTCGTAGTTGCCCTCGATGCCGACGAGCTCACCGCCGTACACCGCGGCCATGACGACCTTGCCCTGCTCCAGGTCGTGCGGGATGAACACACAGGAGCGGAACCCGGCGCGGGCCGCCGCGGCGCCGACCGCGCCCGCGAGGTTGCCGGTGGAGGAGCAGGACAGGGTGGTGAAGCCGAAGGCGCGCGCCGCCTCCAGCGCCTGTGCGACCACGCGGTCCTTGAAGGAGTGCGTCGGGTTGCCGGAGTCGTCCTTCACCCACAGTCCGCCGGTCACCCCCAGCTCGCGGGCGAGGTTGTCGGCCTTGACGAGCGCGGTCCAGCCCGGGTTCAGGTTCGGCTTGCCGGCGACGTCGGCCGGGACGGGCAGCAGCGGGGCGTAGCGCCAGATGTTCGCGGGGCCCGCCTCGATCCGCTTGCGCAGTTCCTCGGGGTCGTAGCCGGAGAAGTCGTAGGCGATCTCCAGCGGCCCGAAGCACTCCTCGCAGGCGAAGACGGGTCCGAGCGGCACCCGGTGGCCGCACTCGCGGCAGGACAGGGCCGTGGCGGGGCCGAGGTCGACGGAGTCGGTGGTGGGGTGTGCGACGTTCGCTACAGTCTGCGCAGCCATGTGAGGCGAGGCCCTTTCTCCTCATCTTCCTCACGGCGCACCTCGCCGTGAGACGGATTTGGCACCTTCCCTAGCCGGGAGCCTCGCCGCGTGCGCTGAGCCGCGAAGACGAGAATCGGCTGGAGGGTTGCCGGGGCTTCATCGGGCCGTTCCCTCTGCCCCTCTGGATGAGCTCTGTTCGGTTGTGGACGCTTCCGGCCCAGGATGTGCGAGGGTCGTCGGCGTTGTTCAAGACTGTAACCGAAGGCCACGACGGGCGAGACAGCCGTCCGAAACGCGAGACACCATGAGACACCACGAGGAGCCGCCGACCGTGCTGGAAGAAGTCGAGCGCTGGCTGGCCACCCGATCCTGGTCCGTGGCCGATCGCCCGCTCGACCAGGTCCTCGCCGCCAAGGAGCGGACCGGGCAGTCGGTCTCCGTCGTGCTGCCCGCGCTGAACGAGGAGGCGACGGTCGGTGCCATCGCCGCCGCCGTGCGCCGCGACCTCGTGGAGCGGGTCCCGCTGGTCGACGAGATCGTCGTGGTCGACTCGGGCTCCACGGACCGTACCGCCGAGGTCGCCGCGGCGGCGGGCGCGCGCGTGGTGCACCGCGACGCGATCCTGCCCCGCGTCCCGGCGCTGCCCGGCAAGGGAGAGGTGCTGTGGCGGTCCCTGCTGGTCACCGGCGGCGACATCGTGTGCTTCGTCGACGCGGACCTGCGGGAGTTCTCCTGCGACTTCGTCACCGGGATCGTGGGCCCGCTGCTCACCGACCCGGAGGTGGATCTCGTGAAGGCGATGTACGACCGCCCGCTCGGCGACGTCGCGGGCCAGGGCGGGCGGGTCACCGAACTGGTGGCCCGGCCGCTGCTCAACCTGCACTGGCCCCGGCTGGCCGGCTTCGTGCAGCCGCTCGGCGGCGAGTACGCGGCCCGCCGCTCCCTGCTGGAGCGGCTCCCCTTCCCGGTCGGCTACGGCGTCGAGCTCGGCATCCTGGTCGACGCGCTGCACCTGGTGGGCCTGGACGCCCTCGCCCAGGTCGACGTCGGCGTGCGCAGGCACCGCCACCAGGACAGCCAGGCTCTGGGCCGGATGGCCGCCGCGATCTACCGCACCGCGCAGCTGAGGCTGGCCCGCGGGCATCTGGTGCGGCCCGCCCTCACCCAGTTCGAGCGCGGCGAGGACGGGTTCGAGCCGCGGACGTACACGGTGGACACGGAGGAGCGGCCACCGATGGCGCAGATCAGGGAGTACGTGGAGCGGCGCGGCGCCGGGGCGGCCTGAACCGCCCCGCCCACCGCGGTCCCTGTCCGTATCCCGCACCACATACGGCTGAGCCGCGCGTTTGAGCGTTTTCGGCGCGGGCTAGGTTTCGTGGCATGGCTCCCACTCAAACGGCGTCCGTGCTCGTCGCCTCCAACCGCGGTCCGCTCTCGTACGCGCTGGAGGACACCGGGCGGCTCACCGCCCGGCGCGGCGGGGGCGGACTGGTCTCCGGACTGTCGGCCATCGGCCCGGACACGGACGCGGTCTGGGTCTGCGCGGCGCTCGGCGACGGCGACCGGGAGGCCGTCCGGCGCACGGGCGGGGCGCTCGACCCGGAGGACACCGGCGGTCAGCGGGTGCGGATGCTCGACATCGCCTCCGACGTGTACGCGGACGCCTACAACGGCATCGCCAACTCGGTGCTGTGGTTCGTGCACCACATGCTCTACCAGACCCCTCTGGAGCCGGTCTTCGACGCCGCGTTCCGCCGCCAGTGGGCGGCGTACGAGGCGTACAACCGCGCGTTCGCCGAGGCGCTGGCCCAGGAGGCGGCGCAGGGCGCGGCCGTCCTGATCCAGGACTACCACCTCGCCCTGGCGCCCCGGATGCTGCGCGGGCTGCGCCCCGACCTGCGCATCGGCCACTTCTCGCACACCCCGTGGGCACCGCCGGACTACTTCCGGCTGCTGCCCGACGACATCGCGGCGCAGCTGCTCGGCGGCATCCTGGGCGCGGACCGGGCGGCGTTCCTGACCCGGCGCTGGGCGGACGCCTTCACGGACTGCTGCCATGCCGTCCTCGGCCCCGGCATCCCCGCGGGCACCCGGATCGGGGTGCACGGGCTGGGGGCGGACGCCGACTTCCTGCGCCGGCGCGCGCACGAGCCGGACGTGGACGAGCGCATGGCGGCCCTGCGCGAGCAGATCGGCTCGGCCCCCGACGGCAGTGCCCGCAAGGCGATCGTGCGGGTGGACCGCACCGAGCTGTCGAAGAACATCGTGCGGGGCCTGCTGGCGTACGAGGAGCTGCTCGACACCCGCCCCGAGTGGCGCGAGCGCGTCTGCCACATCGCGTTCGCCTACCCCTCCCGCCAGGACCTGGCCGTCTACCGCGACTACACGGCCGAGGTCCAGCGGGTGGCCGACGCGGTCAACTCCCGCTTCGGCACACCGGACTGGACCCCTGTCGTGCTGCATGTGAAGGACGACTTCGCGCGCTCGCTGGCCGCCTACCGGCTGGCGGACGTGGCCCTGGTCAACCCCATCCGGGACGGGATGAACCTGGTCGCCAAGGAGGTGCCGGTGGTCTCCGACGAGGGCTGTGCGCTGGTGCTGTCCCGGGAGGCGGGGGCGCACGAGGAACTGGGCGACGACGCGCTCACCGTGAACCCGTACGACATCGGCGGTACGGCCCGGGCGCTGCACGAGGCCCTGTCGATGGGGCCGCAGCAGCGCGCGGACCGTACCAAGCGGCTGGCGGCGCAGGCCACGGCGCTGCCCCCGGCCCGGTGGTTCCTGGATCAGCTGGCGGCGCTGGAGGGGTGAGTCACCCGGGCGCGTCGGTGATCCGGCGGGCCAGTGCCTCCAGCAGTCGCACCACTCCCTGCGGCCCGTCCACCACCAGGTCCGCCCTCCTGGCCAGTTCCGTGACCTCCGTGCTGCCGCTGCACACGAGCAGGCCGGGTACGCCCTCGGAGCGGAGCTTGTCCACGGCGGCGAAGGCGGGGAGGTCGCCGAGGTCGTCGCCCGCGTAGAGGACGGCGTCGGCGCCGGTGCGGCGGACGTGGTCCAGCAGAGCCGCCCCCTTGTCCATGCCCGGCGGGCGCAGCTCCAGGACCAGGCGTCCCGGTTCGAGGATCAGGCCGTGGCGCAGGGCGAGGTCGGCGAGGGGTTCGCGCAGGGCCTCGAAGGCGGCGTCCGGGTCGTCGGCGCGCCGGGTGTGCACGGCGACGGAGCGCCCCTTCTCCTCGATCCAGGTGCCCTTCCAGGAGCCGATGCTCTGGAGGAAGCCGGGCAGCTCGGCGCGGACGGCGGCGACCCCGGGGTGCGGGGCGGGGGCGTCGACGGTGCCGGTGCGGGCGCTGAAGCGTTCGGCGCCGTAGTGGCCGAGGACCACGAGGTCGGCCAGCCCGGGCACGTCCGCGAGGCCCCCGTGGCGCACGGCGACCGCGGCGGGGCGGCCGGTGATCACCACGACGGAGGCGACGTGCGGGGCGAGCGCGGCGAGGGCGGGGACCGCGCCGGGGTGGGCGCGGGCCTGGTCGGGGTCGGGGACGATCGGGGCGAGCGTCCCGTCGAAGTCGAACGCGAGGACGGCCCGGCCGGGCCTCGCGAGGATGGCGTCGAGGCCGTCGCGCCCGGCCTCGGTGGCGGGGGTCGGCACGGAGTCCACGGCTTCCGGTTCCATAGGGCTGCCCATACGACGACCCTATCCACGTCGGGGCGCGCGCACCCAGGGCCGTGTCAGCGCTCGGCGCGGCGGGATTCGCGCACGCGGCGGAGCCGGTTGACGGTCACCGGGGCGTGGGCGAGGGCCCGGGGGTCGTCGAGGAGGGCGTTGAGCAGCTGGTAGTACCGGACGGGGGCGAGCCCGAGCTGCTCGCGGATCGCCCGCTCCTTGGCACCGGGCCCGGGGAACCCGCGGCCCTCCAGGGCGAGGACGGCCTCCTCGCGCGGCGTGAGCTCTTCCATGGGGGAACGGTAGCCCCGGGGACCGACAGTCGGCCGTCCCGCGGGCCGACCGGGCAGCCGGCCGGCCCGTGGGACGGCGTCCCTCATCCCGCCGTGGCGCTGTCCGCCGTCGTCGCCGTCTGCTGCACCTGGCTCAGTACCGCGCCCGGGTTGCCGCCGGGGCCGACGGCCTGGCCGATCCGCTTCTTGACGTCGGCGCTGACGCCGGCCCAGGAGGTCTTGCCCGCCGGGTACATCCGCGCGGTCGGGAGCTCGTCCAGGAACGGCTTGAGAGCGGCGTCCTGGGACGAGGCCGCCATGGTCTGCTGGGCCGAACTCGTCACCGGCAGCAGGTCGTACTCGCGCGAGAACGCGAGCACGTTCCTCTCGCTGTACGTGAAGTCGAGGAAGTCGCGGATCTGGGCCTGGTGGCCGCCCTGCTTGAACGCCGCCATCCAGTCGCTGACGCCCATCGTGGAGTTCGCCGGGCCGTCCTGTCCGGGCAGCGGGACCATGCCGAAGTCGACGCCCTTCGCCTTCGCGGCCTTCATCAGCGAGGGGTGACCGTTCAGCATGCCGACCTCGCCCCGGGTGAAGGCGGCGAACGCGTCGGCGCGGTTGAGCTGCGCCGGCGCGACCGGACCGGTGAGCCCCCTGCCCACCAGGTCGTCCCGGAGCCAGGTGAAGGTGGCCACGTTCCGGGGGGAGTCGATGTCGTACGAGCCGAGGGCGCCGAGGTAGCCGTCACCGCCGCCGGCGGCGCTGTCACCGGCCAGCATCCACTGCATGGTCTCCGCCTGCGCCTCCTCGGGGCCCAGCGGCAGCGCGAAGGGGAACTTCACGCCCTTGGCCTTCAGCGCCTGGGCGTCCGAGGCCAGCTCGCTCCAGGTGGTCGGAGGGGTGATGCCCGCCTGGGAGAAGAGCGTCTTGTTGTAGAAGAGCAGCCGGGTGGAGGCGGCGAACGGCATGCCGTACTGCACGTTGTCCACCTCCCCCGCCTCGCTCAGCTCCGAGGTGAAGTCGGCCTGCACGGGGATGGAGAGCACGTCGCCCGCCTCGTAGAGCTTGCCCGCCGCCGCGTAGTCGGCGTACGCCCCGATCTGCGCCATGTCCGGCGCGTGGCCCGCCGCGACCATGTCCTTGACCTTGCGGTCGACGTCCTTCCAGGAGTAGACGCTGACATCGACCTTGACGCCCGGGTGCTGCTCCTCGAAGCCGCGCGCCAGCCGGTCCCAGTACTTCGCGGAGCTGTTGGCGGGCGAGTCCCCGTAGTCCGCGGCCACCAGGCGCAGGGTCACCTCTCCGGAGCCGGAGCCCGCTCCTCCACATCCGGCGAGGGTTCCCGCCATCGCGAGTGCGGACACCCCCGCGATCAGACCGCTTCCCCACACCGTCCGACGTGACCTGCCCCGCTGCACCGCTGCGACCCACCCTCTGTTTGCCTTGTGAACGTCCATAAGGTCTACACCACATAAGTGGACTAGACCTCTCGCGGGTCAGGCTTCACACTGTCTCCGTGAGACATGTCATCGCCCTGGACGTGGGCGGCACCGGGATGAAGGCCGCCCTGGTGGGGGCCGGGGGCGAACTGCTGCACCAGGAACGCCGGGCCACCGGGCGCGAGCGCGGCCCCGACGCCTCCGTGGAGTCGATCCTCGGCTTCGCCGCCGACCTGCGCGAGCACGGCGTACGGCACCTCGGCGAGCCCGCGCTCGCCGCCGGGGTCGCCGTCCCCGGGGTGGTCGACACCGGGCGCGGTGTCGCCGTCTACTCGGCCAACCTCGGCTGGCGTGACGTGCCCCTGCGCGACCTGCTCAGCGCCCGTCTCGGCGGTGCGCCCGTCGCGCTGGGGCACGACGTGCGCACCGGCGGGCTCGCCGAAGGCCGCGTGGGCGCGGGGCGGGGGATCGACCGGTTCCTGTTCGTCCCGGTGGGGACCGGGATCGCGGGCGCCGTCTGCGTGGAGGGCCGGGTGGAGTCCGGCGCGCACGGCATGGCGGGCGAGATCGGCCACATCGTCGTGCGGCCGGACGGGGTCCGGTGCCCGTGCGGTCAGCGCGGCTGCCTGGAGCGGTACGCCTCCGCGGCGGCGGTGGGCCAGGCATGGGCCGAGGCGTCCGGGACACCGGGCGCGGACGCTGCGGACTGCGCCAGGGCCGTGGCGTCGGGCGACCCGGAGGCCGCGGCGGTCTGGCGCCGGGCCGTGGACGCGCTGGCCGACGGGCTGGTCGCCGGCCTCACCCTGCTGGACCCCCGGGCACTGATCATCGGTGGCGGGCTCGCCGAGGCCGGGGAAACCTTGTTCACACCGCTGCGGGACGCGGTCCGGCGGCGGCTGACCTTCCAGCGGGAGCCCGACATCGTCCCCGCCGCGCTGGGCGACACCGCCGGATGCCTGGGTGCGGGCCTGATCGCCTGGGACCTGCTCGCCCCCACCGACCGGGACACCGCGCCCCGGAGCACCACCGACCGCAGCACCACCGACCCCTCGGAGGTATCCGCCTGATGGCCACGAGCAAGGTTCTCGCCGGTGCCCGGGTGGTGCTGCCCACCGGGATCGTGGACGGCGGCAGCGTCGTCGTGCGGGGCACGCGGATCGCCGGGAGCGCGCCCCCGGACGCGCGGACCATCGACGCGCGGGGCCACTGGCTGGTCCCGGGCTTCGTCGACCTGCACAACCACGGTGGCGGCGGCGCGTCCTTCTCCGGCTCGGCCGAGGACGCCCTGCGGGCCGTGCGCACCCACCGGCAGCACGGCACCACCACCCTCGTCGCCTCCACCGTCACCGACGACATGGACGTCCTCGTACGGCAGGCCGGACTGCTGTCCGAGCTGGCCGAGCAGGGCGACATCGCGGGCGTGCACTTCGAGGGGCCGTTCATCTCACCGTGCCGCAAGGGCGCCCACTCCGAGGGCCTGCTGCGCGACCCCGAACCCGCCGAGGTCCGCAAGCTGCTCGACGCGGCCCGCGGCCAGGCCCGTATGGTCACGCTCGCCACCGAACTGCCTGGCGGCACCGACGCGGTACGGCTGCTCGCCGACCACGGCGTGATCGCGGCGATCGGGCACACGGACGCGACGTACGAGCAGACGAGCGCCGCCATCGAGGCGGGCGCCACGGTGGCCACCCACCTCTTCAACGCGATGCCTCCCCTGGGCCATCGGGCGCCCGGCCCCATCGCCGCCCTGCTGGAGGACGAGCGGGTCACGGTCGAGCTGATCGACGACGGCGTCCATCTGCACCCGGCCGCACTGCGGTTGGCGTTCCACCACGCGGGCGCCGGCCGGGTCGCGCTCATCACGGACGCGATGGACGCGGCGGGCGCGGGCGACGGCCGGTACCTGCTCGGCCCGCTGGAGGTGGAGGTGGCCGACGGGGTGGCACGCCTGGTGGAGGGCGGTTCGATCGCCGGGTCGACGCTGACCCTGGACCGCGCCTTCCACCGCGCGGTCACCGTGGACCGCCTGCCCGTCCCGGACGTCGTCGCCGCCATCTCGGCCAACCCGGCGAGGCTGCTGGGCCTCGACCACCGGGTGGGCTCCCTGGAACCCGGCAAGGACGCCGACCTGGTCGTCCTGGACGCCGACTTCACCCTGAGGGGCGTGATGCGGCGGGGGGAATGGGTGGTCGATCCCCGACTGGGCTGATGTGCCCGGCCGGTGGCCTCCGGCGCCGGCCGCACCGGTGCGGCCGGTACGGGCACCCGGGGCTGGGCCGGACCCGGCTGTCTTTGGCATGATCGGGCCTCCGTACGCGTTTCGAGGGAGGTCCGCGGGTGATCCTGACGGTCACGCTGAACGCCGCTCTCGACATCACCTACCGGGTACCGTCGCTCCGGCCGCACGCCACGCACCGGGTGACCGAGGTGGCCGAACGGCCCGGCGGCAAAGGGCTGAACGTGGCCCGGGTGCTCGCCGCGCTCGGCCACGAGGTGACGGCCACGGGCTTCGCGGGCGGTGTGACGGGCCGCTGCCTGCGCGAGGGACTCGCCGCCACACCCGGCCTGGTCGACGCGCTGCTCCCGGTCGAGGGCGTCACCCGGCGCACCATCGCCGTCGTCGACGCGGCGAGCGGCGACACCACCCAACTCAACGAACCGGGCCCGGAGATATCCCCGGCCGAGTGGGCGGCCCTCCGCTCGGCCTACGACGACCTGCTGCCCACCGCCTCGGCCGTCGCCCTGTGCGGCAGCCTGCCGCCGGGGGTCCCGGTGGGCGCGTACGCCGATCTCGTGCGCGCCGCCCGCGCGTCGAACGTGCCGGTCCTCCTCGACACAAGCGGGGAGCCGCTGCGCCGGGCCGTCGCCGCCCGCCCCGACATCGTCAAGCCCAACGCCGAGGAACTCGCCGAACTCACCGGCTTCCACGAACCGTTGCGGGCCGCCCGGGACGCGCGCCGGCGCGGGGCGCGGGCGGTGGTCGCCTCCCTCGGCGCGCAGGGTCTGCTCGCGGTCACCCCGGAGGGCCACTGGCGCGCCGCGCCCCCGGCACGGCTGCGCGGGAACCCGACCGGCGCCGGCGACGCGGCGGTGGCGGGCCTGCTGTCGGGACTCGTGGAACGACTGCCCTGGCCGGACCGCCTGGCCCGCGCCGCCGCCCTGTCCGCGGCGACCGTGCCGGCGCCCGTGGCGGGCGAGTTCGACCGGGACGGCTACGAGGAGCTGCTGGGGGGCGTGGCGGTGACGGACGGGGTCGGCGCGGTGTGAGGACTCAGCCGTTCTGCAGGTACATCTGGTCGATGTTCGCGTTGCACTGGTCACCCGGGTTGCAGACGAGCTGGACGGTGTTGGTGCCCTTGGTCAGCTCGACGTTGGCCCAGGTGGTCTGCCAGCCCTTCTCCCAGTCCCCCTGGGGGGAGCCGGCGAAGTTCTTCATGTTCAGCTTCTGGGTCCTGGACTTGCCGTTGACCACCAGCGTCGCGTTGGCGTCCACGCCCGGGATGCCGTAGCGCACGTACAGCCGGTAGGTGCCCGCGGTGTCCACGGAGTTGATCGTCCAGGTCAGTTTGGCGCCGACCTGGTTGAAGCCGGCCACGTAGATCCCGCCGGCGGACTTGGCGCCCTTCACGTCCGAGGCCGTGGTGGCGCCGCCCTCGATGCGCAGCGCCTTCGCGTCGATCTTCGGCAGCTCCGCGGGAGCGGCGGAGCCGCCCGCCGAGTCGCTCGGCGAGGCGCTCTGCGCGTTGGACGGCCCGGAGCCCGCCCGGTGGTCGCCCTTGTCCCCGCCGCCGCCGATGATCGCGACGCCGATGCCGATCACGACCGCGGCGACCACCGCGATGGCGCCGATCAGCAGGCCCTTGGTGTTGGGTCCGCGGCGGCCGGGACCGTCCTGGCCCGCCCCCGGGCCCTGGCGTGTCCCGGCGCCGCCGGGCATGGTCTCGGGCGCGGCGTAGTGCGCGTTCGGCTGGCCGTAGGGCTGCTGCTGGGGCACCTGGCCGTAGGCGGCCGTCTGGGTGCCCTGCTGGCCGTACGCCTGCTGGCCCTGGGGCTGCTGCTGGCCGTACTGGCGCTGGCCGACCGCGCGCACTCTGTTGACGGAGCCCGGGTAGCCGTAGCCGCCGGAGGGCGGCTGGGCGCCGTTGGCCTGACCGTCGGCGTAGAGATAGCCGAACGGGTCGTCGTCCTCGGGCGTGCTCGCGCCGTTGTTGCCGGGCGTCATCCCTAGGTCTCCTCAAGCGGTGCGGGTCCAGATGCGTACGTGGCTGAATGGCGAGCCTACCCGCTCCCAGAGGCCCAAACAGGCGTTCTCCTCATGACCTGTACAAGGACTCGACGGCTGACCTGCGCCGTCCTTGCCGCTACCCCGCCCGTCGATGCTGTTTGGGACGAGATCGTTTCTCCACGTACATCCGCTCGTCGGCGGATTTCAACACCTCGTCCGCCGTCATGCCGCAGTGCGCCCAGCTGATGCCGAAGCTCGCGCCGACCCGCATGGCGCGGCCGTCGACGCGGATCGGCTGGATGATCTCGTTGCGCAGGCGTACGGCGAGGTCCTGGGCGTCGGCCTGGCCGAGCCCGTCGGCGAGCACGACGAACTCGTCACCGCCGAGCCGGGCGACCGTGTCCCCGTCCCGCACCCCGTGGCTGAGCCGCCGGGCGACCTCGATCAGGACCGCGTCGCCCGCGTTGTGCCCGAAGCGGTCGTTGATCGACTTGAAGCCGTCGAGGTCGCAGAACAGCACCGCGAGGCCCTTGGTGCCGTCGTCGGTCCCCTCGGCGGGGGCACCGGTGTGCACATGGTGGTCGAAGCCGTCGTACGGCCCGGGTCCGGGGCCCGGCTGGAAGTCGAAGCCGTGCCCGTCGTAGGCCGGATGCCCGCCCTCGTAGGTCCCGTACCCGCCGAAGGCCCCGAAGCCGCCCTGGCCGCCGTAGGGGTCCAGGGTGTCGGACGCGCCCGGCGGCAGGGAGTGCGGGCGCTGGCAGATGCGGGCGGACAACCGGGAGCGCAGTTCGGCGGAGTTGGGCAGGCCGGTGAGCGAGTCGTGGGAGGCCCGGTGGGCGAGCTGGAGCTCGCGGCGCTTGCGCTCCTCGATGTCCTCTACGTGTGTGAGCAGGAAGCGGGGCCCGTCGGCGGCGTCGGCGACCACCGAGTTGCGCAGCGACACCCAGACGTAGCTGCCGTCCCGGCGCCCGAGCCGCAGTTCCGCCCGCCCGCCCTCGGCGGAGGTGCGCAGCAGCGTGCCGATGTCCTCGGGGTGGACGAGGTCGGAGAAGGCGTAGCGGCGCATGGCGGAGGCGGGGCGGCCGAGCAGGCGGCACAGGGCGTCGTTGGTGCGCAGGATCCGGCCCTGCTGGTCGCCGCCCATCTCGGCGATGGCCATGCCGGAGGGGGCGTACTCGAAGGCCTGCCGGAAGGATTCCTCACTGGCCCGCAGGGCCTGCTGTTCGCGCTCCAGGCGGACCAGGGCCCGCTGCATGTTGGCCCGCAGCCGGGCGTTGCTGATGGCTATGGCCGCCTGGAAGGCGTACATCTGGAGCGCCTCACGGCCCCAGGCGCCGGGCAGCCGCCCGTTGCGCGGCCGGTCCACGGAGATGACGCCGACGAGTTCGCCGGGTCCGCCCTGCACGCCCGGGGTGGCCATGGGCGCGAAGAGCCGGTCGGCGGGGTGCCACTCGTCCTCGAAGCGGGGGTCGGGGCCCGCGGTGTGCCACTGCGGGACGTCGTCGTCGTCGAGCACCCAGCCCTCGGTGTGCGGTATGAACCGCAGGTCGCCCCAGGCCTCGCCCATGTTCAGCCGGCGCTCCCAGGAGGCGCGCGAGCCGACGCGGCCGGTGATGAGCGCCTCGGCCGCGGAGTTGCCGGCGAGGGCCGCGACGACGAGGTCTCCGTCGGGGCGTACGAGGTTGACGGCGGCCATCTCGTAGCCGAGGCCGGTCACGATGCCGTCGGCGACGGTCTGCAGGGTGTCCGCCAGGCTGCGGGCGGTGTTCATGTCCGCCATGACCCGGTGCAGCTGCCGCAGGGTCGCAAGACGGACATACGGCTCCGACTCGCTCTCCATGCGCCCTCCCCTCGACATCTCGCGGCAACTCAGGGATGCGTCGGCGTGCCACGGCTCCCCGTTTCCCCCGGCGCGCTACTCGGCGTACTCCTCGGGTAGCGTCGTGCAGCGTCCCCGCCACTGAATCACAGCGCGCTGCCCACTAGGTACACAGGGTCAACAAAATAAGGCACCTGTGACTCAAGTCACAGTCGAACGTGAACAATTGAGTATGGAATCCGTGATTTCCCTGTGCGTTTAACGCATGCATTCTGCGGATCCCCGCAGATCCCCCGATCACTCATCGATCGATTTTGATCGTGCACGATCATTTTCGACCGTCCGCCCCACCTCGCGATCTCCTCGATCCTACGCGCCAACCGCGGGGAGGCCGGGGGGCGTTGAGCTGACGGCGAACTCCGGGGCGAAAGCCCGGGCGGGATGCGCCAGGGCCGCCGCACACCCCCCGGGTGGGCCTCCACCGATGGTCCTAGGCCCCGGCTCGGGCGCGGGGCCGATGTGCGGCGCGCGGGGCGCCGACTAGCGTTCCCGACGTGCTGAAGACTTCCTCCGCCCCGCTCATACCGGCCGCTCCGCCCGCCTCCGGGCATCCTGAGGGTGTGAGCGACGACGCGTTCCGGGCCGCCATGTCCCGGTTGGCCGCGGGCGTGGTCCTGGTGACCTCGCACGAGCCCGCGCTGGACCCCGAGGGTCCGCCGGGCGAGGACGTCGGCATGACGGCGACGGCCTTCATGTCGGTGTCCCTGGACCCGCCCCTGGTGCTGGTCAGCCTGCGCGAGGGCTCCCGCATGGACGACCTGCTCGCCGAGCAGCCCCTGTGGGCCGTCTCCGTGCTCGCCCAGAGCCAGCGGCACATCGCGGGACGGTTCGCGATGAAGGGCCGCATCAGCGACCGGCTGCTGTTCGAGGACATCGCGCACAGCCGCGGCGCGGTCTCGGGCGCCCCGCTGGTCGGTGGCGCGCTGGCGACCCTGGAGTGCCGCACGGAGCAGCGGGTGCCGGCGGGCGACCACACGCTGGTGATCGGCAGGGTGCTGGCGGCCGGGCTGCCGAGCACGGAGGGCGGGCCGCTGACGTACTTCCGTGGCCGGTACCGCCACCTGGGCTGAGGGCCGGGGCAGGGGCACGGCGGTCGGAGGCAATTGCGCGGGCCGCGGAATTGCCCTTCGGGGCAGCGCGACAGCAATTCACGGGAAATGGGGGCCGTCCCGCAATGCCCGGTCGGCGTGCGGGACGACGGGGCGACCGTCAGCCCCAGTCCCGCGCGGAGCGCCCCCGTTTCGTTTCCGCACGCTGCTTCTTCTCGCGCAGTCTGCGTTCGTTGATGCCCCGGGGGATGCGGGTCGGTTTCCGGGGTTTGGGCGGCGGTGCCGTCGCCTCGGCGAGCAGGGCCGCGAGCCGTACGGCGGCGGCCTCTCGGTTGCGCCACTGCGAGCGGTGCTCGCTCGCGCGCACGCTGACCACGCCGTCGGTCAGCCGGCCGGCGAGCCGCGCGAGGGCCCGCTCCTTCCACACCGGGGGCAGCGCCTCGGTCGCCGCGAGGTCGAACTTCAATTCGACCTGGGTGTCGCTGGTGTTGACATGCTGTCCGCCCGGACCCGACGACCTGGAGAAACGCCACAGGAGCTCGGCCTCGGGAAGCGAGACGGAGCCGCGAATGACATACGGACCGGACATGCCGCCATGGTCGCGCGCCGACGCCCTCCGTGTCATCCCGATAACACGCCCGCCCGGGGGACACCGCCGGGCGGGGTAAAGAAAGTAAAGGGGCGCGGAACCAAAGGCACCCCCCTCGGCGTTCATACGGGTGGCTGTAGCTTCGTGCCGTACGGAGCGCACGGACACGCACCGTGTCACGCGAACAAGGGAAGGGACTCCCGACCATGGCTGTAAGCCTGTCCAAGGGTGGCAACGTCTCGCTCACCAAGGAGGCTCCGGGCCTGACCGCCGTCACCGTGGGTCTCGGCTGGGACGTCCGCACCACCACCGGCACCGACTTCGACCTCGACGCGTCCGCGATCGCGGTCAACACCCAGGGCAAGGTCTACTCCGACCAGCACTTCGTCTTCTTCAACAACAAGCAGACCCCGGACAGCTCGATCGTCCACACCGGCGACAACCGCACGGGCGAGGGCGCGGGCGACGACGAGGCGATCAACGTCAACCTGGCCGCTCTCCCGGCCGACATCGACAAGATCGTCTTCCCGGTCTCCATCTACGACGCCGAGAGCCGCTCGCAGAACTTCGGCCAGGTGCGCAACGCCTACATCCGCATCGTCAACCAGGCCGGCGGCGCCGAGATCGCCCGCTACGACCTGTCGGAGGACGCGGCCACCGAGACGGCCATGGTCTTCGGCGAGCTGTACCGCAACGGCGCGGAGTGGAAGTTCCGCGCGGTGGGCCAGGGCTACGCCTCGGGCCTGGTCGGCATCGCCCAGGACTTCGGGGTCAACGTCTGACCCTTTCGGGCAACCCGAGCCCGGCCCCCGGCCGCGATGCGCCGCGTCCGGGGGCCCGGACCGCTCACTTCCGCGCCGGCCTGCCCTCGCCGTACAGCCAGTCGCGCCAGAGCGCGGTGAAGTCGTGGTCCGGTTCCTTCTTCTCGACGTACGCCGTGAAGTCCGCGGTGCTCGCGTTGCCGTGGCGGTGGTCGGCCGCCCAGCCCTTGAGGAGGGCGAAGAAATCCCGGTCGCCGATCGCCTGGCGGATCCGGTGCAGGACCATCGCGCCGCGTTCGTAGACGGGGCTGTCGGAGATGTGCGCGGCGCTCGGCGGACTGCCGGGCGGGAACGCCCAGACGGCCTTGCCCTCGTCGGGATCGTCGTAGTAGTCCCCCGCGTAGAGCGCGTCGAAGGTCTCCTGCGCCGTGTCACCGCCGTGCTCCTCGTCCCACAGCCACTCCGCGTAGGTCGCGAAGCCCTCGTTGAGCCACATGTCCCGCCAGCTGCGGGGGGTGACGGAGTCGCCGTACCACTGGTGGGCGAGTTCGTGGACCAGGGTCAGGGTGTCGGGCGCGCCGGGGAAGACCGGGCGGTTCTGGGTCTCCAGGGCGTACCCGGACTCATGGGGCCGGGCCACGATCGCGCCGACGGAGGAGAACGGGTACGGGCCGAAGGTCCGCTCCTCCCAGCCCATGACGTCCGGCAGCTTCGCCAGCACCCCGCGGCTCGCGTCGGCCTGGTCCGGGGTGACGGCCGTGTAGACGGGCAGGCCGTTCGGGAGGGTGGTGCGGGTGATGTCGTACGCGCCGATCGCGAGGACCGCGACATAGCTCGCCATCGGCTGGGCGGTGTGCCAGGTGTAGGTGGTGAGCGCGCCCCTGGTCGACCGGTGCGTCAGCTCCCCGTTGGACACGGCCTGGAGGTTCTTGGGGACCGTGATCTCGATGTCGTACGTCGCCTTGTCGGACGGATGGTGGTTGCCGGGGAACCAGGCCATCGAGCCGGCCGGCTCGCCGAGGGCCAGCGCGCCGTCCCGCGTCCCGAGCCATCCCTCCTTGGCGTCGTCCGCGTCGGTGACGGTCCGCGGTGTGCCCGAGTAGT
This sequence comes from Streptomyces sp. NPDC048664, assembly GCF_040650555.1. Taxonomy (NCBI): domain Bacteria; kingdom Bacillati; phylum Actinomycetota; class Actinomycetes; order Kitasatosporales; family Streptomycetaceae; genus Streptomyces; species Streptomyces sp. NPDC048664. Next base: position 5,758 of record NZ_JBEZHK010000016.1, on the reverse strand, counting down.
GCACCGTCGTGCGGAACGTCTCGCCCTTGTCCAGGTCCCGGGCCGGGCGGACGGTCAGCTCCTGGCCGGCGCGGTTCCAGCGGGCGCCGCGTCCTTCGACCGTCACGTCGCCGACGTCCAGTCCCGTGAGGTCCAGGTCGAAGGCGGAGAGGTCCTGGGTGGCGCGGGCCGTGATCACGGCGGTGCCGGTGAGGTGGTGGCGGCCGGGGTCGTAGGCGAGGGTCAGGCCGTAGTGGGTGACGTCGTAGCCGCCGTTGCCGAGCCGGGGGAAGTACGGGTCGTGCACGCCGGGGCCGCCGGGGGTGCCGTGCACGCCGGCGTCGCACGCGGTGAGCGCGAGGGCGAGCGCGAGGGCCGGGACGAGGCGTACGGATCTGGGCACGAGCGTGATCCTATGGCGCGGGTCGCGAGCGGTGGCCCGTGAGGGCGCGGGCGGCGGGAGCGTGACACCATCGCCCCGTGCTCGACATCGGCTACGCCCTCTCCAACCGCTTCCCCGACCCCCCGCAGACCGACTACCGCCGCGCGGACGTCCACGCGCTGCGTCACGACCTGTTCTGCGGGGACGTCTACCTCGCCGACACCAAGGCGGACCGGGAGTTGTCCACAGCCTGGGGATGGGTGCCGGTGCTCGACTTCGCGTGGGCGCTGTGCGACATCGCGGAGCACCTGGACCGCGACCCGCTCGGCAGCCGGGCCGCCCGGCCGCAGTACGCGGAACTGGACTTCACCGAGTCCACCGACCGCCTGCTCTTCGAGCGCCGCTTCGGCTGGGTGGACATCGAGGCGGAGTGGCTGCCCGGCGACGAGCCGCCGCTGTCCTTCTCCCACACCGAACTGCGCCGCGAATCGCGTGACTTCCTGCACGACCTGCTCGCCGACCTCACGGACCTGCACGACGACCTCGGCGAGAACCCGGCCATCTGGACCCTCCAGTCCCGCTTCCCCCGACTCCGCTGACCCGCAGCGCGCCCCGAAGGGGCGCGGTGCACCGCGCTGCCGGGCATCCTCCGAGCAGGCCTTCGCGACGGGCCCCTTAGGCTCGGCCCATGGCTGAACAGATCTCCCGTCATCAGCGGTCCGCCCTCGCCGGGTTGGCGTCCGGCGAGCAGCTCCTCACCTTCGGCGTCGTGGTGCCGGCCAAGCACGCGAAGGGCGTCCGAATGGGCCGCATCGGCGGGGAGCTCGGCACCGAGCTGGTGCGCGGCGTCGGCGCCGAGTCGGGTGGGCCCGGCAGCATCGCGGCGGGCCTGCCCCGGTCGTCGGGCGCGCTGCTGCTGCGCGTCACGGACCAGCGCGTCGGGCTCGTCCAGCCCCTGGACGGCGTGCCGGTCCACGAGATACCCCGCGCCTGGGCCGCCCGCGTCGAACGCCGCCCGCGCCTCCAGCTCATGGCCCGCTTCCGGCTGCACTTCGTGGACGGCTCCTGGCTCGCCTTCCTGACCTTCCGCCGCCGCACGATCGAGACGTTCCAGGGCGCCATCGGCGGTTAGGACCCGCGAATGCCCCTCGGGGCTGTCCCCGCGCCGCGTTGTCAGTGGCGGGGTGCAGCATGGGGGCATGGCGCGCAAGGAGCGGAACGAGCGGGTGGTGAAGGCGGCGCGGCGGCCCGAGGTGCGGCTGCCGGAGCTGGTGGCGTGGGCGGACGGGGAGCTGGTGCCGGACGGGGACTACGACGGGCTGGAGTTCCGGGACGCGGACCTGGTGGGGCAGGACGGCGGGGGCGCCCGGTTCATGGACTGCGCGCTGACGGGCTGCGCTCTGGACGAGACGCTGCTGCCGCGGGCACGCGTGCTGGACTGCGTGCTCACCGGCCTGCGGGGGGTGGGCACGGACCTCGCCGAGGCGACCCTGCGCGATGTGGAGCTGGTGGACGCCCGGCTCGGTGGGACGCAGCTGCACGGCGCGGTGCTGGAGCGGGTCGTGGTGCGCGGCGGCAAGATCGACTACCTGAACCTGCGCACGGCCAGACTCAAGGACGTCGTCTTCGAGGGCTGTGTCCTCGTCGAGCCGGACTTCGGGGGTGCCCGGCTGGAGCGCGTGGAGTTCGTGGACTGCGTCCTGAAGGACGCGGACCTGACGGCGGCGACCCTGGTGGACGTGGATCTGCGGCGCGCGGCGGAGCTCGGCATCACCCGCGGGGTGGGGCGGCTGTCGGGCGCGGTGATCAGCCACGCCCAGCTCCTGGACCTGGCACCCGTGCTGGCCGCGGAGCTGGGGCTGCGGGTGGCGGGCGACGACTGAGCCGGACGTCCGGCGACCGGCCCCCGCGGGCCGCGCGAGGTCAGTGGCGCCCCGTCACCCGGTCCGCCAGCCGGGCCAGGCGGGACGAGGTGGTGCCGGGCGTGGTCAGTTCGCGGCGGTCGGCCGCGCGGTAGGTGGCGTACAGGCCGTGCACGCCCAGCCAGCGCAGCGGCTCCGGCTCCCACTTGCGCACCCGGTGGTTCACCCAGGGCAGCGCGGTCAGGTCGGTGGGGCCGCTCTGCCCCGAGTCCTGCTGGACGAGGTCGCTCAGCCGGGCGGGGAGGCCGTCGTCGGCGTACCCGTAGGAGACCCCGCCGTTGACGGCGCCGCTCGCTGCGCTGCTCATGCGCGGGACGTCAACCCCTGAGGGCGGTCAGTGTCTCCTTCGGATTCCATGGTTCTCCGCGCCCCAGGGTCAGCGGATAGCAGGCGAGTCCGATGAGCACGGAGATGACGTGCCCGAAGTCGGTGAAGGTGGGCGCGGAGGCGAGGGGCAGGGTGTAGGCGAGCAGCACGAACGCGAGATACGCATAGCGCCAGGGCGCGGCGATGCGGTAGGTGAGCACGGCGATCACCCCGGCGAGTGCGTAACTCACCCCGACGTCGAGGGTGTTGACCGCGGAGTACGGCACGGCGCCCTGCCGTATCGCCCGCAGCAGGACTCCCTCGCTGGCCAGGGTCGCGAGGACGTGCGCGGCCACGCACACGGTGAGCCAGCGCGCGGTGCCCAGCCAGTGCTCCGCCTGCGCGTGGAAGACGGTGTAGAGCGCGGCGTAGGGCAGCCAGCGCCCCCCGTCGATCCACATCGCACTGGTGACGAACACACGTACGGGGTTGGCGGAGAGCTCCCGGATGTTGGTGGAGCGCTGCCGCAGGAAACGCTCCTCGAAGTGGGGCGACATGTGGTGCAGGGCGATGGTGGTGACGAACAGGATGAACAGCCAGAGGTAGGTGCCCGGGGCCGCCCGGACATAGGCGACCACCGCTTCGAGCCCACGCCTCGGCCGCAGGAACCTGTTCACGTCCTCAGTATGGTCAAGGACGCGACCGCCGTGCCCGGCGAACAGGCCCGCTTCCAGGGGCAACCGGCGAACGGGTGACATCGCGGCCGGGCGCGCCCCCGTCGGGCACGCCGCCGCCGGACACGGTCGGACACGCCGCCGGATGGCCGATCCGGCGTTCGGCGGGTGATCAGGTCATAGCGTAAAGAATATGACGAAAAGCCACATCGCCCGCCTTGTGTGCAGCACGGCACTCCTGGGAACGGCGGTCGGCTGTGCGGCCACCGAACCCCCCGCCGCGGGCCCCGCCGCCCGCACGGTGCACCCGGGGGAGTCGATCCAGCGGGCGGTGGACGCCGCGAGGACCGGCGACACCATCGCCCTCTCCCCCGGCACCTACCGCGAGAGCGTCCGGATCACCACCTCCGGACTGACCCTGCGCGGCACGGGCACGGACACCGTCATCTCCCCCGCCGCCCCCTCCTCATCGAACGCGTGCGCGAAGGCCGGCAGCGGCATCTGCGTCGAGGGGACGTCCGGACGCCCGGTGGAGGACACCACCATCGAGTCGCTGACCGTGGCCGGGTTTCCCAGGAACGGGGTGTGGTCGGCCTGGACCGACCGGCTGACCGTCCGGCAGGTGACCGCCGAGAAGAACGGCCAGTGGGGCATCGCCCAGGAGCACTCCACCCACGGGGCCCTCCTGGACAACACCGCCCGCAGCAGCGGCAACGCGGGCCTGTACATCGCCAACACCGCCACCACCGCCGAGGCGGCGGCCCTGGACACCCAGGGGACCGTCCTCACGCGCAACCGGCTCCAGGACAACCGGGTCGGCATCACGCTGCGCCGCGTACGGGACCTGACCGTCGCGAGCAACGACGTCACCGGGAACTGCGCGGCCGTGTTCGTCATCGGCGACGAGAACAAGCCCCGGGCCGGCGCGCTGACCGTCAGCGACAACTTCATCCACGCGAACAACAAGGTGTGCCCGGCGGCCGGCCGGCTGCCCGTCATCCAGGGCGCCGGAATCGTGCTGTCCGGCGTCGAGGACACCCAGGTCACCCGGAACGTGATCACCGACAACGCGGGCAGCTCCCCGTACGCGGGCGGAGTCGTGCTCTTCAAGAGCATGGTCGGCATCCCCGGCGCACGGAACCGCGTCACCGGCAACACGCTGAAGCACAACTCCCCGGCCGACCTCGTCGACGCGGACAAGGGAAAGACCAACAGCCTGCAGGGCAACACCTGCCAGGTCTCCAAGCCCGCCGGGCTGTGCTGAGGGGCCGGCTCCCGCCGGCCCCGCCCGTAGCGAACCAGACAGGAGAGGCGGCCCATGACGACCGCGACCACCGCCGCGCCGACCACCGCGAGCCCCGCCCCACCGCCGTCCATGCGGCTGAGGGAACTCGTCTTCGGCGCGGCGTGCGCCGCAGCCCTCCGGGCGGCGGCACGACTGCGCCTGCCCGACGCGCTCGGCGACGACCCTGCCTCCGTGGAGGACCTGGCGACCGCCACCGGAGCCGAACCCCGGCCCCTGCGAAGGCTGCTGCGGGCCCTGGCCTGCTACGGCGTCTTCGCCGAGCAGGAGGACGGCTCCTTCGTCCACACCGACATGTCCCGGCTGCTGCGCGAGGACGACCCGAACAGCCTGCGCTTCATCTCCCTGTGGTGCACCGAGCCCTGGACCTGGGCCGCCTGGCCGAAGCTGGACGAGGCGGTGCGCAGCGACCACAACGTCGTCCAGGAGCTGTTCGGGAAGGAGTTCTTCGACTACCTCCACGAGGACGCGCCCGAGTCGGCCGACGTCTTCAACCGCGCCATGACGACGTCGAGCGAGCAGTCGGCGCGCGACGTGGCCGCGCTCCTGGACCTGTCGGGCAGTTCCTCGGTCGCCGACATCGGGGGCGGCCAGGGGCATGTGCTGGCCGGCCTGCTGGAGAAGTACCCCTCGATGCGGGGCACCCTGCTCGACCTGCCCCGCGTGGTGGAGCACGCGGATGCCCGGCTGCGCCGGGGCGGATCCCTCGCGGACCGGGCCGACGTCGTGCCCGGTGACTGCCGCGCGGCCATCCCGGTGCGGGCGGACGTCTACGTCATCAAGAACATCCTGGAGTGGGACGACGACAGCACCGCGCGCACCCTGCGCAACGTCATCGACGCGGGCGGCCCCGGGGCGCGGGTCGTGGTCATCGAGAACCTCGTGGACGACACCCCGTCCATGCGGTTCAGCACGGCCATGGACCTGCTGCTCCTGCTCAACGTCGGCGGCGCCAAGCACACCACCCGGAGCATGGTCGAACGGCTGACGGCCGCCGGCCTGGTCATCGACTCGGTCCGCCCGGTGAACCCGTATCTGCACGCCTTCGACTGCGTCGTCCCGGCCTGACCGGCCTCTCCCACGGCCCTCGCACACCGGTCGCCGGGCCCGCCGACTGCGCGGGCCCGGCGGCGCGGGTGGGTGGTTTTTTGGAAACGGGTAAATGAATATTAGCGAGTTGTGTTTTTGGTGG
>NZ_JBEZHK010000015.1:114964-173815 GCF_040650555.1 Streptomyces sp. NPDC048664 | reverse complement strand
TCTTCAGTCTTGCGTCCCACCCCCCCCCCCGCGGGGGCCCCGCGCCGGCCCTCGCGGTCCCCCGGCCGCACGCCCGCCCGACACACGGTCGGGCGGCCGTCGCCGTACTCAGCTCGTCGCACGACCGGACGCTGTCGTGACGGCACCGGCCGCGAGCGCGGTGACGGCGACACGGCTGACCACCGCGGAGACGGGCGGGGGCTGCGCCCGCCCGCCGCGGGTGACGGTCGACCGGCCGTCACCCGCTCCCGGGGGAACGTCGGGTCACGCGATCTCCACGAGGAGGTCGCCGCCCTCCACCTGCTGGATGCGGTTGATGGCCAGCCGGGAGACCCGTCCGCTCTTCGGGGCCGTGATCGCGGCCTCCATCTTCATGGCCTCGATGGTCGCCACCGTGACCCCGGCCTCCACCTCGTCGCCCTCGGCGACCGCGAGCGTCACCACCCCGGCGAACGGCGCCGCCACATGGCCGGGGTCGCCGCGGTCGGCCTTCTCGGTCACCGGCACGTCGGAGGCCGCCGCGTGATCGCGCACCTGCAACGGCCTGAGCTGCCCGTTCAGGGTCGACACCACCGTGCGCATGCCCCGCTCGTCCGCGTCGCCGACGGCCTGCAGTTCGATCAGGAGCCGCACACCCGGCTCCAGGTCGACCGCGTACTCCTGCCCGGGGCGCAGCCCGTAGAAGAAGTCCTTGCTGTCCAGCACGCTCGTGTCACCGAAGTCCTGCCGGTGGGTCTCGAACTCGCGCGTCGGCGCGGGGAACAGCAGCCGGTTGAGCGTCGAGCGCGGGGACTTCTCCAGGCCCGTACGGTCCTCGGCGCTCAGCTCCTTGACCGGCTTGGCCTCGGCGCGGCCCTGCAGGGCCTTGCTGCGGAACGGCTCCGGCCAGCCACCGGGCGGGGTGCCCAGTTCACCGCGCAGGAAGCCGATGACGGAGTCGGGGATGTCGAACCTGTCCGGGCTCGCCTCGAAGTCCGAAGGCGTCACCCCCGCGCCGACCAGGTGCAGGGCGAGGTCGCCGACCACCTTGGAGGACGGGGTGACCTTGACCAGATGGCCGAGGATCCGGTCGGCGGCGGCGTACATCGCCTCGATCTCCTCGAAGCGGTCACCGAGGCCCAGGGCGACCGCCTGGGTGCGCAGGTTGGAGAGCTGGCCACCGGGGATCTCGTGGTGGTAGACGCGCCCGGTGGGCGAGGCGAGGCCGGCCTCGAAGGGCGCGTAGATCCTGCGGACGCCCTCCCAGTACGGTTCCAGGTCGCCGACGGCCTGGAGGTCCAGGCCCGTGGGTCGTGCCGAGTGGTCGGTGGCGGCGACGAGAGCGGAGAGCGAGGGCTGCGAGGTCGTGCCCGCCATCGAGGCCACCGCGCCGTCCACCGCGTCCGCTCCGGCCTGGATGGCGGCGAGGTAGGTCGCGAGCTGTCCGCCGGCGGTGTCGTGGGTGTGCAGGTGCACGGGGAGGTCGAACTCGCGGCGCAGCGCGGTGACGAGGGTGGCGGCGGCCGGGGCGCGCAGCAGTCCGGCCATGTCCTTGATCGCCAGGACGTGGGCGCCCGCCTCCACGATCTGCTCGGCCAGGCGCAGGTAGTAGTCCAGGGTGTACAGGCGCTCGGACGGGTCGGACAGGTCGGAGGTGTAGCACAGCGCGACCTCGGCGACTGCGGTGCCGGTCTCCCGCACCGCGTCGATGGCGGGCCGCATCTGGCCGATGTCGTTGAGCGCGTCGAAGATGCGGAAGATGTCGATGCCGGTGGCGGCCGCCTCCTGGACGAACGCGTCGGTGACCTCGGTCGGGTAGGGCGTGTAGCCCACGGTGTTGCGGCCGCGCAGCAGCATCTGCAGGCAGATGTTGGGCACGGCCTCGCGCAGGGCCGCCAGGCGTTCCCAGGGGTCCTCGGCCAGGAAGCGCAGGGCGACGTCGTAGGTCGCCCCGCCCCAGCACTCCAGGGACAGCAACTGGGGCAGCGTGTGGGCGACGGCGGGGGCGGCGGCGAGCAGGTCCTTGGTGCGGACGCGGGTGGCGAGCAGCGACTGGTGGGCGTCGCGGAAGGTGGTGTCGGTGACGCCGATGGTCGGCGACTCGCGCAGCCGGCGGGCGAAGCCGTCGGGGCCGAGTTCGACGAGCCGCTGCCGGGAACCGGCGGGCGGCTCGCCGGCCGGGACGGCGGGGAGCTTGGTGACCGGGTCGAGGAGTTCGGGGCGTTCTCCGTGCGGCTTGTTGACCGTGACGTCGGCGAGGTAGGTGAGCAGCTTGGTGCCGCGGTCGGCGGACTGCCGTGCGGTGAGCAGCTGCGGCCGTTCCTCGATGAAGGACGTGGTGACCCGTCCTGCCTGGAAGTCCGGGTCGTCCAGCACCGCCTGCAGGAAGGGGATGTTCGTGGACACGCCCCGGATGCGGAACTCGGCCACGGCACGGCGGGCGCGGCCGACAGCGGTCTTGAAGTCGCGTCCGCGGCAGGTGAGTTTGACGAGCATCGAGTCGAAGTGGGCGCTGATCTCGGTGCCCGCGTGGGTCGTTCCGCCGTCCAGCCGGATGCCGGAACCGCCGGGCGACCGGTAGGCGCTGATCCGGCCGGTGTCCGGGCGGAAGCCGTTGGCCGGGTCCTCGGTGGTGATACGGCACTGCAGGGCGGCGCCGTGCAGGGTGACGCTCTCCTGGCGAAGGCCGAGGTCCTGGAGTGTCTGCCCGGCGGCGATACGCAGCTGGGACTGGACCAGGTCGACGTCGGTGACCTCCTCGGTGACCGTGTGCTCGACCTGGATGCGGGGGTTCATCTCGATGAAGACGTGGTTGCCGTCCCGGTCGAGCAGGAACTCCACGGTGCCCGCGTTGCGGTAGCCGATCCGCTCGGCGAACCGGACGGCGTCGGCGCAGATCCGGTCGCGGAGCTCCGGATCGAGGTTGGGGGCGGGCGCGAGCTCGATGACCTTCTGGTGGCGGCGCTGGAGCGAGCAGTCGCGTTCGAACAGGTGGATGACGTTGCCGGCTCCGTCGGCGAGGATCTGCACCTCGATGTGGCGGGGGTCGACCACGGCCTTCTCCAGGAAGACGGTGGGGTCGCCGAACGCCGAGGCGGCCTCACGGGACGCCGCCTCGATGGCCTCCCGCAGCTGGGCGGGTTCCTCGACCCGGCGCATGCCGCGTCCGCCGCCGCCCGCGACGGCCTTGACGAAGACGGGGAAGCCGACGTCATCGGCGGCCCGGACGAGTTCGTCGACGTCCGTGGAGGGGGCGGAGGAGCCGAGGACGGGAACCCCGGCCTCGCGGGCTGCCGCGACCGCGCGGGCCTTGTTCCCGGTGAGTTCGAGGATGTCGGCGCTCGGCCCGACGAAGGTGATGCCCGCCTCCTCGCAGGCCCGCGCGAGCTCCGGGTTCTCGGACAGGAAGCCGTATCCGGGATAGATCGCGTCGGCTCCCGCCCGGCGGGCGGCGCGGACGATCTCCTCGACGGAGAGATAGGCGCGGACCGGATGCCCGGGCTCACCGATCTCGTAGGCCTCGTCGGCCTTCATCCGGTGCAGCGAGTTGCGGTCCTCGTGGGGAAAGACGGCGACCGTGCGGGCGCCGAGCTCATAGCCGGCGCGGAATGCGCGAATCGCGATCTCGCCACGGTTGGCGACCAGCACTTTGCGGAACATCCTGGATCCCTTCAGCCCGGCGACGAACGCCTCGGTGTCAGCCATTGGGTGCTCATGCCCTGCCACGACGCGACATCAACAAGTGTGACGGGGATCAAACGGCCGGCCACCGTGGTGGAGCGTCGTGGGTGGACGCGCGCTGGGGTTTTTGTCCGCCGTTCCACTGGCCGGCAGCGGTCCGCCCCCACGGGGCGTCCGCCGGGCCGTGTCATCGTCGACCGGCCCTCGCCCGCCGGTGGGCGGACTGGCGTGCATCCTACGGACGCCGAGGTCGCGCCCGACAGCGTCACCGGCCCGACCTGCGCGTTCCGTGACCCATCTCACCGAGCCCGACCGGCTCACAAGCCGGGCGATCATCGGTGAACGCGGCGAATCGCCCCCGGGTCCGCACGGAGCCGGAACGCGGGAAGGGGCCGAAGACCGTGGGTACGGTCTTCGGCCCCTCGCGAGGAGTCGACGGTTCCGGCTCAGCGGCCGTAGTGGTGGTGGTAGCGGTCCCAGCCGTGGCGGGGAGCCAGGTCCCACCACCACTGTCCCCAGCGGTCGCGGTTGTGGTGACGGTAGTAGTACCGGCCGTGGTTCCAGTGGCCGAAGCGGCGGAGGTCGCGGTCGCCGCCGCGGTCGTGGTCGTAGCCGCCGTAGGAGTGCGACACGCGGTCGCGGTTGTCCAGGCCGTGGCCGTGTCCGTCGGCGAGGGCCGGCATCGCGGCCGCCCCTACGAGCGCGGCCGACGCCACACAGGTGGCGATCAGGCGGACCGTGGTACGAGCAACAGACATCAAGCTGTCCCCTCACATGCGTGCACACCCACCCTGGTGGGAGCCGGCGTGCCGTTCGAGTCCTCGGTTCGGTGCCGAGGACCGAAACTGTGGCGCGCGTCCGCCGCGGGAGATCAGCGAAAGGGCCCGTGTTACACAACACAGACATTTCCGTAACACTCGCTTGTACCGGTCAAAGATGAAGGAAACGACCTCGGGTGGACCGCCGGATCTCGCCCGGCGCACCGCTGAGCAGCATGCTTACCGGCGGGTGGCGGGACAGCCGCTCGCGCGGCGCCCCCGCGCGCTCACCCGACCGGCCCAACGGCCTCTGTAACGAAACCGATGCCGCCGATCAGGTGACACGTCCGGGCGGGTCACGACCCCACCGGCTGGAAGGCGGTGGCCGCGACGTCGCGGCCGCAGAGTGCGAACTCACCGCCGTCGTCGGGCGCGAGCTGCTGTCCGCCGCCCGCGACTCCCACCACGATCGAGGGCGCGACGACGGGATCGGCGCCGGAGGCGCAGTACCCGCTCGCCTCGCCCAGCACCGGAGTGAAGGTGAGCCGGGTGACCGCCCGGCCTCCGACCGCCAACAGCACGGGCTTCGCCGTGCCTTGGCGGACGACGGAGAGCGGTGTGTTCGCCTGCGGCGCGCCCTGGCCCGCGAGCGCGACCGTGGGATGGCCCCGCAGGACGCAGGACCCCGGCCCCCGGTTGACGACGGTCACGACGACCTGTCCGGACGCCGTCCGATGCGCGCCTTCGGCCGTGATCCGCGCGCTCGTGCAGGGGGCGACCGAGGCCGCTCCCCGCCCGGTGCCGGTGTCCGCCGCCGCCGCGCCCGCGCTCGCGAGGAGGCATCCGGTCGCGCACGCCGCGAGCAGGGTCGCTGTGGTCCGATGCACGGGTCGACCTCCCATGGGTTCGCCGGGCGTCCAGGCGCCGCCGCGCGGGGTGCGCGTCATCCCAGCGTCGCACCGTGCGCACTCCCGCGCACCGTGGACCGCTTCGCCCGGCTAAGGTGCAGTTTGTGATGAGGTCAGTCAGGCTCCAGCGCCGTCACGCTCCCTACGGCAACCAGCGGGCGACCGTGCTGCTGTCACCGGTCATCGTCACCGTCCTCATCGCCTGCCTGGCCTTCTCCACCCCGCGGCAGATCGCCTTCAGCCGGCTGCTGCCCGCCGCGCCCGCGCTCGCCGCGGCGATGTGGCCGGTGCTCCCGACGATCGCGCTGGGCGCGTTCTGCCTGCTGGTCATGGTCGCGCTCAGCTTCTTCTACGCCGACCTCGGAACGCCCTACACGGGGGCCGCCATCGTGGCGGTCACCCTGGCCGCGGCCTGGGCGAGCCATCTGCGCCTGCAGCGGGAGGAGGCGCTCTTCCAGGTCCGGCTCGTCGCCGACGCGGCCCAGCAGGTCCTGCTGCGCCCGCTGCCGCGCCGGGTCCAGGACGTCGAGATCGAATCGCTGTACGTGGCCGCGCAGGAGCAGGCCAGGATCGGGGGCGACTTCTACGAGGCGGCCGACACCCCCTACGGGGTGCGGCTGCTGATCGGGGACGTGCGCGGCAAAGGCCTCTCGGCGGTGGGGGCGGCCTCCGCGGTGATCAACTGCTTCCGGGAGAACGCGTACGACCAGCCCGACCTGATGGGCATCATCCATCGTCTGGACACCAGCCTGGCCCGCCACAGCGCCGCGTTCCTCACCCAGTACCAGCCGGAGCACTTCGCCACCGCCCTCATCGCGGAGATCCCGTACGGCGGTGGCTACGTCAGAATCCTCAACTGCGGTCATCCACCGCCCCTGCTCGTCCACCACGAGGAGGTGCGGGTCCTGGAGCCGACGAACCCCTCGCCGCCCCTGAACCTCGCGGCGCTCATCGGTGACCACTACTACGTCGACACCTTCGCCTTCTCCTCGGGCGACCGGCTGCTGCTCTACACCGACGGCGTGTCGGAGGCCCGTGACCGCCACGGCGACTTCTTCCCGCTCGCCCGGTGGGTGCACGAGCAGGGCGCGGTGTCCACGGTCGACCTGCTGGACCGCCTGCACCGGGAGCTGCTCCACTACAGCTCCGGCAGGCTCGCCGACGACACCGCGGTCCTCGCTGTGCAGCGCGTGCACCCGAGGCCGCGCCGGCAGCTCGCGTAGCCCTCGACCGCCCGCCGCCGCGCGTCCCCGCGTCAGGTTCCGTCCGCCGGGACGGGGTCCAGCCGCAGCACGGGAAACCTGCGGGTCGTCCGCCTCTCGTACTCCGCGCTGTCGGGCCAGGACGCGGACCAGATGCCGTAGAGCCGCTCCCAGTTCGACGACGGGTGCGTCACGACGGTGGGCGTCGCCCGCAGGACCCGGTCACCGACCTCGACGGTGACCTCGGACATCGCGGCGGCGTTCGCCACCCAGGCGGGGTCGACGTGCGCGCCGCGCGAGGAGCCGCAGACGAGGTAGCCGTCGCCGTCGACCGCGTACACCAGGGGGTTGACCCGGGCCCGTCCGGTCCGTCGGCCCACCGTGTGCAGGAGCAGCAGCCGCGCGCCCTCGAAGTGGCCCCCCACCTGTCCGCCCCGTTCCCGGAACTCGCCGATGATGCGCCGGTTCACGTCGTTCACGTCCATCGTCCGCCGCCTTGTCCGTCTCGACCCTTCTCCGATCGGTTCCTGGCTATCCGAAGGCGCGTACGAGCGCGGTGCGCCACGCCGGAGCCGTTCGGGGGCCTCCGCGTTCGCGGGCGGCACCGCCCCGGACGGTGGTCGGGGCGGCTGGGCCGTTCGGCTGGTTGACGGACGGACGGGCGGACCCCGGGGCCTGATCGCTCCCGTCCCGTGCACTACTGGGAGCCGCCGAGCGGCGCTCAGGCCGCCGACGGCGACGAGGAACGGGTTGTGGCACGGATGAGAGCACGAGTACGTCTCAGAACGATGTCGGGGTCGGTGGGCCGCCGCGGGTGGCGTGCGCTCCCGCCGCGTTGGCGCTGGGGCTCATGGTGGGCCCCGGCGCCGCCGTGGCGGACACCCCGCGTTCCGCGGCGGTGGCCTGCCACGTGGCGCCGCTGCCGGGCCGCGCCCTGGCGGTCGGGGTACCGGCGACGGCCCGTCCGCTCGGATTCCCCGACGCGGCGGGCGTGTGCGCACGCGGGGCCGTCCGGGTCACGGGCACGGGCACGATCTCGATCAGGACCGACAGCCCCACCGTGTTCGGACCGGCCGGCGACAGCGCGACGACGGCCGGTCAGGGGTTCCCGCTGCCCGGGGTGCCGGCGTACTCCCTGATCGGCCGGATCGGAAACGGTCCCTGGCGCTACATCGGGGCGGGGCCGACCACGCTCGTGGGCCGGGGACGGCTCTACCTCGCGGTGAACGACGACTACTACTCCGACAACAGCGGGGCCTTCACGGCGGGCGTCGCGCGATGCCTGCCCGTGCTCCCCCTCCCCGGGTGCGGCGTGCTCTGCACCGTCTGAGGGGCACGTACCGGCTGTGGGCCCGTCAACTCCCCCGCCGGGGCGGCGCACCCGCGGCCGGACTCCGTGGTCCGCGAGCCGCGCGGGGCCTGGCTTGCGGAAGTCACCAACGATGCAAGAGTGGGAGGAGGGGGCTCCTCGGGTCGATCCTCGGTGAGGGGGCCTGCCGGTGGACGCGTTCTTCGGTGCCGCGCTGGTCTGCAACAGTGTCGCGATGGGCACCGCCCTGGTTCTCCTGCTGTTGCGCTACGTCCCCAGAGCGCGCCCCGGCCGTGCCGTCCGGGCCGGGGCGCTCTGCTGCGCGCTGGCGGCGGCCGGGGTGGTCGCCGTGTACGGGCCGCGCCGCTGGCTGGTGGTGATCGCCCTCACGGAGGCCGTCCTGGTCGTCCTGGTCCACCGGCGCTCGCCCATGCACCTGCCGGGCGCGCTGCTGCTGGTCTCGGTCTACTCGACGGCACTGGCCGCGGTGACGTGGTACGTGCACTTCGCCCTGACGATGGACGTGTCGGCGCTGACGAGGGCCTTCTTCCTCGCGGGCATACCGTCGATGCTGGTGGCGCTGCCCATGGCCTGCCTGCACACGTTCATGGACCTGGAGGCCTTCTGCCGCGACACCTGGTCGCGCCACAACATGCCGCACGCCCCCGCGGTGACGGACGGACCCAAGGTCTCGGTGCACGTGCCGTGCTACGCCGAACCGCCTGACGTGGTGATCGGGACCCTGGACGCGCTGGCGCGCATGACGTACCGCGACTTCGAGGTCGTCGTGGTGGACAACAACACCAAGGACCCGGCGCTGTGGCACCCCGTGCGGGAGCACTGCGCCCGACTGGGCCGGCGGTTCCGCTTCTTCCATGTCGCCCCGCTGGCGGGCGCGAAGGGCGGTGCGCTCAACTACGCGCTGGCGCACACCGCTTCGGACGCGGAGCTCGTCGCGCTGGTGGACGCGGACTACCAGATGGCGCCCGACTTCCTCTCCCGCCTGGTCCAGCACTTCGTCGCGGACGACAGGCTCGGCTTCATCCAGGCCAAGTACAACTTCCGCGACTGGCAGGACAGTCTGTTCCGCACGGGCGCGTACTGGGGCTACGAGGTCTCCTTCTCCATGCTCTTCCGCAGCCGCAACGACCGGATCGCCGCGTATCCGATGGGCACCTCGTGCCTGCTGCGGCGGGCGGCGATCGAGGAGGCCGGCGGCTGGTCGGAGTCGTGCGTGACCGAGGACTCGGAGATCGGCGTACGGATCCAGGCCGTCGGCTACACGTCCTTCACGTTCGACGACCCGGTGGGCGCGGGCCTGGTGCCGGAGACCTTCGCGGCGTTCAAGAAGCAGCGCTTCAGGTGGACCTACGGCCCGATCCAGCAGCTGAAGCAGCACTGGAGGTTCTTCCTGCCCAGGCGGTTCGCCACGCCCTCGACGATGTCCGCGCAGCAGAAGGTGCTCTGCCTCGAGCACGGGTTCGTCCTGGTGACCGGCGGCCTCGCGTTCGCGACCGCGCTGCCGCTGGGGCTCGCCGCGCTCGTGTCGATGCTGGTCCACGGTGAGCAGCCGCCGATGGTCCCGGGCCTGTGGGTGGGGCTCGGCATGGGCCTGTGCACCGCGCTCGTCCTGCGCTGGTGCCGCTACCGGTACATCGCCGGCTCCGCGCACAGGGACACGCTGATGGCCATCGTGGTGGACGCGTCCCTGTCCTGGATCTGCACCTGCGCCACGCTCCACGGCATCCTGACCAGGAGCACGGCCTGGCGTCGCACCAGCAAGTTCAAGGCCCGCTCCGCCGGGTGGCGGGTGCTCTCCACCGTCCGCGTGGAGTGCGCCCTCGCGCTGCTCCTGACCGCCGCCGCGGTGGGAGCCGTCGTGTCCGACGGGTCGGGGTTCCTGCTGCTGATCGGCGTCGTCTTCGGGCTGCGGTCGGTCGCCTACTACGCGGCGGTCGGCATGGCGTTCCTGTCCGAGCGCGATGTCCGGCGGGCCGCCGCCGTCGCGGCCCCCGCGCGGGGCGAGCTCACCTCGGTGTAGTCGGCCCGACCTGCGAGATCGTCACCCGAACGGCCTACACGATCGGGGGACCCGGGTGCGGCTTACTCCGTTCGGCCGCACGCTGAGGGTGGAAGCCCTGTTCGAAGCACCGTAGCTGTGATCACTGCTCCATCTGGAGGCGCCGTGGTCGTCATAGCTCTGCTCGTGCCAGTCGCACTCCTGCTCCTCATGTTCGCGCTGGACGCGCTGGAGGACCTCCTGTTCCCCCCGCCCGACCCGCCCGCACAGGACCCCACCATCCCCGACCAGTCGATACCCGAGTGACGCGGTCAGACCTGGACGGTGCCGCAGTAGCGGCACTTTCCGGCCGCCTTCGGCACATCGTCCGCAAGGCAGGCGGGACAGGTCTTGGCGGGCACCGGATCCCCGAAGACGGTGACCCCCCGCCGGGCCTGCGAACGCTTGTAGGGCAGGACGATCAGGAAGTAGACCACCGCCATGAAGACGACGAAGTAGATCAACGCGGAGACGAACGCTCCGATGTCCAGGTAGGTCGCGGCGTTGCCCGGCTTGCCGAGCTGCCAGCCCAGACCGGGCGACGTCCCGCCCTGGGCCCGGGCGATGACGGGATTGATCACGTAGTCGGTGAACGCCTTGATCAGTGTGCTGAACGCCAGTGCCACGATCAGTCCGACCGCCACCACGATGACGTCGCCCCGCATCAGGAAGTTCCTGAAACCGCGCAGCATCGATGATCCTCACTTCCTGTCACGCCCCGAGCCCCACCCGTCCTCTGCTCGTCACCCTCAGTGTCACCACGCGTCGCGCGGGGGCGCACCCGGGGCGCCCCCGATCGGGCAGGTCCCGGCCGCGCGTGACGTGCGGCACCGGGCAGGTCGTGGCGCGGGTGGCACGGGACCGGCTAAGTGTCCCGTGAGGCGGGTCGACACCCGACACAGTGTCTGCGGTCAAGCCCCCGTGGGGCCCGTTAGGGTCGCGCCATGACCCACAGCTTCGTCGTCCATGTCCCCGACGCCGCGCTCGCACCGCAGCCGCTCGACCCCGCGCAGATCGTCTCCGGCTCGCCCGAGGTGACCTGCGCGGTCCTGTGGGAGTCGCGGGACGGGCGCCAGGAACGGGGCATCTGGCAGATCACCCCCGGCGTGGTGACCGACACCGAGGCCGACGAGGTGTTCGTGGTCGTCAGCGGATCGGCGACGATCGAGGTCGAGGGCGGCCCGACGCTGCGGGTCGGGCCCGGCGACACGGCGGTGCTGCACGAGGGCGACCGCACCACATGGACGGTGCACGAGACGCTGCGCAAGGTGTACGCGATCGGAATGTGAACCCCCGTTACGGGAGCGGGAGTTGCTCCGCGAGGGTGGTTCCGTAGACTGACGGCCGACCCCGGTCCACGCACCACCGCCCGCCCGCAGGGGGCCGTATGCCGTCCAGATGTCTGCGCCACCTGACCGCGGCGGTCGCGGCCGTCCTGCTGTCGGCGGCGGCACCCGGGGCGGTCGCCGCCGCGCCGGCGCCCGCCACCGCGACCGCTCCCGCCTCCTCCCCCGCCGCGGACACCTGGCAGCCGCCGCTGTCCACCCGCGGCCGGTACGTCGTCGACGCCGCGGGCGACCGCTTCCGACTGAAGGCGGCCAACTGGGACGGCGCACAGGGCTCGTGGACCGGCAGCGGTGACATCGCCGACCCGGCCTCCCACCACGCGGGCCAGGACTCCCACGGCATTCCGCTCGGCCTCGACCGGGTCCCGCTGCCCCGGCTGCTCGCGGACTTCCACCGACTGGGCATCAACAGCGTCCGGCTGCCGTTCTCCAACGAGATGATCCACACGACGGCCACCGTCCCGGACCCGGCCGTCGCGGCCAATCCGGGGCTGCGCGGCATGACACCGCTCCAGGTGTACGACAGCGTCGTGGCCGCCCTCACCCGGGACGGGTTCGCGGTGATCCTCAACAACCACACCAACACCACCCGCTGGTGCTGCGGAGTGGACGGCAACGAGCGGTGGAACAGCGGGCAGTCCACGCAGCGGTGGGCGGACGACTGGGTGTTCATGGCCCGCCGCTACGCCGCCAACCCCCGTGTGGTGGGCGCCGATCTGTACAACGAGGTGCGCCGCGACATCCTGGACGACCCCAACTGGGGCCTCGGCGACGCCCACGACTGGTACGCCGCGGCGCAGCTCGCCGGGGACCGCATCCTCACCGAGGCCAACCCCTCCCTGCTCATCGTGATCGAGGGGATCAACTGGACCGGGCTGCCCGTGGACGGACTCCCGCACGGCAGACCCGCCCTCACCCCGGTCCGCGCGCTCTCCCACACGCTCGTCGACGCCCACAAGCTGGTCTACTCGGCCCACTTCTACGGCTACACCGGCCCCCGCCACAGCGGCGCCACCGGACTCGGGGAGACCCACGACCCGCGCTACCAGGACCTCACCCGCGACCAGCTCCAACAGGCCCTGCACGACGAGGCCTTCTACGTCGCCGAGGAGTCCGGGCAGCACTTCACCGCGCCTGTCTGGATCAGCGAGTTCGGTGTCGGAGCGGGCGAGAGCGGCACCGCCGCCCGCACGTGGTTCGGCACCTTCACCGACTACCTCGCCGACCACGACGCGGACTTCGCGTACTGGCCGCTCGTCGGCTGGGAGGGCCACGACGACTGGGCCCTGCTGCGGTACGACAGCGCCGGTGACCGCCACGGCATCCTGGACCCGTCCGACTGGCGCGGCGCGGCGTGGAGTCGGCTCATGACCTCTCCCGGCCGCACCGGGCCCATCGCCCCGACCCCCACCTGGCGCATGCTCAGCACCGACCACGGCGACGCGGTGGAGTCACGGCGGGTACGGGCCGGCGGCGACTGGGACGTCGGCGCCTCCAAGGCCGTGTGCCCCGACGGACTGCGGCTGGCGGGTCTGGGCCACACCGGCGGCAGGGGGCTGTGCACCGACGTCGCCGGCGGGGATCTGCGCGCCACCGGGACGGACACGACCGTGGTCACCGACGAGCGCCATGTTCCCCCCGGCGGCGACTGGGCCGTGGGCTACACCAAACTCCAGTGCCCCGCCGCGCAGTTCCTCATCGGCTACAGCCGTCGCGGCACCCGCGTGTCCGCGGCGCTGTGCGTCCCCGCGAAGGGCGTGCCGGGCACGGCGGGGCGGACCGTGTGGTTCGACCGCTCCGACAACCGGCCCACCGGCGCGGCCGGGGGCGACTTCGCCGTGGGCGACCGCAAGGGCCAGTGCGCCGACGGCGAGTACGCCGCGGGGATCGCGTTCACCGCCCGGCTGGGAAGCAGTCCGGGGCCGGCCGCCCTGCTGTGCCGGGCGCTGGGCTGACCGCCGGCGGGCGCGGTGCCGTGGCCTCGGTCGCCGCCCCGGCACCGCGGGTGCGCGGGGCGGCGGGGCGGTTCACCTGGACGGCGGGGCCGGGGGAAGCGCGGAGCGCTGCTGCGCCGGCGGGTGGGTGGCGAAGCGGCCCGACTGGAAGCCGCCGGCCGGCTGCCCCATGGTCATCACCCCTTCCAGCTCACGACGTATACTCTCGGCCGCGTCGCGAACCCGGGCGGGCACGTCGCCACGTTCGGCGACGAGCTGGTGGTAGATCGGGGCGTCTTGGAACACGGGGCAACAAGGCCTTCCTGTAGGTGGCATCCCTGCATGGGCGGCTATCGAGTGTAGGGGCAGCCCGAACGTCGCCGTCACCCGCCGGTCCGATGGCCGAAACGCTCCGCCCGCCGGCCGGACGGCAGCCCCTGGGCTGTCCCGTGATCCCCGGCGGATCAGCGCGCGGCGTCAGCTCACGAAGCGGTCCAGGACCGCGGTCAGTTCCGCGGGCTTCTCGACCGGGAGTTCATGGCCGGCGTCGATGACGCGGACCTCGGCGTTCGGGTAGGCCTTGGCCATGCGCAGCATCTGCCGCACCGGGAGCTGGATGTCGTGGTAGCCGTGGACGATGAGGGTGGGCGCGTCGATCTCGCCCAGGCGGTCCAGGACGTCGAAGTCCCGCATGGCGCCGTAGCACGTCATGACGACCTCGCGCGGCGTGGCCGAGGAGCCCTCGACGTACGCCCGGATCTCCTCGCGCGGGTGGCCGGGAGCGAAGGCGCGCCGGATGTTGGCCGCGACGAACAGCCTGAAGGGGACCATGGTCGAGGCCGACATCAGCAGGGCTCTCCCCCGGCTGTACGCCATCTTGGCGATGGAGCCCACGAGCACCAGGCGTTCGACGCGCTCGGGGTGGGCCAGGGTGATGGTCTGGGCGATCATCCCGCCCATGGAGTGGCCGATCAGGACGAACCGGTCGACGCCCAGGTGATCGAGGAGGGCCAGCACGTCGCCGGCCAGCGCCTGTATGGTGCGCGCCCCCGAGCCGCCGCTCTCCCCGTGCCCCCGCAGGTCGAGCCGGATCACCCTGCGCCCGGCGGCGAAGTGGGCCACCTGGTGGTCCCAGCGGTGCCGGTCGGCCGTCCAGCCGTGGACGAACACCAGGGGCACGCCCCCGCCGTCGCGGGGCCCCTCGTCGTCGTACGTGAGTGCTGCGCCGTCGACTTCGAGCTGCGGCATGGGGCGCCTCCTGGGGCACGGTCGGGCTACTGGCGAGTACGGTAGTCGGCTCCGACCACGGCCGTCACCGCCGTTCGCCGTCCTCCCTGCCGTTCAGCACCGCCAGCCGGGCCGCCGCGCTGTCCAGCAGCATGTCGAGCGCCGTGGGATAGGCGCTGCTGACCATGCGGGCGGCCAGCAGGGGGGCGGCCTCGGCGATGTGCGGATGGGTGGACGCGGGCAGTCGCGCGTAGGTCGACCCCCACCGCGACTCGTCGGCGCGCAGCGCGTCGCTGGGCAGGGCCAGCGACGCGGCGTCCAACGCGGCGAAGGCGAGGGTCTGGTCGATGAAGGCGTGGTAGACCCGCACCGTGTCGGGCAGGGGGAAGCCCGCCGTGCGCAGCACTCCCAGTACCGCCTCGTCGGCCGCGAGTTCGTTCGCCCTGCCGCTGACACGGCTCGCCGTCAGCTGCGCCGCCTGCGGGTGCGCGACATAGGCGGCGTGGATGCGCAGACCGAGGGCGCGCAGGTCGTGCCGCCAGGCGCCGGTCGGCGTCCAGCCGCGCAGGGCCTGGCCGATGAGGGCGTCGCCGATGGCCAGCACGAGGGCGTCCATGCCGCGGAAGTAGCGGTAGAGCGTGCTCGGGTCGCAGTCGAGCGCCATGCCCAGCCGCCGCGCGGTCAGTCCGGCACTGCCGTGCTCGCGCAGCATCCGCAGCGCCGTGCCGACGATCAGGTCCTCGGACAGCACGGTGCCGCTCTTGGTCGGGCGCCGCCGTCGCCGCCCCTCCTCGGGAACCACCCGTTTCGGCATCCCGCCTCCTCGCTCGCCCCGACCGGCGTCCCGCGCGGGCCACCCCGCCGCGTGCCGGGAATCTTATGCCAACGCCATTGACCTTATCCGGGCGCCGGGCGTTGTATCGGGCGTCAACCGGACCGGGACAAGCGGAAGAGGAGTGGTCGGCATGCGGGTACTGCTGGTGGGAGCGGGTGGTGTGGGCACGGCGATCACGCGGATCGCGGCCCGGCGTACGTTCTTCGGGGCGATGGTCGTCGCCGACCACGACCCGGCGCGGGCCGAGGCGGCGGTCGCCGCCCTTCCCGGCGACGCGCGGTTCACGGCCGAGGCCGTGGACGCGGGCGACGAGGCGGCGGTGACCGCGCTGCTGCGCCGGCACCGCTGCGACATCCTGCTCAACGCCACCGACCCGCGGTTCGTGATGCCCCTGTTCCAGGCGGCGCGGGCGGCCGGAGCCGGATACGTCGACATGGCGATGTCGCTGTCGCGGCCGCACGAGTCGCGGCCGTACGACGAGTGCGGGGTCAAGCTCGGCGACGAGCAGTTCGCGCGGGCGGCGGACTGGGAGAAGGAGGGGGCGCTGGCGCTCGTCGGCATGGGGGTGGAACCGGGTCTGTCGGACGTGTTCGCCCGGCACGCGGCCGACGAGCTGTTCGACGACATCGAGGAGATCGGCATCCGCGACGGCGCGAACCTCACGGTCGAGGGCCATGACTTCGCTCCGTCCTTCAACATCTGGACCACGATCGAGGAGTGCCTGAACCCTCCCGTCGTCTACGAGGAGGGCCGCGGCTGGTTCACCACGGCGCCGTTCAGCGAGCCGGAGGTGTTCGACTTCCCCGAGGGCATCGGCGAGGTCGAGTGCGTGAACGTGGAGCACGAGGAGGTGCTGCTGGTGCCGCGCTGGGTCGACGCCCGCCGGGTCACCTTCAAGTACGGGCTGGGCCGGGAGTTCATCGAGACCCTCAGGACGCTGAGCCTGCTGGGGCTGGACCGCACCGCGCCGGTGACCGTGCCGGGCCCGGACGGGCCGGTGGCCGTCTCGCCCCGGGACGTCGTCGCGGCCTGCCTGCCGGACCCGGCGACGCTGGGCGAGCGGATGCGGGGCAAGACCTGTGCGGGCACCTGGGTCCGGGGGACCAAGGACGGGGCGCCGCGCGAGGTGTACCTCTACCACGTGGTCGACAACCAGTGGTCGATGGCCGAGTACGGCTGCCAGGCGGTGGTGTGGCAGACGGCCGTCAATCCGGTGGTGGCGCTGGAGCTGCTCGCCGGGGGGAGCTGGTCGGGCGCCGGTGTCCTCGGTCCCGAGGCGTTCCCGGCCCGGCCCTTCCTCGACCTGCTGACGGAGTACGGGTCGCCCTGGGGCATGCGGGAGCAGTGACCCCGCCCGCTCCGGGCCTGCCGGACCGCACCGCGGGTCGCGGTCCGGCAGGGGGCGGGCTCAGGGGGTGCGCCGCACCTCCAGCAGCAGGGCCTGGTCCGGGTCGAGGTTGGGCATGGGCAGTCCGGCGAGGGCGAGGACCGCCCCGGGCAGGGGCAGCCATCCCTCGATCGCCGCCGGCAGCCACGCGGGGCCCGAGGTCTGGCGGAAGGACGGCAGGCCCAGTTCGGTGCGGACGCGCACCTCGTAGGGCGCGGCGGCGTCGAGGCCGGGCAGCGTCACGCGTCCGCTCTGCCCCTCGGGCGAGGTCGCCACCCGTGCCCAGCAGTACACGGCGGCGGACCGGTCGTGCGCCACGACTCCGTGCAGCAGCGTCGCGTCACCGCCGAGATCGGCGCGGACCGTGCGTCCGCTGTGCAGCAGGGGGCGCAGTTCCTTGTGGAGAGCGGTCCAGGCGGTGAGCCGGGCCAGCTCCTCGGGGGTGCCGCGGGTGATGTCCTGCTCGATGCCGGCGTGCCCGAACAGGGCTGTCGCCAGCCGGAAGGAGTCGGCGCTGACGCGATGGGTGGTGTGGCTGGCGGCGGCGCCGACATGGGCGCCGATCAGCTCGGGCGGCAGCAGCTGCGCGGTCCAGCGCTGGATGGCCTGGCGCTCCACCGGGTCGTTGCAGTCCGAGGCCCACACCCGGTCGGTGCGGGCCAGGGTGGCGAGGTCGATCCGGCCGCCGCCGCTGGCGCAGCTCTCGATCTCCAGGGCCGGGTGGCGCTCCTTGAGCGCGTCGAGCAGTTGGTGCAGGGCGAGGACCTGCGCGTGTGCCACGGGGCGGTCGGTGGGGCCGTGGACGGCCTCGTGCAGCTCCCGGTTGTGGTCCCATTTCAGGTAGGCGATGCCGTACTTGGCCACGAGTTCGTCCAGCGCGCCCACCAGGTGGTCCCAGACTCCGGGGTTGGCCAGGTCCAGGACGTGCTGGTGGCGGGCGGAGGGGCCGGGGCCGCGGGCCGGGCCGAGCACCCAGTCGGGGTGTGCGCGGGCGAGGTCGGAGTCGAGGTTGACCATCTCCGGCTCGACCCACAGCCCGAACTCCATGCCGAGCGAGCGCACATGGTCGACCAGGGGTGTCAGGCCGTCCGGCCACACCACCGGGTCCACCGTCCAGTCCCCGAGGCCCGCGGTGTCGGAGCGGCGGCCCCGGAACCAGCCGTCGTCCAGGACGAAGCGCTCCACTCCGATCTCGGCGGCCCTGTCGGCCAGCCGCAGCAGCCGGTCCAGGTCGTGGTCGAAGTACACGGCCTCCCAGCTGTTGAGGATCACCGGACGCGGGCCGCGCGGATGGGTGGGCCTGGACCGCAGCAGGGTGTGGAACCGGTCCGCGAGCCCGTCCAGGCCCTGGTCGGACCAGGCGAAGTGGCACACCGGGGTGGTGTACGACTGCCCGGGCGCGAGCCGGATCTCCCCGGCGGGCAGCAGCTCCCCGCCGCCGAGCACCCCCGCGTGCGTGCCCGCGCCCTCCGGCAGTTGCTCGACCACGTAGCGCTGGTCGCCGCTCCAGGCGACGTGCACCGCCCACACCTCGCCCGCGCGGAAGCCGAAGCCGGGCACCCCGGCGGTCACCAGATAGGGCGAGTCGAGTCCGGGCTTGCCGCGCCGGACCTCCCGTGTGTACGTCCCGAAGCCGAGCGGGCGGCGCTGCGGGGAGCGTTCACGGCTCCACTTGCCGGTGAAGTCCAGGATCTGGGCGGCCCGTCGGGGCAGCGGCAGCAGCGTGGTGACGTGGGCGAGGTCGTACGGCACGGGGTCGGCGTCCTGCCGCCGGGTGAGCGTGCTGTGCACGCTCAGCACGCCGGAGGGCTCCATCCGATAGGTGACGACGGCATCGAGCCCGGTGACGGGGTCGGCGAGCAGGACGTCCAGTTCCCCGCCCTCGGCCGCCGGGCGGTGCGCGGCCCCGACCAGGCTCATCCGGGGCGCGGCACGGGTGCCGCCCGCGTGGCCCGCGTGGGCGGGGGTGCCCATCCAGCCGTCCGCCTCGGTGGGCCAGACGGTGAACCGGCGGGGGATGTCGAGGGAGTTGTTGAGTCTCGCGGGTTCGCCGGTCAGGGCGAGGGCCGCGAGCCCCGTCGCCGTCAGGTCGCCGAGGTCGGCCCCCCAGTGCAGGACCCGGGGCACCGGCTCCGCCAGTTCCACGACGAGACAGGCGCCGGCGGCGCGCAGGGCGAGGATCCGCGCGTGGGATTCGGACATGCAAGTCCTGCCTTTCGGACGCGTCCTTTTGTTCCTCATCATGTCCGGGACGGGGGCCGGATCCACCCGTGGCGCCGGGCGCGGCGCGGCCTGAGTCGCGGCCCCGATTGTGAGGGGGCCCTCATGTTAGACTCGGCGCATGAGCCCCCGATCCACTCCCCCCGCGCCCGAGGCTCCGGCCAAGCCGCTGCGCCGCGACGCGCGGCGCAACCGGGACGCGATCGTGGCCGCCGCGCGGGAGGCCTTCGCGACGGAAGGCGTGGGCGCGTCGCTCGAAGGGGTCGCCCGCCAGGCCGGCGTCGCCATCGGCACGCTCTACCGGCACTTCCCCACCCGGCTCGCCCTGGTCGAGGAGCTGTTCGCGGCGAAGTTCGCCGATCTGCTGGGCGCCGCCGAAGAGGCCGCCGCCATGGACGACCCCTGGCAGGGGTTCTGCCACTACCTGGAGCGGTTCGCCGAACTCCAGGCGTGCGACCGCGCGTTCAACGACCTCGTGTCCTCCAGGCTGCCGACCCACGCGGTCAGCTGCCAGGCCGTCGAGCGCGCGAAGGAACTGGCCGACCGGATCTTCCGCGACGCCCAGGAGCAGGGCCTGCTGCGGGACGACGTCGTCCCCGAGGACCTCGCCTTCGTCATGTGGTCGCAGGCGGGCATCATCCGGGCGACCCGCACCGTCGCGCCCAGGGCCTGGCGGCGCCATCTCCACCTGATGCTGGACGCGTTCCGCGCGCAGTGCGTGCACGAACTCCCCGAGCCCCCGCTCACCCGGGAGGAGGTCGACGCGTCCCTCACCGCCACGTTCGAGTGCCGCGCGGAGGCCTGCGGGGAGTGCGAGGACGAGGACTGACCGCCACCGCCCACGGCGGAGGCGGAGGGGATCAGTCGTCCGCGAGCAGCCGCTCCAGTTCGGCGTCCAGGTCCAGCCGGCCCGACTCGGAGCCGGGCGGCACCATCTGCAGCGTCTGACCCAGGAAGGACTCCACGCCCTCGACGGGGATCTCGAGCAGGACCGAGCCCGCGGGCGGGCTGAGGGCGATGTACAGCACGTCCCGGCCGAGGCCGTCCCCCGACCACATGCGGACGTCCCCGTGACCCGCGTGCCCCCGCAGGGCCCGGGTCAGCATGTCGCGACCGAAGAACCACTCGACCACTCCGGCGCCGCCGACGGAGCCGACCGTGCGGAAGACGGCGCGGACGGCGTAGGGGTCGCCGGCGTCGTAGCCCAGCTCCACGGACAGCGGCACGGACATCTCACGTGACACGACGAGCCGGGCGGGCAGCTCGTACGCCACGGCTCTCGTCGCTCTCACGGCGCCTCAGCGCTGGGCGGCCAGCAACTGGTCGACGAGCCAGCGGTCGACACCGCCGTGGCGGACCGGGGTCACGTCCTTCCACGAGCCGTCGTTCCAGACGTAGAGCCGGTGCCCGTCCCAGCGCAGCCGGCCCTCCAGGTGCGTGGCACCGCGGACACCGCGGTCCTCGTGGGCGACGGCCGGGGTGCGGTCGTGCGCCACGGGCCCTGACGTGGCCGCCGAGGCGGCGCCGCCGGCGCCGAGAACGACTCCGCCGACGACCGCCGCGGAAACGAGTGCGGCCGGGACGCGCCTGACGAACCTGTTCATGATGATCTCCTTGTCACCTGCCACGGTCCCGCTTCGTGAGCGGCGTGGCGTCACGCTGTGAACGGCGGTGCGAGGCGGTCGTGCCCGCCTGCCGCCGGGCCGTCGAACCTATTCGGAGGGGTCCCTCATGTTCGACTCCCCCACCGTACTCGAGGGACCCCTCATGTTTGCGGTGAGGCTCGTCACAGCACCGGAGGGAGGCGGGGACGGCTCCACGGCCCCGCGCCGGGCGGCTGCGGCGATTCAGAAACCGCACCGGTGAATCCCAGCCGGGACAGCGGTTGGACTTCAGGATCACTTCGGAGCAGGGTGGAGCCGTGCCCTCGATCCCGACGGGCGCTGTGTACCGCACCACCGGAGATCGCCCGATGAACCACGTCGCGGACCCCGCTCGCTACGACGGCACCATGCGCTACCGGCGTACCGGCCGCTCGGGGCTCGACCTTCCCCTGCTGTCCCTGGGCTACTGGCACAACTTCGGGGACGACCAGCCGTTCGAGACCCAGCGCGAGATCGCCCTGCGCGCCTTCGACCTCGGGATCACCCACCACGATCTCGCGAACAACTACGGACCGCCCTACGGCTCCGCGGAGATCAACTTCGGGCGCCTGATGAAGCAGGACCTGGCCCCGTACCGCGATGAGCTGGTGGTCTCCACCAAGGCCGGCTGGGACATGTGGCCCGGCCCCTACGGCCAGGGCGGCGGTTCCCGCAAGTACCTGCTCGCCTCGCTCGACCAGTCGCTGAGCCGGACGGGGCTCGACTACGTCGACATCTTCTACTCGCACCGGCTCGACGCGAGCACACCGCTCGAGGAGACGATGGGGGCGCTGGACACCGCCGTGCGCCAGGGCAAGGCCCTGTACGTGGGCATCTCGTCGTACGACGCCGAACGGACCCGCGAGGCCGCCGCCATCCTCCGCGAGCTGGGCACCCCGCTCCTCATCCACCAGCCGTCGTACAGCATGGTCAACCGGTGGATCGAGACCGACGGGCTGCTCGACGCCGCCCAGGACGAGGGTTTCGGGGTCATCGGCTTCACCGCGCTGGCACAGGGCCTGCTGACCGGGCGCTATCTCGACGGCATCCCCGAGGGGTCCCGGGCGTCGCAGGGCAAGTCGTTCGACACCGCCTGGCTCTCGGACGACATGCTGCGCAGGCTGCGCGCACTGAACGAGGTCGCGGCCCGGCGCGGCCAGACGCTCGCCCAGATGGCCCTGGCCTGGGCGCTGCGGGACGAGCGCGTGACCTCGCTCGTCATCGGCGCCTCGCGCACGGAGCAGCTGGAGCAGAACGTCGCCGCGCTGGAGAACCTCGACTTCACCCCGGAGGAACTCGCCGAGATCGACACGTACGCCACCGACGGCGGCGTCGACCTGTGGCAGGACGCCCGCCTCGGCAACGTGCGCTGACCCCTCTCCCGTCCGGCCTACGCCGCGCACGCGCCTGCGCCGCGCGGCGGCCGGAAGGGGGTAGGAAGTCACGAGTGAACGAGCTGCTCGCCGAGGTGATCGAGGCCCATGGTGGAATGCGGCGCTGGCGGGAACTGGACCAGGTGCGGGCCACCGTCGTCAGCGGCGGGGACCTCTTCGCCGTCAAGGGCCTGCCGCAGGACCCCGCGCCGCGCGAGATGACCGTACGGCTGCACGAGGAGCACGCCTCGGTGCGTCCCTTCGGGGCCGCCGACCAGAGGACGGACTTCACTCCGGGGCGGGTGCGCATCGAGAAGCTCGACGGGCGGGTCGTGGCCGAACGCGAGGACCCGCGCTCGTCGTTCGCCGGGCATGTCCTGGAGACCGCCTGGGACCCACTGGACCGCGCCTACTTCAACGGCTACGCGTTGTGGACCTACCTCACCACACCGTTCCTGCTCGCCATGCCGGGCTTCACGGTCGACGAGATCCGGCCGTGGCAGGAGGAGGGCGAGCGGTGGCGGGGGCTGCGTGCCCGGTTCCCTCCCCACCTGGCCAGCCACTCCACGCAGCAGGACTTCTACTTCGGCCCCGACGGGATCCTGCGCCGGCACGACTACCACGTGGACGTGGCGGGCGGGTTCGCCGCCGCGCAGTACGTCCACGAGCCGATGGCGGCGGACGGGATCGTGCTGCCCACCAAGCGCCGGGCCTACCGCCGCGGCAGCGACGACTGCCCGCTGCGGGAGCAGGTCATGGTGTCCGTCGACATCACGGACGCCCGGTTCAGCTGACCGCGGCGCGCCTGCGCACGAAGTCGGCGATCCCCGAGGCGGGGCGGCCCGTGACCTGTTCCACGCCGTCCGCCCGGCGGTCGTACCGGTTCTCCGCGTGCAGACGCGCCATGGTCGCGATGTGCTCGAAGACGTGGTCCGGCAGACCGAGCGGCCGCAGATCCCCCTCGAGCCACTCCTCCAGCGGGACGTCGGTGTAGGTCACCGGTCTGCCCAGAGCCGTCGAGATCTCCGCCGCCATGGCGTCGACGTCCTCGGAGCGGGGGCCGGTCAGCTCGTACGTCCGCCCGATGTGCGGGGCCGGCTCGGCGAGGATCTCCTCCACCACCGCGGCGACGTCCTCGGCCGCCACCGGCGACGTCCTCGCCCGCCCGAAGGGCAGCCGGACGGTGCCCTCCCCGGCGATCGAGGAGAAACCGGCCTGGAAGAGCGGGTTCTCCATGAACACGGTGGGTCTGATCTGAACCACGGGCACACCCGACCAGTCGAACACCTGCTCAACGAGCCACTGCTGACGCTGCTGCTCCGATTCGGACGTGCTGGTGATGCCCATCTGGGACACGGTCAGCTGCGACATGTTCACGACGACGTCCAGGGACCCGTGGGCGCGCGCCACCACCGCCGTCGTCACGGCGGCCTGGAGATACTCGGCCGAGACGCCCATCCCGAAGTACAGCCGCCCGCAGCCGGCGAGGGCCTCGGCGACCTCGGCCGCGCGCGTCAGGTCCCCCACCACGACCTCGGCTCCGGTCGCGCGCAGCGCCCGCGCGCGGTCGTCGTCCCGGTGCACCATCGCCCGCACGGGCAGCCCTCGGCGCCGAAGGCCCTCGACGACGGATCGCCCCACGCCGCCGACCCGGCCCGCGGCCCCGGTCACCAGAACGGGGCGGGTGCCGGATTCCGGGGTGACGTCCATGGGGGCAGCCTGCGACCGGGGTGGCGGGGGTGCAACCGGAGCAGGTCAGTCCATCAGGCCCGCGGCGACCGCGGCCCCCAGCTCCCAGCACGCCTCGGTGTCCGCCTTGTCGATCCCGCCGGTCACGGTCACCGCCTCGGCCGCCCGCCGCCAGCCGAGGCCCGTGGTGATCGCCTCGATGCCCCGCACGGCACCGGTCACGTCGTTCCCGCCGTGCACCCAGTAGCCGAAGGGGCGGCCCGCGGTCTCGTCCAGACAGGGGTAGTAGACCTGGTCGAAGAAGTGCTTGAGGGCGCCGGACATGAAGCCGAGGTTGGCGGGGGTGCCCAGCAGGTACCCGTCGGCGGCCAGCACGTCGGACGCCGTGGCGGCGAGCGCGGCCCGCCGCACCACCCGGACCCCTTCGATCTCCGGGGCCGTCGCGCCCGAGACGACGGCTTCGAACAGCGCCTGGCAGGTGGGCGACGGCGTGTGGTGCACGATGAGCAAGGTGGCCATACCGCCGAACCCTGCCCTCCCCGCCCCGGTGGCCGCAACCGGCGGCACCCGCCCGGCGGTGACGGCGGGTCGGGGGCCGCTCAGCCCCACACGCGGTGCGGCTCCTCGATCAACTGGAAGACGGGCTCGCCGCGGACGGGGTCCTCCGCGACGGACAGCTTGACGCGGTCGCCGCTGTGGACGGCGGCGGGCGATCCCATGACGCGGCCCCGCACCACGAATCCCTCGGCCATCTCGACCAGCGACACGTTGCGCGCCAGGGGCGTCTGACGATGCACCACCGTGGCGTGCCGGACGGTGCCCGTTCCCTCGCTGCGCTCCGCGCTCAGTTCGCTGCCCCGGCACACCGGGCACAGAAGCCGCTGGTAGACGGCCGTGCCGCACCAGGTGCAGCGCTGGAAGGAGAGGCCGTCCGCGTCCCGGGGCCCGGGCTCCAACAGGCCTGTGGCGGAGTCGGCCGCCGAGTAGGACACGCTTGCCGAGTGGTCGTACACGCTGGTCAACTCCCTGCGCTCAGCCGGAATCCGACGTACGCGGATCACCGTGCCGCCGCGCACCGCGCCAGCGTATGGCACTCAGTGCCACGTGTAAAGGCACTCCGTACCCCTCACCTGGGTTCGGGGCCGGGGTGCGGTCAGTCGCGGCCGCCGAGCACGGGCTCCAGTTCCTGGACGACCCGCCACAGGGGCGCCCCCCTGCGGCAGACCACGACGACCACGTCCCCGTCCCCGTCCGGCGTCACCGGCCGGACGGCGTACGGCGCCGGGGACCCCTCGGCCGGTCCGCCGTACACAGCGCGCACATGTCCGAGCGCGTGGTCCACCGCCGCCGCCCCGCCCCGGCCGCCGGCACGCAGCCAGGAGCGCAGCGCGTTGTTGTGCGCCGCGACCACGGCGGCCGCGACGACGTCCGCCTGAAGGGTGCCCTCGCGCCGGTCCGCGAAGCGCTCGCGCAGATATCCGGCGAGGGCGCGCTCGTAGCGCCACACCACGGACAGTTCGTACGCGCGCAGCCCGGGGACCTCCCGTGTCAGCCGGTAGCGCTGCACGGAGAAGGCGGGGTTCTCGGCGTACATGCCGAACACGAGCCGGGCCGCGTCGCAGACCCGCGCGACCGGCTCGTCCGCACCGTCGGACGCCGCGAGAAAGGCCGTCAGATCGGCGAGGCACCGCTCGTGGTCGGGGAAGACCACGTCCTCCTTGGAGGGGAAGTAGCGGAAGAACGACCGGCGCCCCACCCCCGCGAGCGCCACGATGTCGTCCACGGTGGTCTGTTCGTAGCCCCGCTCCACGAAGAGCTGGAAGGCCGCCGAGACCAGGGCGTCGCGCATGGGCGGCTTCATGGCGGGCGCGTCGGCCTTGTCGTCGCGGCGGGCCGCGCTGCTCGGGCTCATGGACGCGAACGTAGCACCGGAACGACCGAAATGGCACTCAGTGCCGATCTTGAGGGAACCGAGTGCTGCCGCGGCGCACGACGACGCGGGCGACGCGGTGGCGTCGGTCCCTGGCGTCAGCCCCCGGCGGGAGGCACGGGGAAGAGCATGCAGCTGCTGGTGGCGTGCGCCAGGAGGCGGTCGGCCGAGTCGAGCAGGGTCGCCTCGGCGAGGGCCGTCCGGCGGCCGCTGTTCACGACCGTGCCGACGGCGCGCACCCTGCCGGTGTCCACCGTGACGCGCCGCAGGAACTTCACGTTCAGGTCGAGCGAGGTGTACGCCGTGCCCGCGGGCAGGGTGGAGTGGACGGCGCAGCCGGCCGCCGAGTCGAGCAGGGTCGCGTAGACCCCGCCGTGCACGCTGCCGATCGGGTTGTAGTGGTCCTCGCCCGGGAGCAGGGAGAACACCACCCGGCCGGGGGCGACCTCGTCGAGGGTGAAGTCCAGGGTGGCGAGGATCGGCGGCCCCGGAAGCCGGCCCGCCCGCATCTCGCCCAGCAGCTCCAGCCCGGAGAGCCGCCCGGCCGCCTCGGCGGTGACCGCGGGGTCCTCCCACTGGTACGTACGGATCCGGCCCATGCCGTGCCACCTTCCCGTCTGACTTCTCCGGACGAAGTTAGATCCGCGCTCCGCTGACTGTCAATCTCGAAGCCAGCCTGGCTACCATGGAACGATGGAGTGGCTTGAGATGAGCACGGAGAACTGCTCCGTGCGACGCACCCTCGACCTGGTCGGCGAGAAGTGGGTGCTGCTGATCCTGCGCGACGCCGTGAACGGGGTCCGCCGCTTCGACGACTTCCGCCGCCACATCGGCCTGTCGGAGGCGGTCCTCAGCGACCGGCTGCGCAAGCTCACCTCGGCCGGGGTCCTGACGACCGTCCCCTACCGCGAGCCGGGCAGCCGCGCCCGCAACGAGTACCGCCTGACGCGCAAGGGCTGGGACCTGTGGCCGCTCGTCGTCGCGCTGCGCCAGTGGGGCGAGATGCACGACCCCGCGCCCGAGGGCGCCGTCCTGGACCTGAGCCACGCCGAGTGCGGGGCCCCGGTACGGGTGGTCGTCGAGTGCGCCGCGGAGCACACGGCGCTGACCCCGGACCAGGTCGCGGTCCGGCCGGGCCCGGGGGCCAGGCGCCTGCCGTGACCCGACCCGGCCGCCCCACTCCGATCTGCGGGGCACCAGGCGCAGCGCGGCGCCCGCCGCCGCGATCAGCGTGAGCGTGATGACCACCCACCACAGGCGGCAGGCGGTGGCGTACAGCAGCGGTGTGCCGGTGGCACCGGCACAGACGGTCACCAGGGGCGGCTTCCCGTGCATCATGTGCGCGATCCCTCCTCGCATGCGACGTGGTGCCACTGGCGCCCCTGGCGGCGCAGCGTCTGGGCCGCCGCCCGCAGATAGACCCACTGCTGGACGCCGTCGTAGGCGAACTCGAGGACGAGGGGTGCCGCCAGGGCCATGGCTGCGGGCCCTTGGCGCCGCACGGTCCAGACGCGTTCGAGGACGAAGACGGCGAGTGGGACCCACAGCCACCCGCGAGGGGCGGTGTACAGGCCGAGGCAGACGAACAGCCCGCTGGTGAAGAGCATCAGGCAGACGGCCGCGATGCCGAAGTACATCGCGCACTGCTTCACGATGTACGGCAGGGTGACCCCGGTCAGTCCGTACGCGCGCAGGTTCTCCAGGGCGCCGCGCTGCCAGCGCAGGCGTTGGCGCACGAAGTCCCCCCAGGTGGGCATCACTTCGGTGACCACGCGGCAGCGGCGGGGGGAGAGGGTCGCCCAGCCCAGGTGTTTGACGGCCAGGGTGATCTCGTTGTCCTCGGTGAGCGCGCCCGGGTCGTACACACAGCCCGGCGGGCCCGGCAGGAGGGTGCCGCGCGCAGCCGCCACGGCGCGCAGCACCCGGGCGCGGAAGACGGAGGCGGTCCCGGTGAGCACCGTGGCCCTGGCCCGGCGGCGGGCGACCTCGCGGGCATAGCGCGCGTACTCGTTGCGCTGGAGCGCCCCGACCAGACCCGCGCCGCTGTGGCCGTAGAACACCCCTCCGACCGCGCCCGCTTCGGGCCGGGACGCCAGGCAGGCGAGGGCGGCCTCCGTGAACTCCGGGCAGATGGTGGTGTCCGCGTCCATGAGCAGCAGGGCGTCCGCCTCGCCCAGGGTGTCGAGCAGGGCGGGCAGCACCTGGTTCAGGGCGCCGGCCTTCAGGACCCCGTTGCCGACGGTCTCGACGACCTCGCAGCCCTGCTCCCTGGCGATGTCGACGGTGCGGTCGGTACATCGATCGGCGATGACGACGATCCGACTCACCGCACCGCTCTGGGCTTTGACGGATCCGAGCGCCGCGGGCAGATGGCGCTGCTTGTTGTGGGCGGTGATCACCACGACGAGACGCGGCCGACCGGAAGGCGGCTGGGGCGCGGCGGGGCCGCCCTCGGCACCGCTATGACGGATGAAAGGGACTTCCGGTCGCAGCTCTTCCACCCGTCCTTCCTGAACGGCCCTTCTGGAGGCCCCCGGTGCCATTCCGTCAGGGGCTTTACCGGGGCCCGGCGGCGCACTTGAGATAACGGAGAGAAATCGAGCGCATTCACAACGTAATCCTCCGACAGGGCCTCCTTCCCCCATCCGGTCGCACCACCACCCCTTCCACGCGGAAGACATCCGGAACGGAGTCATCGTGGCCACCAGTTACTGGATCAACGTCCTGGACTACGGAGCGACCGGCAACGGAAGCACCGACGACACCACCGCCCTGCAGAGCGCCATCGGCGCCGTGCCCGCCTCGGGAGGCACGGTCGTCTTCCCCGCCGGCACCTACAAGATCTCGTCGGCCCTCGTCGCCCGTTCCAACTCGTGCTCGCCGGAGTGAGCGACGGCGCCTCGGTCATCCTTCAGTCCAGTGCCTCCGCGGGCGGGCTGACCGGCTCGGACATCACCCGGCTGACCCTGCAGG
The DNA here is from genome assembly GCF_040650555.1 of Streptomyces sp. NPDC048664. Taxonomy (NCBI): domain Bacteria; kingdom Bacillati; phylum Actinomycetota; class Actinomycetes; order Kitasatosporales; family Streptomycetaceae; genus Streptomyces; species Streptomyces sp. NPDC048664. Next base: position 145,362 of record NZ_JBEZHK010000015.1, on the reverse strand, counting down.
ACCTCACCTTCCAGGGTCCCGGCGGCGGCACCGGCAAGGGCATCGCGCTCACCCGGGTCGCCAACCCCGCCACCGTGTCCCTGGAGTTCTCCCGGGTGAGCGTGAAGTACTTCCGCGACTCCGGCATCGACCTGTCCAACCCCATCGTGTCCACGTTCATCGGCGTGACCTCCGCGGGCAACGGCAACCACGGCTGGGACATCCACGGCGTGGCCGGCGGGGCCGCCGGCGCCAGCTGCTCCTTCACCGGCTGCGCCGCGGACCACTGCGGCATCGGGTACGAGGTCACGGGCGCCGGCAGCCAGAGCATCGGCTTCCTGGGGTGCGGGGCCGAGTCCGCGGTGGACCGGGGCACCGGATACGACGGGTACGCGTGGAAGATCGACGCGGCGATCGGCGTCGGACTGCGGAACTGCTTCAGCCTGGGCAGCCCCGACTCCAGCGTCTGGGTCACCGGCGGCGCCCGCGCCGTGAGCGTCTTCGGCTTCGCCGAGAACAGCCCCGCCCCCTCCGCGAGCACCTCGATCGTCGTGGACGACGACTGCTCGGCCACCCTGGGCGACGTCAGCAACGTCACGCCGCTGTCCCTGGCGGGGTTCACCAACGTCACCAACGACACGGCGGGCGGCACGGTGGCCACCGGCTTCGTCTACGGGGCCGGTTCCGCCTACTACGAGGGCACCGTCTCCACGACCGCCTCCCCCAGCCAGGCCCAGCATCTGACGCGCAAGGACTACGTCGACGCCAAACTCAACCCCCCGCCGGTGACCCTCACGGACGCCGCGACCATCGCCACCAACGCCGCGCTCGGCCATCACTTCCGGGTCACCCTCGGCGGCAGCCGCACCCTCGGCCCGCCCACCAACCCCACCGACGGGCAACGCGTCGTCTCGTCCAGGACGCCACCGGCGGCAGGGCCCTCACCCTCAGCTCCGTGTTCGCCCTGGGGACGACCGTCTCGGCGGTCACCCTCACCACCGGGGCCAACAAACGGGACTTCCTCACCGCGATCTACAACACGAGCAAGAACAAGTGGTACGTCGTCGACTTCGTCAAGGGCTGCTGAGGGGTGCCGCGGGCGCTCAGGGCGCCGTGAACAGCCCCGGGAAGCGGGGGGCCAGCCAGGGCTTGCGCCCCCAGGCGAGCACCCGGCCCGCGGCGATGGCCCGCCAGGGGTTGGCCCGGCCCAGCGCGATGAGGAAGAAGGTGACGGGCTCGGTGAGCAGGGTGCAGTCGGGGCGGTGCGGCGGCCGCGGCGTCACCTCGACGGCGCCGTCGGCCACGGTGACGCCGAAGGCCGAGCCGCCCCGCACCCGCAGGCGGTAGCGGGCGGTGAGCCCGGCGACGGCGGCCGGGTCGGCGACCCGGGGCATGGCCGCCCGCAGGAACGGCAGGCAGAGTTCGACGCGCGGGGGGTCGATCATGTGCGGCCGGTCCAGCGCGCGGGCCAGGTCGTAGCCATGGCCCAGCATGTGCGTCAGCAGGTAGGAGGCGAGGAGCGCCCGGTTCAGGGGACCGAGCGGGGTCATCAGCGTCCGGTCGGCGGTGCCTTCCGCGACGGACCGGTCCACCGCCTCGAGGAAGGCGTCCGCCTGGTCCACGATCATGGTTGCCAGCGGGTGCGCCCCCCGCTCCTCGAACACCGCGAGCGCCCGCGCGTTGGCGGCGGCCAGACTCTGCGGTGTGCCGTCGCCGTAGGGGCGTTCGCGGCCGGCCGCGAGGTCGGCCATCAGTTCGTTCGCCTGCGCGAGATGGGCCGCCGCCTCGGCGACGCTCCATTCCGAGTCGGGCACGGGGGTGTCCATGTCCCCCGCCCCGCGCAGTACCGCGGCGATGTCGGCGGCCGTCGCGCGGATCGCCCGGGCGAGTCCGTCGGGCAGGCCGGCCCCGGTGTCCTGCCGCGTCTGTGCTTCCACGTCGTCCCTCTCCTGTCGTCGTGCCCGCCGGGCTCGTCGCGGTACCCAACCAGGCGCGGGGCCGCCCGGCAAGGTCCGGACGCGGACGGCCGTCCGCCGCGCTACGCGAACGGGACGTGTCCCCGTCAGCCGGGGCTGACGGGGACACGTCCGGTCGGGCGTTGCATGCCGGTGGTGCCAGGAGGCGGTGCCTCAGTGGGCCGGGGTGTCGACGACCACGACCTCGTCGATGCTCCGCTTGATCGCCTCGGGCTGCGACGCGGTGGCCTTCGCCCAGTAGTAGATCACCAGGGAGAAGGCGGCGACGACCACCATGTCCCACCACAGGCCGAGGTGCGCCTGGCCGCCGAAGCCGCCCTGCCAGGAGATCAGGCCCATGCCCACCAGGTACGGAAGCAGCCACTGGGCGGACTTGAAGTCCATGCGGGGAGCGTCGGGCAGGTTCTTGCCGCGGGCGTAGAGGGCGTATCCGCCGAGCAGCGCGTAGCCCAGGACGATCGCGATACCCAGGCGCCACAGCGTGTCCCAGCCGGCCCAGTAGATGATCAGGTTGGCGACGATGAAGGACAGCGGGGAGATCAGCTTGCCGCCGGGCAGGCGGTAGGGGCGCTCGTGGTCCGGGATCCGGTCGGCGAAGACGCCGTAGGCCAGGGGCGCGCCGGCGTACATCAGGACGCTCGCCGAGGTGATGAAGCTGACCAGCGTCTGCCAGTCCGGGAAGGGCAGGAAGCAGACCACGCCGGTCACGAAGGAGATGATCAGGCCGAACCACGGCACGCCGCGCGAGTCGGTCTTCGCGAAGAGCTTGGGCGCGTAGCCGTTCTTGGACAGGCCGTAGGAGACGCGCGAGGTGGCGGTGGTGTAGATGAGGCCGGTGCCACCGGGGGAGATCACGGCGTCGATGTAGAGCACCGCGCTCAGCCAGCCGAGGCCGACCAGCGTCGCGAGACCGGCCCAGGGGCCGCTGATGCCCGGGAAGTCGAGCTTGTCCCAGCCGTGCGCGAAGGTGCTGACCGGCAGCGCGCCGATGAACACGACCTGGAGCGCGACGTAGATCACGGCACCGATCGCGACCGAGCCGAGCGTGGCGCGGGGCAGGTCTCGCTTGGGGTTGCGGCTCTCACCGGCGAGCTGGATGGCCTGCTCGAAGCCGAGGAGGGCGAAGATGATGCCGCTGCCGCTGATGGCACCCAGCACACCCTTGGCGCCGAACGGCGCGAAGCCGTGCGAGGTGAAGTTGTGCGGGTGGAAGTTGCCGATCGCGATGACGAAGATGGCGATCAGCGGCACGGCGATCTTCCACCACGTGGCGGCGCTGTTGGTGTGCGCCAGCACCCGGACACCGAAGAAGTTGACGGCGACGAAGACGGCCATGAGCAGGACCGCCACGAGGAAGCCGCTGGTCGTCAGGGTGCCGTTGGCGTGCAGGAAGCCCTGTGCGAACTTCCAGTGCCCCGCGTAGCCGATCATGGCCTCGACCTCGATCGGTGCCACGGTGGCCGCCTGCAGCCAGGAGAACCAGCCGAACGACATGCCCGCCAGGCCGCCGAAGGCGTAGTGCGGGTAGCGGGCCGTGCCGCCGGCCACCGGGAACATGCCGCCGAGTTCGGCGTGCACGAGCGCCAGCAGGACGATCGCCACGGTGCCGATCAGCCAGGAGATGATGGCGGCGGGGCCGGCCGTGGTGACGGCCTTCTCCGCGCCGTAAAGCCAACCGGAACCGATGATGGAACCCACGGAGGCCCACATCAGTCCGATCAGACCGACGTTCCGCCGCAGACTGGTGTCACCGGTCTCACTGCGGGTCACATCGGGGGCTGCATGGTCAACGTTCACCATGTCAAGGGGCCTCTCATTATCTGAACAGGGAATTAACGCCCAACGGCCGCTCACAGTAGGAATGCCGAGCCCCGCTGCAGAAGACCGTCACCCGAGATTTGACTCTTTCGCGGGTATTTCTTTTACGTTTGCTTTACGCAGGTCAAGGCGAGCGCAGGAATGTCCCTATTCAGCGCTCAAATATGAGAAGAGACTGAGACAGTCAAGGGCTGAGCGGTGATTCAGATCATCACGTTATAACTCCATGCGCATGTCAATGCCGCGGGTCCACCGGCCGTACGGCAGGATGGGCCCATGAGCGTAGTCAAGATCAACGTGCTGAAGGTCTCCACCGAGCAGCGGGAGACGCTGGAGAAGCGCTTCGCCGCGCGCGCCCACACCGTGGAGAGCTCGGACGGGTTCGAGTGGTTCGAGCTCCTGCGGCCCGTCGAGGGCACCGACGACTACCTGGTCTACACGCGCTGGCGTGACGAGGCGTCGTTCCAGGCCTGGATGGAGGGCCCCATGAAGGCCGCCCACCAGGGCGGCGACGGCGGCGGTGCCGAGGGCGGCGAGCGTCCGCGCCCCGCGGCGAGCGGGTCGATGCTGTGGTCCTTCGACGTCGTGCAGCAGGCGGCGCCCAAGAGCGCCTGAGGGCTCAGCCGGTGCCGCGCCGGCCGCGGATCCTGGCGGCCACCTCGGTGTGCTCGGTCTCCCACCAGGGGCGGACCAGATCGGGGGACCCGGCCTCGCCGGTGTCCGCGGCCGGCACGGCCGCGGGGGTGAGTTCCCGGTCGAGCCTGCGGTCGAGCGCCACGGCCTGGGCGCGTTCGGTACGCGCCCAGGCCACCAGGATCGCCAGCAGGAACGGCAGCGCGACCAGCTCCGCGAGGGCGAGCATCGCGCCACCGCCCAGCTGCTGGTCGCGCTGGACGTCCGGCGCCCAGGAAGGGGCGTGGTGCAGGTACCAGGCGCCCGCGATCAACGTGCCGTGCGTCATCACCACGAGCCCCGGCACCGCGTCGACCACACCGTCCACGAAGACGAGCGCCGCCCGCACCGGGTGGGTGCACCACGCGGGCAGCGTCTGCTCCCGGGTGAGCACCGGCACCACGAACAGGCATCCGGCGAGCAGCAGGTGCAGATACAGCAGCTCGTGCAGCCAGCCCACGCGCAGGGCGGTCGCGAAGTACGGCGTGAAGTACACGGTCAGCTCGGTGGCGAGCACCAGGGCGGTGCTGACCAGCGGAAACGTCAGGACGCGCACCACCTTGCCGGTCATCGCCCGCCGGACCCGCCCCGCGGAGTCCTCCTCCAGCGCCTCGACCGCGAGCCGCAGCGGGTCCCCGAGGGCCAGACCCAGGGGAGCGACCAGGTCGAGCAGGACGTTCTGCACCGCGGCCGGCCAGAACAGCACGTGGTCGTACACGGCGAGCGCCGACATCGTGGCCACGATCAGGGTGCCGAGCCCGAGGAAGGCGAAGGCGGCGAGGCGGGCGAGCGGCCAGGACGCTCCGCGCCGGCGCACCCGCAGGACACCCCAGCCGTAGAGGGCGCCGAGGGCGAGGACCAGCAGCAGCGCGGGGACGTCGACCTGCCAGGACGACAGCAGGTGCCCGAGGGTCGGTTCGGCGAGCTGCCCCGCCGACAGAACGGTCACCGGGTGACCTGCCATCCTGATCGTCCTCCTTCGGCCCATGCGGGGCTGAGCCGGTTCGCTCGCACACCGAACGGTAGCCCCTGCGGGGTGTCTGTATCGTGACCGGTCCGGTACCTCCCGCCCGGCGAAGGGTTCCTCTTGTCCCTGCCCTCCCCCACGACCGTGGGCCATGTGCCCGGCGCGCGAGCGCCGTCGCCCTCGGACCGCTGCACCGTCACGGTGTGCCGGGGCTGCTGCTGCGGCACGCCGAAGATCCCGGGTGTGGACCATGCCGCCCAACTCGACGGTCTGCGGGCGGCGCTGGCGGATGTGGCGCGTGTGCGGGCCTCCGAGTGCCTGGACGTCTGCGAACAGGCGAACGTGATCGTCGTCCAGCCCTCCACCACCGGGCGGCGCGCCGGAGGACGCCCGGTGTGGCTCGGACTGGTCAACGACCCCGACGCCTGCGCCGACATCGCCGCGTGGGTCGGGGCCGGCGGCCCCGGCCTCGCGGAGCCGCCGGCCGTCCTCGACCTGTACACGGTCGGCCCCGCCCGCCGCCCACGCCGGGGAACGAGCCGGTAAAGGACGGGTGTGGACCGGTGAAGACCGGTGAGGTGAGGGGGAGGTGGGCGGCGCTCCCGGCACCGGCGGGTGCCGGCGTCCGTCTTACCCCCGCCTGGGACACTGCCCGGGCCCCCGAAGTCCCGGCGAAAGGAGAGTTCCGCATGTCGATGGTCGGCAATCTGCGCAAGGTCGCCCGGCTGACCCGGCGCAGCCGCCGCGTGGACCTCAGTCACCCCGCCCGCTCCCCGCTCGGCTCCACGGTCGTCAACTGCGTCGTCTACCGCGACGGCGTGCGCCGCCCCGACGTCGACTCCGTCGAGGAGGCCGTCCGGCAGGTGCGCCGCAGGAACGGCTTCGTGTGGCTGGGCCTGCACGAGCCGACCGACGAGGAGTTCGCCGGGGTCGCCAAGCTGTTCGACCTGCACCCGCTCGCGGTGGAGGACGCCGTGCACGCCCATCAGCGTCCCAAGGTGGAGCAGTACGGCGAGGTGCTGTTCGCCGTCTTCAAGACGGTCACGTATGTGGAGCACTCGGAGCTGACCGCCACCAGCGAGGTGGTCAACACCGGCGAGATCATGGTCTTCACCGGCCCCGACTTCGTGGTCACCGTCCGCCATGGCCGGCACGGCTCCCTCGGTCCGCTGCGGGAGGAACTGGAGTCGGACCCCGCCCAGTTGGCGAAGGGGCCGTCCGCGGTGCTGCACGCCGTCGCGGACCATGTCGTCGACGACTACGTGACCGTCGCCGACTCCGTCCAGGACGACATCGACCAGGTCGAGTCGGAGGTGTTCTCCCCGCAGAGCCCGCGCGGCGCCGACGCCGGCCGCATCTACCAGCTCAAGCGCGAACTGCTCGAACTCAAGCGGGCGGTGGTCCCCCTCGCCCGGCCGATGTCCCGGCTCGCCACCGAACCGATGCGCTTCGTCGACCGGGAGATCCAGGCGTACTTCCGGGACGTCGCCGACCATCTCAGCCGGGTCACCGAGCAGGTCACGGCGTTCGACGCGCTGCTGGACTCCATTCTGCAGGCCCATCTCGCGCAGGTGGCCGTGGCGCAGAACGAGGACGCCCGCAAGATCACCGCGTGGGCCGCGATCGTCGCCGTGCCCACCATGGTGTGCGGTGTGTACGGCATGAACTTCGACCACATGCCGGAACTGCACTGGCGTTACGGCTATCCGCTCGCCCTGGCGGTCATCGCCGCCGCCTGCTTCTTCATCTACCGGGGCTTCAAGCGCAACGGCTGGCTGTGACGCGGGGCGCGGGCGGGGCCCGTCACGGTCAGGACGGCAGTCGCAGGAGGGGCAGGCCCAGGCCGAGGCGTCCGAGCGCCCCGTTCAGCCAGCCGACCGGAACCGCGGCGAGCGCGGCGGCGGCCGAGGACAGCGGTGCCGCTCCCGCGTCCTCGCCCGGCCCGTCGGCCCCTTCGGCGGCGGTGGGCAGCCACCCCGTGTCCGCCAGCCGGCTCGCGAGCGGACCGAGTGCCGGGTGGAGCGCCATGGCGGTGGCGATGGCCGCCAGCGCGATGCCCCAGGCGAGCGGACCGAGCGGCGTCGACCCGAAGAACTGACTGACGCCGGGCGTCTGGATGATGCCCGTGAGCAGCGCGGCCGAGCCGATGGTGGCGGCCAGCACCTGGCGGTTCGCGCCACCGCTGACCAGGGTCTGCGCCAGCTGGGTGCCGACCACCGCGGCCAGGGCCACGGTGGCCGCCCTGCGCTGGGTGCCGGTGAAGCGGGCCGCCGTCCAGGCCAGTCCCGCGCCCAGCGCGGTGGTCAGTCCGCGTTGCAGCATCTCCTGGGTCAGCGCGGTGCCCAGGGAGTGCTGGGGGCCCTCTTCGAGGAGCTGCTCCCCCGTGCTCCGGGCCGGGGTGCGCACGGCGATCGACAGGGCCGGGGCCAGGTCGGTGAGCAGGTTGACCAGCATGATCTGACGGGCGCTCAGCGGGGAGCTGCCCGCCAGCGCCGAGGCGAGCACGCTGAAGGTGACCTCGCCGAGGTTGCCGCCGATGAGGATGGCCAGCGCGGTCCTGACGGAGGTCCACATCGCCCGGCCCTCGGTCAGGGCGGTGACGATCGTCTCCAGACGGTCGTCGCCGATGACCACGTCGGCCGCGGCGGTGGCGGCCGGGGTGCCGCGGCGTCCCAGCGCGATGCCGACGTCGGCGAGGCGGATGGCGGGTGCGTCGTTGGCGCCGTCCCCGGTCATCGCCACCACCCGGCCAAGGCGCTGGTAGGCCTGGACGATACGGACCTTGTGGCGCGGGGTGCACCGGGCGATCACGTCCACCTTGGGCAGCAGCCCGTCGAGCGAGACGTCGTCGAGCTCGTCCAGTTCGGGCCCGGTGATCACCGTGTGCTCCCGCTCGCCGGTGACGGAGGCGGCGATGGCCTCGGCGGTGGCGGCGTGGTCCCCGGTGAGCAGGACCGTGTGCACTCCGGCGGCGCGCAACCGTGCGGTGGCGGGCGCCGCTCCGGGGCGGACGGGGTCGGCCAGGACCACGAACCCGACGAACACCAGGTCGCGTACCGTGCCGTCGGTCAGCTCCTCGCCGGGGCCCAGGGTGCGCTCCGCCACGGCCAGGACGCGGCGCCCCGCACCGGCCAGTTCCTCGGTGACCCGGGCGAGCGCCCCGCGCCCGGCGGCGTCCAGGGCGCTCTCGGTGCCGTTCAGACGCCTGCTCCGGCAGCGGGCGAGCACGGTCTCCGGGGCACCCTTGACGCTGAGCAGCGCCGTGTTCCCGGTGCGGCCCGCGGTGGCGTGGTAGGCGCGGGACGGGTCGAAGGGCAGGGTGTCGGTGCGGCGCCAGCGGGGCGCGCCCCGACCCACCGTCACCCGGGCCCGACGCGCGCCCGCGTCCACGGCCCGGTCGGTCTGGTGGGCCATGGGCTGCGAGCGGCGGGCGGCGGGGGTGGCGCGCAGGGCGGCGGACAGCACCCCCTTGTGTCCCGTGCCGAGTCCGCCGACCGGGAGGGTGCTGGTCCCGTCGCTGACGGAGGCGAGCTGGAGGGTGCCCTCGGTCAGGGTGCCGGTCTTGTCGAAGCAGAGCACATCGGCCCGGCCCAGCGCCTCGATGGTGCGCGGGTTGCGGACCAGGGCGCCGTGCTCGGCCAGCCGCCGCGCCGAGGCCAGTTGGGCCGCGTTGACGAGGAACGGCAGTCCCTCGGGGACCGAGGCGACGGCCAGGTTGACCGCCGAGGCGAGGCTCTGGGCGAGCGGGCGGCCGTGCAGCAGCCCCGCTCCGGCGACGGCCGCCGCGGACGCCGTCGCCACCGGGAGGCTGGCCTTGGTCAGCGCCGACAGGCGGGCCTCGACGCCGGTCACCGGTGCCGCCTCGCGCGCGGTGGCCATGGTGCGCCCCACCTCGGTGGCCGCGCCGGTGGCCACGACGACGGCGAGGGCCTGCCCGGCGGAGACCGTGGTGCCCTCGTAGAGCATCGAGCGGCGCTCGGTGAGCTGGGAGGCGACCACGGGCGCCGGATCCTTGGCCACGGGCAGGGACTCGCCGGTCAGGGAGGACTCGTCGACCTCCAGTCCCTCGGCCTCCAGCAGACGGCAGTCGGCGGGTACGACGTCCTCGGAACGGAGCAGGATGGCGTCCCCGGGCACCAGTTCGCCCGCGGTGACCAGGTACTCGCGTCCTCCCCGGCGCACCCGTGCTCCGACGGCCGAGCGTGCCGTCAGGGCGGCCAGGGCGCGCTCGGTCCGTACCCGTTGGACGCCTCCGACCAGGGCGGAGGTCGCGGTGATGCAGGCGACCAGCGCGGCGTCCGCCTTGGAGCCCACGGCCGCCGCCAGGGCCGCGCCGCCGGCCAGGACCGGCGTGAGCGGGTTGGCCAGCTCCTCCACGAACGCCGACGGCAGGGTGGTGCGCGGTGCGGCGCCCGCTTCCGGCACGCCCTTGGCACGCGCCGCGGCCTCCTGCGGGGTGAGCCCGTCGCCGCTCGTGCCCAGCCGTTCCAGTACGCGTGCGGACGGCATCAGATGCCAGGGGACGGTCTCCACGGAGGGGGTGAGGGGACGTGCGCACAGTTGGCGGGCGCGCCACAGGCCGAGACCGAAGGCGATCCCGCCGGCGGTGTTGCAGGCCGTCTGTCCGCGCGAGCACGCCTGGCCCGCCGGTGCCCGCAGGGCGGCGACCGCGCCGATGCCGCTGCCGCTCGCGGCCAGCACCGCGCTGTCGCGGTCGACCTGGCGGGCCACTCCGACACCGGTGAGGATCAGCCCGACCGCGTCGAGGTCGGTGCCGACCAGCAGATGGGCGCCCCAGGCCGGCGGTTCGCCCTGACGGTGGACGCCGATGCCGCAGTCGGAGGCGCCGAGCGCCCGGCGGTTGCCCGACACCAGGAGCACCACCGCGCCCTCCGCCTGGAGGGCGCGCACCGACGCCACGAGGTGGCCGCCCGTGGGCACCATCGCGTCGACGAAGCCGAGTTCGGGATAGGGCTGGTCACCGGCGAGGATCACGCGGATACCCGAGCGGCGGGCGGCGGCGGCCAGCGCCTGCGCCCCGGGCAGGGTCTGGGTCGCGACCCCCGCCACGGCCACCAGGCGGCGCCGGAAGGCCAGGCCCAGCACCGTCTCGCTGCCCCGGAACCGCAACCGCTCCGCCTCCCGGCGCCCGGTGCGGCCCGTCACCCGAAGGTCCTCCAGCGGCCCGAGCGCCCAGCCGTCGTCGTCCCGCCGGGTCCGGGCGGGTGCGGCCGGGTCGAACAGGGCGAACAGCCGGTCGGAGACCTGCTCGGACCCGGCGTCGCCGAGCAGGGTCAGTTCGGTCAGCTCGTGGCGTCCGCTGCGCAGGACGTCCACGTCGAGCAGGACGGTGTTCACCTGGCCGAGGCGGCGCAGGGCGCTGCGGTCCATGGCCACCACGCCGCGCAGGGCCAGGAACCTGCCGAGACTGGTGGCGAAGCCCTCGCGGCCGGCCTCGGGCGCCTTCGGCATGCTCGCCAGCGCCACCGCGAGGCCCCGCCGGGGCCCGGCGTAGGGTGCGGCCAGCGCTCCCACGGCGGCGCCGGCGCCCATCGCCCGTCCGGCGTAGCGGCTGGTGACGTCCTCGTGGGCGGTCGGGCGTTCGACGACGATCGGCTCGGCGTGCGCGTCCTCGGGTCCCCGCACCATCTCGGGCTCGGCCCGCACCCAGGCGTCGAGTGCCGCATTGGCCTCCCGCCACTGCACGACGCGCTGCGCGACGTCGAGCACCAGGCCGCCGCCGCGCGTGGCGACGCCCTGGAGGATCGCGTTGAGCACGGGGACCAGAGGTCCCGCGTTCCCCTGCGCGGACAGAGCGGACAGCATCGCCCTGCGCAACCAGGGATGGTGCTGGACGGCGGCCGCCAGCGCCCCCACCTCGGCGGGCAGCGGTGGCCAGGGCGACAGCCGGGTGCCCACCATGAGGAGCAGCCCGGCCACGTCCGCGGCCAGCACGGGGAGGCTGGGCCGCTTGCCCCGTCCCTCGGAGGGGTGATGCGGCTGAGGGCACCAGCGGTCGGGCACGCCGGACGTCGGGGCGGTGTGCGCGCCGTGGGCCTCCGCTCGGGCGATGATCCGGATGAGTTCGTCCTGGGGCGGTGGCGGGGAGGTGAGTTCGACGACGACCCGCTCGGCGGGGCCGTTGACCCGCGCCCACGACACGCAGGGGTGCTCCTCGAGCGCCTGCTCCACGAGGCCGCCGAGCGACAGTCCGTGCGGGCCGCGCACGCCTCGTACCTCGATGTGGGAGCGCCCCGGGCGCGACCAGACGTCGCGGCGCTCCATGCCGAGCACCGTGGCGGCCATGTCCACGGCACCGCGGACCCCGGCGGCCATCTGTTCGGCCAGCGGTCCTGTCAGGGGAAGCCGCACTCCGGACAGCAGCGACATCCGCACGCCACCTTTCCACGCGGGTCTGTCCCCCGGTTCGTCCCCGGTCCTCGCCGATGGCCCCCGGCCGGTCGCGATCATCATGACCCGGGCCCCGGGCGCCCCGCCCGGCGTGCTGAGCCGAACGGCGTCCTGGCTCGCAGGCCCGCGGACCCACGGGTAGCTTGTGGCTGGTGTCAGGGCGCGCCGTGCGCTCTGGTCGGGGGGCCAAGTCCCGGACCCACGAACGGAAGTGAACCGTGACCACGCCGAAGACCGCCGAGAAGCGCCCGGCCCCGCGGACCAAGACCACCCGAGCGCCGTCGCGTGACGCCGCCGGGGCGAAGACGACGCAGAGCACACGGCGACGTCCCGTGTCCGCGCCGACCGGCACGAGAACGTCGAGCACGAGAACGCAGAAGAGGGCCGAGAGGCCTCCAGCGGCGGTGCGCGGGCCGAAGAAGGCCGGGCCGACGGGGGCCCGGGCCGGACGGACGGGGACCGCCTCGGTGGGAACCGAGCCGAGGCGGGCGAAGCCGGTGAAGTCCGTGAAGCCGGTGAAGTCCGTGAAGACGGTGAAGACGGTGAAGTCGGTGAAACCGGTGAAGTCCGCGAAGCCGATGGAGACCAAGCCGAAACCGGCAACGGCGGCCAAGGCAGAAGCAAAGGCCAATCCCAAAGCCAAGGCCAAGGTCAGGACCAAGGCATCGGCGAGGACTTCGAGCAGGGTCGGAAAAGCACCGGGCAGGGTCGGAAAAGCGGAGAACAAGAGGGCGGAGAAGAAGGCACCGCCCACGCCCCGCGCACCGCGACGCGCCGGGAGGCCGACATCCTCGCCCGCTCCTGGCCGGCACGTGCTGTCCGTCGCCGTCGGGCCCCTGAGCGTGGTGGCCTCCGCGGTGGGAAGCGCCGCCTCGCTGCCCGTGGCCGCCGCCCGCCGGGTGATGTCCGTCAAGGAGGGCCTGCCGCTGTACGCGGGGCTGGGCGCGCTGACGGTGATCGGCGTGCTGGAGTGGCCGTTGGCGGTGGGTGCCGGCATGGGATACGCCGTACTGCGGCGCGGCGGCCTGCTTCAGGAGCCCGACGCGTCGAGGTGAGACGACCGCCCCGTCAGGTACTCGCGGGCCGAGCTGCGGGTGTATTCATGGAGTATGCGCCTTCAGCCCCACGACGGTGGCGCTTGGTCATGGCAGTCCAGCCGCAACCTCGTGGTGATCCCCATCGCCCTGATCGTCGTGATCACGATCGCCGACGTGCTGGCGCCCCAGAGCACGCATCTGGGGCCCTTGCTCGTGGTCGCGCCGGCGATCACCGCCTCCATCGGCGGCTCCCGGCTCACCGCGCTGATCGGCGCCCTGTCCGTCGGGGCGCTGGTGGCGATCTCGGTGATCCGCAACAGCCTGTTCAACTCCAACCACGAGAGCCAGCTCATCGCCCTGGTGCTGATCTGCGCGCTCACCGTCGTCTTCTGCAGACTGCGGGAGAGGCACAGCGCCGAGCTGCGCCAGGTGCGGTCCGTGGCCGAGGCCGCGCAACAGGTCGTGCTGCAGCCGCTACCCGAGCGCATGGGCACGCTGCGCATCGCGAGCGCCTACCGGGCCGCGACCGACCACGCGCGGATCGGCGGCGACCTGTACGCGGCCGTGCGGACCCGTCAGGGGACCCGCCTGCTCCTGGGCGACGTCCGGGGCAAGGGCCTGCCCGCGATCGAGGACGCGGCCCTGGTGCTGGGCGGGTTCAGGAGCGCCGCCCACCGGGAGCCGGCGCTGCCCGCGCTCCGGGCGGAGCTGGACGCGACGGTGTGCTGGAGTCTGGCGCAGCCCGCGAGGGAGGAGCCGGACGCGGACGAGTCCTTCGTCACGGCCATGCTGATCGACATCCCCGACCACGAGCCCGTGGTGCGGATCCTCAACTGCGGTCACCCCCCGCCGTTCCGGCTGCGCGCAGGGCAGGTCACGGTCCTCGCGCCGGGGCAGTGCGCGACTCCGCTCGGCATGTGCCTGCCCCACGCGCCGACGGGGTCCGTGGACACGTACGCGTTCGAGCCCGGCGACATGCTGGTGCTCTACACCGACGGAGTCACCGAGGCGCGGGACGCGGACGACCGGTTCTATCCGCTCGCCGAACGGCTTCCGTCCTGGAAGGACATGGACACCCCGGGCGGGCTGATCGAGCGGGTCCGTGACGATCTCGGCATGTTCTGCCGGAGCACCTTCGACGACGACGCCGCGCTGGTCGTGGTGCGCCGCGGGGTGGTGACCGGTGAGAGGGACGCCTCGGACGACGAGGAGACCGCGCAGGCGGCCGCCCGGCGCTGCCGCCCCCCCTGACCCACCGGTCGCCGCACTGGTAGCCCGCCCGGCCGCGGGAGGAGAGGCGGGCCTCAGCCCTCGCGCCAGCCCAGTTTGATCAGCATGTTCCTGGCCTCCTCGGCGACCTCCGCCTCGGCCACGACGTCGTAGCGCGCGGCGACGATCTGGCTGCGGGAGGCGAAGTCGTGGCGGCCCCCGGTGAGCGCGTGGCCGGTGAATCCGAAGAGGGCACCGAAGATCGCGCCGTAGAACAGGCCGCTGATCATCAGGACGAACACGCGGTGGTTGCCTGCCGCGAACAGGGCCAGCAGCAGGCCGATGAGCAGCCCGAACCAGGCGCCCGAGCCGGCACCGGCGAGCGCGGCACGACCGCGGGTGAGGCGCCCCAGCACCGTCTCCACCATGCGCAGGTCCGTGCCGATGATCGCGGTGCGCTCCACCGGGAACCTGTGGTCGGAGAGGAAGTCGACGGCTCGCTGGGCCCCCTCGTAGGTGGGGTAGGAGCCGACCACCGGCCGCTCCAGCGGCGCGGAGTGCGGTGGTGGGTGCTGGGTCATCGAAGGGCTCCCTTCGTCACCTCGCAGCCTGCTGCCCCGCGACGGCCGCCGCAAGGCGGGACGCTCCGGTCTCAGGCGTCCGCACCCGCGCCGCGGCCGGTGGACCAGTGGGGTTCGAACCGGTCCAGAAGGACGCGGAAGGCGCGGTCCGCGCGGTCCCAGTCGCCGTCGGCCAAGGGGGCGAACACCAGACCGAAGGCGGAGCCGACCACGAGGGCGGCCTCCTCCCGGGCGGCCTCCTCGGACATGCCGAGACCGCGGAAGAGGGGCGTGAGCAGGCCAGTCCACTCGGAGAGCAGACTGCGGAAGAGGGGGCCGTAGCGGTCGGGGTCCATCAGGCTGACGGCCATCAGTTCGAAGTAGAGCGGCAGCATGGCGCGGCGGTCCGGCGCACCGAGCTGCCGCCACACCTCCTCCAGGAAGCGCCGCAGGGTGGCCGCGTCCCGGACGGGGCCGACGTCCTCCAGAAGCGAGGCGAAGCGCAGCATCGGGCGCCGCTCATCCAGGGCGAGCGCCTCGGAGACCAGGCGCTCCTTGGTGCCGAAGTAGTACAGCAGCATGCGGTCGCTGGTCCCCAGCGCCCGGGCCATGGGGCGCAGGGAGAGCCCGGCGAGCCCGTGGCGGACCACGTACTCACGGACTCGGTCCAGCAGTTCCAGCCGCTTGGCGGGGTCGGGGGGGCGTGGCATGGGCACTCCGCATCGATCCGGGTCACGCGTCCAGTTCGCACCATTTCGGTAGTATTTATGGCTTTTTACCGTAGCACGTGCTACACCTATAGATGTCCCTGTAGCACGCGCTACATGAACGGCGATGCGGCCGGCACGGCCGCACTCCCGACCCTGACAGCGCGAAATGAGCTGATCACGATGTTCGCCTCCCTCCCGGGACCGTCCGCCGCCGCCTCCGCCTCCTGGTGGCGCCGATGCGCGGCGCTGTGGGCCCGCGGCGCGCGGTCCCTGCACCCGCTGAGCGTTCCGGCGAACCGCGTCGTCGCACGGGAGGCCTCCTGGCCCCTGGCCAGCGAGCCCGTCTCGGTCTCTCGCGCCAGGCGGCTGGTGACGGCACGCCTGGCCGCGTGGAAGCTGGGCGGCGAACTCGCGGACACCGCCGAGCTCCTGGTCAGCGAGCTGGTCACCAACGCGCTGCGCCACGCGCCCGGCCCGGTCCGGCTCAACCTGCGGGTGTCCGACTCCCGGCTGCGCTGCGAGGTCGAGGACACCCACGACACCCGCCCGTTCCGCCGCTCCATCTGCACCGAGGAGGCGGAGAGCGGACGCGG
The DNA here is from genome assembly GCF_040650555.1 of Streptomyces sp. NPDC048664. Taxonomy (NCBI): domain Bacteria; kingdom Bacillati; phylum Actinomycetota; class Actinomycetes; order Kitasatosporales; family Streptomycetaceae; genus Streptomyces; species Streptomyces sp. NPDC048664. Next base: position 129,430 of record NZ_JBEZHK010000015.1, on the reverse strand, counting down.
GGTGGAACTCCTGGAGATACTCAGTGCCGCCTGGGGCTGCTTCCACACGGCGACCGGCAAGACCAGCTGGTTCGAACTCGAGACCTCCGAGTAGGAGTCGCCCGCGAACGCCGCCGCGGCCGCGGCTTCGACCCACACAAGAGCCGAACGGCCTGTAGAATAAGATGTAATAACCACCTTCCGATGTGCCCTGGAACTTCCGGGGTCGGCCATCGAGAAACCCACCCTCGGGGACTCGACGTCCACTTGGGTGAAAAATCCTGCTCACTCGGACGATGCGGGAACGGTGGAATACCGGCCGTCGAGCGTCAGTGACACGCCGTCTCCCATTCGTCGCCCGAGTGGCAGTCCGACGGCGGTCGAATAAAACTGAAACGCGTGGTTTCGTGATCACATAAGAGCGAACGACCTCAACGACTCGTAAGCTCCGGAATTCCCGCCCCTTCGTCACCGGGTGCGAGAACTCCGGACCGGCCGCTGGCCGGGGGTTGTCGACATGTCTTCGAGGAGCTCGAATGGTGGAGAAGTCTGCCGAGGTCTTGACGTCCGGGCCCGAAGAACCCGCGACCGCCAAGCCCAGCGATACCGGCATGACGACGACAGACACCGCTAGGAAACTCGCCGAAGTACTGGCCGACCTTGTCTCCGTCGAACAGGTCGGGGCCGACAGCCACTTCTTCCACGACCTCGGCGCCAACTCGCTGGTCATGGCGCAGTTCTGCGCGCGGCTGAGGAAGCGGCCCGATCTGCCGTCCGCCTCCATGAAGGACATCTACCGCAACCCGACGGTCAAGAGCCTGGCGGCGGCGCTCGCGGACGCCTCCCCCGCGGCGGCGACACGGCCGGCGGGGGACTCCTCCGCGACCGTCCAGGCCGCCGGCGACCTACGGGTGACGGCATCGGCCCCGGCCCTGGTGCAGCACGTCAGCGAGCAGGCACCGGCACGCAGGAACCGGGCCGGCACGGTCGACTTCGTCCTGTGCGGCACCCTCCAGCTCATGGTCTTCCTGGCGTACTCCTTCCTCGTCGGAGTGGGCGCCGCCCAGGGCTACGACTGGGTGTCCAATGGCGACGGCTTCGTACAGATCTATCTGCGCGCCGTCCTGTTCGGCGGCATGGGGTTCCTCGCGGTGTGCGCGCTGCCCATCGTCGCGAAATGGGTGCTCGTCGGACGCTGGAAGCCGTGCGCGTTCGAGGTGTGGAGCCCGGCCTATCTGCGCTTCTGGATAGTCAAGGTCCTGGTGCACGCCAACCCGATGATCCTGTTCGTCGGAACTCCCCTGTACGTGCTGTACCTGCGGGCCCTCGGCGCCCGAATCGGCAAGGGCGTCACGATCCTGTCCCGCTCGGTCCCGGTCTGCACCGACCTGCTGTCCGTCGGCGCGGGCACGGTCATCCGCAAAGAATCGTTCTTCCTGTGCTACCGGGCGCACGCCGGCCAGATCCAGACCGGCCGGGTCAGCATCGGCCGGGACGTCCTCATCGGCGAGAAGACGGTGCTCGACATCGACACGTCGATGGGCGACCGGAGCCAGCTCGGACACTCCTCCGCCCTGTACCGGGGCCAGTCGGTCCCCGACGCCGAGCACCACCACGGCTGCCCCGCGGAACCCACGTCCATCGACTACCTGCGGGTCCCCCCGGCCAGGTGCGGCACGCTGCGCCGGGCCTGCTTCAGCCTGTCCTCCCTGCTCCAGCTGTTCCTGCTGTACCTGCCGCTGAGCGTCGGCGGTGTGTACTTGCTGATCAACGCCGTCCCGTCGCTGGACGACCGGCTGGACCCGGACGCGGGCACGCTGACACCGTCGGTGCTCGTGGTCGACGCGCTGCAGGTCTCCCTCGCCGCCTTCTTCGGCGTCGGGGTCCTCGGCCTCCTCGTCCTGTACACCCTGCCCCGCCTGCTGAGCCTCGCCCTCAAGCCCGACCGGGTCTATCCGCTCTACGGATTCCGCTATGCGGCCCACCGGGCGATCGTCGTCATGACGAACATCAAGTTCTACGCCTGGCTGTTCGGCGACAGCTCCTTCGTCGTCCACTACCTGCGCGGCCTCGGGTACGACCTGACCCAGGTCGAGCAGACCGGGTCGAACTTCGGCACGGAGATGCAGCACGAGTCGCCGTTCCTGGCCCGGGTCGGCCGGGGGACGATGGTCGCCGACGGGCTCTCCATCGTGAACGCCGACTACTCCAGCACGTCCTTCAAGGTGTCCCGGGCCTCGATCGGGCCGCACAACTTCATCGGCAACAACATCGCCTATCCCGCGGGCGGCAGGACGGGCGAGAACTGCCTGCTGGCGACCAAGGTGATGATCCCGCTCGACGGCGAGATCCGCAGCGGGATCGGCCTGCTCGGCTCCCCCTGCTTCGAGATCCCGCGCACCGTGGAGCGCGACACCCGGTTCGACCACCTGCGGGCCGGCGACGAGCTGCGGCGCCGCCTGCGCGCCAAGAACCACTACAACCTGCGCTCCATCGCTCTGTGGCTGGTCCTGCGCTGGCTGCACGCCTTCGGCCTCGCCCTGATCGCGCTCGCCTCCTTCGACCTGTACGGCGTCCTCGGACACCTGGTGATCGCCACCTACCTGGCGCTCACCCTCGGCTTCACCACGCTGTACTTCATCCTGACCGAGCGGTGCATCGCGAGGTTCCGGCCGCTGCGCCCCCAGCTCTGCTCCATCTACGACCCCTACTTCTGGTGGCACGAGCGCCTGTGGAAGGTCCCGGCCCGCTTCCTGAACATGTTCAACGGCACCCCGTTCAAGAGCCTGGTCTGGCGGCTGCTCGGCGTACGCATCGGCCGCCGGGTGTTCGACGACGGGCTCCTGGTGACGGAACGGACCCTCACCACCATCGGGGACGACTGCACGTTCAACGCCGGCAGCAAGATCCAGTGCCACTCGCAGGAGGACGGCACGTTCAAGTCCGACCACAGCAGGCTCGGCGCGGACTGCACCCTCGGCGTCGGCGCGCATGTGCACTACGGCGTGACCATGGGCGAGGGCGCCGTGCTGGCGACCGACTCCTTCCTCATGAAGGGCGAGGAAGTGCCCCCGCACGAACAGTGGGGAGGCAACCCCGCCGCGCCGATGCCGCAGGCTCCCGCGCCCGCCCTCGCGCCGGGCCAGGCGGCCGCCGCTCCCCCGCCCTGCGCCGGCGACGCCGCGCCGCAGGCCCGCTGAGGAAGGTCATCCGATGGAAGCGCACGTGCAGACGGACCGGGAGTTCTGGACCGGTGTGCTCGACGCCGGCGGACTGACCGCGGTCCCCCGCTGGGTGCGGGAGCCGGCGGCGGGCGTCGCCGAGTACGAGGCGACGGTGCCGCAGGACGTCGGCGTGCGGGTCCGCGCCCTCGCGCGGCAGCTCTCCGTCCCGCTGAGCGCGGTGCTGCTGGCCGCCCACGCCAAGGTGCTCGCGGCGCTGTCGGGTGAGCGGGACGTGGTGACGGGCTACGCCGCCGGGACCCGGCGCGGGCCGCTGCCCTGCCGCCTCGCCGTCGCCCCCGGCTCGTGGCGGGCACTGGTGGAGAGCGCTCGGGAGGCCGAGGCGGACCTGCTGCGGCACCGCGACTTCCCGGTGGACGACCTGCGGCGGGAGCTGGGGGTGAGCGGGCCGTCGTACGAGGTCGTGTTCGACCCGGGCAGGAGCACCTGCGGACTGGTCGACGACGCCGCGCTGAGCGTGGACTGGTCCGACCACGACGGCCGGCTGTCGGTGCGGCTGCGCTGCCGCACGCAGGTGCTGGACGCGGAGGCCGCGGCCCGGATCGGCGGCTACCACCTGGCCGCGCTCACGGCGATGGCGTCCGACGCCGACGCCGAGCACACCCGGGTGGACCTCCTGTCCGCCGAGGAGACGCGGTACCAGCTGCACGGGCTCGCCGGGCCGCACCGGGAGCTGCCCGACGCGCGTGCCCACGAGCTGTTCGAGCGTCGGGTGCGCGAGCGGCCCGATGCCGTGGCCGCCGTGCACGGCGACCGCTCCTGGACCTACCAGGAGCTGAACCAGCGGGCCAACCGGCTGGCGCGAGCGCTCCTCGCCCACGGCGTGCAACGCGAGAGCGTGGTGGCGGTCGTCACCGAACGCGACCTGGACTGGCTGGCCTCGGTGCTGGCGGTGTTCAAGGCCGGCGGCGTCTACCTGCCCGTCGAACCGCACTTCCCGGCGTCCCGGATCGCGGCCGTGCTGACGCGCGCCGGCTGCCGGCTGGCGCTCACCGAGCCCGGCAGCACCAGCACCCTCGACCAGGCCCTGGGCACGCTCGACGGGGTCGAGCGGCTGCTGATCGGGGCGGCGTACGAGGAAGGGCACGCGGACGGCGACCTCGGGGTGGAGGTCGCCCCCGACCAGCTCGCGTACATCTACTTCACCTCGGGCTCCACCGGCGAGCCCAAGGGCGCCATGTGCGAGCACGCGGGCATGCTCAACCACCTCTTCGCCAAGATCGACGACCTGGGGATCGGCGAGGACCGGGTGGTGGCGCAGACCGCGCCGCAGTGCTTCGACATCTCGCTGTGGCAGCTGCTGGCCGCGCTGCTGGTCGGCGGGCGAACGCTGCTGGTGGAGCAGGAGGCCGTGCTGGACGTGGAGCGCTTCCTGGACACCCTGGTCCGGGGCCGGGCCGGGGTGGTGCAGGTCGTGCCCTCGTATCTGGAGGTCGTCGTCTCCTGTCTCGAACGGCGCCCGCGCGACCTGCCCGACCTACGATGCGTGTCGGTGACCGGCGAGGCGCTGAAGCGGGAGCTGATCCAGCGCTGGTTCGCCATCAGGCCGGGGGTCACCCTGGTCAACGCCTACGGGCTGACCGAGACCTCGGACGACACCAACCACGAGGTCATGGACGCGCTGCCGCAGGGCGACCGGGTGCTGCTCGGCCGGGCCGTGAACAACGTGCGCGTCCACGTCGTGGACGAGCGGCTGGCGCTGGTGCCCCTGGGCGCCCCCGGGGTGATCGCGTTCTCCGGGGTCTGCGTGGGACGCGGCTACGTCAACGACCCCGAGCGGACGCGCGCGGCGTACCGCGAGGACCCCCACCGGCCCGGTGAGCGGCTGTACGTGGGGGGCGACTGGGGCCGCTGGCACCCGGACGGCAAGCTGGAGTTCCTCGGCCGCCGCGACAACCAGGTGAAGATCCGCGGCTTCCGCATCGAGATCGGGGAGATCGAGAACACCCTGCTCAAGGTGCCCGGAGTGCGCGACGGCGCCGTGGTCGTCGCCGAGCGGGCCGGCCGCACCCGGCACCTGATCGCCTACTACTGCGGCAGGACCCGGCAGGTGGAGGTGCTGCGGCAGGCGCTGGGGACCGCGCTGCCCTCGTACATGGTCCCCTCGGCCTTCCACTGGCTGCCCAGCCTGCCGCTGACCGCCAACGGCAAGGTCGACCGGAAGGCGCTGACCGCGCTGGCCGAGCAGGACCCGGCCGGCCCGCCCGCCGACGGCGGCGCGGGGCAGGAGGACCGTGCGCCGCGCACGGAGGGCGAGAGCAGGCTGGCCGCCGCCTGGGCCGAGGTGCTCGGTGTCCCCGCGGGGCAGATCGGGCGGCACGACCACTTCTTCGACTCGGGCGGCACCTCGCTGACGGCCGTGAAACTGACCATCGCGCTGGGCCGCGCGGTGTCCCTCAAGGACATCACCCGGCATCCGGTGCTCGCCGACCTCGCCGCCCTCCTGGACGGGACGGCCGCCGGCCGCACCGAGCTGCTCCAGCCGCTGTCCGGGACGGACGGCGGGCCCGAGTGCGCCCTGGTGTGCTTCCCCTACGCGGGCGGCAACGCGGTCAACTTCCGGCCGATGGCCGCCGCCCTCGCCGGGCGCGGCCCCGCCGTGTACGCGGTCGACCTGCCCGGCCACGACCTGGCCGCCCGGGACGAGCCGTTCACTCCGATGGCGCAGACGGTGGAACGGGTTGTCGCGGAGATCACCGCACGCGGCCTCACGAAGGTCATGCTGTGGGGCCACTCCTCGGGTGCCGCCCCGGCGCTGGAGACCGCGAGGCGGCTTCTGGAGCGCGGTGTGGAGGTGCCCCGGGTGTTCCTCGGCGCGCAGCTGCCGGGGACCGCCGAGGAACGGCGGCACGCCCTGACCGCGCTCGAGGCGCGCAGCAACGCCGAGATCGCCGGGGACCTGACCGCGGACAGCGGATACACCGAGCTGGGCGAGCTGAACGCCCGGCACGCCGAGCATGTCGGCGCCGCGTACCGGCACGACTGTGTGTCCGCCCACCGCTACTTCGCCGATGTGCTGGAACACCCTCCGGCGGTGAGACTGACTGCGCCGGTCACCGTCGTCATCGCCGCCGACGACCCCCTGACCCCCGGTTTCCGCGACCGGTACCGGGACTGGCAGTCGCTGGCCGACCACGTGGAGCTGCGGGAACTGGCCGACGGCGGCCACTACTTCCCGCGCACCCGTCCGGCCGGAGCGGCGTCGGCGGTCCTGGGAGCCGTCGAACTGATCGCGTCACCCTGACCCCCCTGTGAACCTCCTCGGGCCTCTTGAACGGCTGTCGAAAGGAAAACAGATGTCGTCCTCGCAATCGCTGGCCTCCCTGCTCGAGGTGGAGCTGCGGCCGGACAAGCCCCCGATCCTGCGGGTAGACACCGCGCCGGACCCGTCGGCCTGGGCCGCCGAGTACCGCGAGGCGCTGAGGGCGCAGGTCACCGAGCACGGCGCGCTGCTGGTCCGCGGTCTGGGGCTCGGTGACGCCGCCTCGGCCGGCGCCGTCCTCACCGCGCTGGCCGGCGGTCTGATGACGGAGAGGGAGGCGTTCGCGCCCCGGGAGAGCCGTGGCCCGGGCCTGTACTCCTCCGCCACCTGGCCGTCCAACCAGCCGATGTGCATGCACCACGAACTCAGCTACCGGCTGGAGGTGCCCGGCCTGATGCTGTTCGCGTGCCTGACCGCGCCGGCCGAGGGCGGCGCGACCGCGGTGGCCGACTCCGAGCGTGTGCTGGCCGCGCTGCCGCCCGCGATCACCGAGCGGTTCGAACGGGAGGGCTGGCTGCTCACGCGCAGCTACAACGACGAGATCGGGGCGTCCCTGACGGAGTCGTTCGGCACGGAGAACCCCGTGGCGATCGAGCAGTACTGTCGTGCGAACGCCATCGAGTTCGACTGGCAGTCCGACGGTTCGCTGCGTACCCGTCAGCGCCGCAGCGCCGTGGTGGGGCACCCGCTCACCGGCCGGCGCTGCTGGTTCAACCAGATCGCGTTCCTGAACCAGTGGACCCTGGCCCCGGAGGTGCGCGAGTACCTGGTGGACGTCTACGGCGAGGACGGGCTGCCGTTCAACACCCGTTTCGGCGACGGAGCGCCGGTCGGGGAGGACATCGTCGCCACGCTCAACGCCGCCTACGAGGAGCACACCCGCAGAGAGCCCTGGCAGGCGGGAGACCTGATGCTCGTGGACAACGTGCGCACCGCGCACAGCCGGGAGGCGTTCGGCGGGGAGCGCGAGGTGGTGGTCGCGATGGCCGAGCCGCGCAGGCTCTCGGACGCGTGCCCGACCCTGGAGGCGAGCGGGCGATGACCACGACCTCCTCCCCCACCCCCCAGCCCACGGCCTCGCACCGGGCCCCGGCACCCACCTTCGCGGTGATCTCCGGCGCCCAGGTGCGCCAGGCCCTCCACAGGCGCGAGAAGCAGGTCGTGGAACTGGTCGAGGCCACCTACCGGCTGCACGGCTCGGGTGACTCCGTCAACCCTCCGTCGTACTTCCTGCGCTTCCCGGACCGCCCCGCGGACCGGATCATCGCCCTGCCCGCGTCCCTCGGCGGCCCGGCCCCGGTGGACGGCCTGAAGTGGATCTCCAGCTTCCCCGCCAACGTCCCGTCCGGCCTGCCCCGGGCCTCGGCCGTGCTCATCCTCAACGACCATGACACGGGATATCCGTTCGCCTGCCTGGAGAGCTCCATCGTCAGCGCCACCAGGACCGCGGCGTCCGCCGCGCTGGCGGCCGACCGGCTCAGCCACGGCAGGTCGCGTCCCACCCGCGTCGGGTTCTTCGGCACGGGTCTGATCGCCCGCTACATCCACACGTTCCTGGCCGGCACGGGCTGGGCGTTCGAGCGGGTCGGCGTGCACGACGTGTCCCCGGACAGCGCGGCCGGCTTCCGCGGCTATCTGGAGCAGTCCGGCGCCACGGGGCAGGTCACCGTGCACGAGAGCCCCGAGGAGCTGATCCGCTCCAGCGACCTGGTGGTGTTCGCCACCGTCGCCTCCCAGCCCCATGTCACCGATCCCGACTGGTTCACCCACAACCCCCTGGTCCTGCATGTCTCCCTGCGCGACCTCGCACCCCAGATCCTGCTGCGCTCGGCCAACTTCGTGGACGACGTCGAGCACTGCCTGAAGGCCGACACCTCGCCGCACCTGGCCGAACAGCTCACCGGCAACCGTGACTTCCTGAACGGCACCCTCGACGACGTCATGTCCGGACGGGTGAGCCCGCCGACCGACCGGCCCGTGGTGTTCTCACCGTTCGGGCTGGGCGTCCTCGACCTCGCCGTCGGCAAGTACGTCTACGACGAGATCGCCCTGGCCGGACACCTCCACCTCATCGACCACTTCTTCCACGAGCTGCGCCGATACGGCTGAACGCCTTCACCTTCGGCTCTGGCACCAGGAGGCCACCGTGCCCGTCATCTCCACCCCTCAAGCCTTCAACGAAAGCCAGCTCTACGTCGATCTCCAGTCGATCTTCGGGCGCTCCCTCTACCTGAAGTGCGAGGGCTTCAACTTCGCCGGTTCGGTCAAACTGAAGGCCGCGATCGAGATGGTGGAGACCGCTGAGCGGGACGGGCTCCTCGGGCCGGACTCGATCCTTGTCGAGTCGTCGTCGGGAAACCTGGGCGTGGCACTCAGCATGATCGCCGCGAGCAAGGGCTACCGGTTCATCTGTGTGACGGACTCCCGCTGCAACCTGTCGACCAGGCTGCTCATGGAGGCGCTGGGCAGTGAGGTCCACATCATCGCGGACCTGGACGCCAACGGCGGGTTCCTCGGTGCCCGGATCGACTACGTGCGCGCGCTGTGCGCCTCCGACGACCGGTACGTGTGGCTCAGCCAGTACACCAACCCGGGCAACTGGCGGGCGCACTACCGCAGGACGGCCCCGGAGATCGCCCGTCAGTTCCCCCGCCTCGACGTGCTGTTCGTCGGCGCGGGCACCACCGGGACCCTGATGGGCTGCGCCCGCTACTTCCGCGAGTGGCACCGGCCGGTGCGGATCGTGGCGGTGGACAGCGTGGGTTCGGTGAGCTTCGGGGGCGAGCCGGGTCGGCGGATGATTCCCGGGCTGGGCATGAGCATGCGGCCGCCGCTGCTCGACGAGTCGTACGTCGACGAGGTGATCAGGGTCGAGGAGGCGGACACCATCCGCGCCTGCCACCGGCTGGCCCGGCGCGGGTTCCTGTTCGGGGGTTCGACCGGGACCGTGGTCAGCGGCGCGATGGACTGGCTGGCCCGGCACGAGAGACGGGGCCTGACCGCCGTGGCGATCGCGCCGGACCTCGGCGAGCGCTACCTGGACACGATCTACCAGACCAACTGGCTGCACGACCTGTACGGCGACGACGTCCTGGGCCTGGACGACATGACCCCCGCTCCCCGGGGAGCCGAGCGCACGCCGCGGGCGACGGGCCGGCGGCGCAAGACCTGAGGGCCGCCGGCTCGCCGCCGACGACCGCCGTCCGCTCGCGCGGGGCCCTCACCGTCGGCCCCGCGCCCGCCGACCGCGTGTGCCCGCCGGGTGCCGGGGCATCCGGGTCCCAGGAGGTCCGGATGAACACGAGTACGGTGGCCCGCGCGACCGGGGCCGGAACGCGGCGCACCAGGGATTCGGTGACGGAGGGCGCCGCTCGGGCGGGGCTGACGGCGCGGGGGGTGATCTATCTGCTGATCGGCGTGCTGGCCCTGAGGATCGCCTTCGGTGACGGGCACCAGGAGGCGGACCGGCAGGGAGCCCTCGCCGAGATCGCCAAGGAGCCGTTCGGCGCCGTGATGCTGTGGGCGCTGGGGGCCGGACTGGCCGGGATGGCGCTGTGGCGGCTGTCGGAGGCCGCGTTCGGAGCGGGGGGAGCGGACGGACGCAAGGTCCACAAGCGGCTCATGGCGCTCGGGCGGTGCGTGTTCTACGGGTTCGTCGCCACCTCCGTGCTGTCGCTGGCGGCGGGTTCGGGCAACGGGGGCTCCTCCAGTGACCAGCAGTCCCGGGACCTCACCGCCCGGGCCCTGGGGATGCCCGGCGGCCAGTGGATCGTGGGGGTCGCCGCGGTCGGGGTGCTCGGCGCCGGGGTGTGGATCGGTGTCAGGGCGGTGCGGCGCGACTTCCACGACAAGCTGAAGCTCGGTGAGATGTCCCGGCGGGCGCGCCGCGCGGTGGACGTCACGGGTGTGGGCGGCGGCGCCACGCGCGGACTGGTGTTCGCCGCGGCGGGCGTCTTCGCCGTGCGGGCGGCGGTGGACTACCGGCCCGACCGGGCCAAGGGGCTGGACGACACGCTGCGCTCGTTCGCCGACACGCCGTTCGGACCGTGGCTGCTGGTCCTGGTGGCCGTGGGAGTGGCGCTGTTCGGTCTCTTCTCCTTCGCGCTGGCGCGCTGGCGCAGGGTCTGAGGGACCCGGGGCGCCGGATCAGGCGGCGCGGGCGACGAGAAGGGCGACGTCGTCGTGGTCGTCGGGGTGGCGCAGCCCGTACAGCAGCAGGTCGCAGGTCTCCTCCAGGGGGCGTCGGGGCTCGTCGAGCAGGCTCAGGAGGAGGTCGAGCCGGTCGTCTATGGGATGGTGCCGGGTCTCCACGAGGCCGTCGGTGTAGAGGATCAGCAGATCCCCCTCGTCCAGCCGGACCGTGGTCGTCTCGAACGGGACGCCGCCGACGCCGAGCGGGGCGCCCGCGGGCAGTTCCAGGAGCGTGGGGGCGTGTCCGGGACCCACCAGCGCGGGCGGCATGTGTCCCGCGTTCGCGATCCGGCAGGTCCTCTCGTGCGGGTCGTACACGGCGTAGACGCAGGTGACGATGTAGTGCTCCAGATCACAGGTGATCTTGTCCAGGTGCTGGAGGACCGCGTCGGGTTCGAGGTCGAGGTCCGCGTAGGCGCAGGTCGCGGTCCGCAGCCTGCCCATGGTGGCGGCGGCGTCGATGCCGTTGCCCATGACGTCGCCGACGACCAGCGCCGTCTTGTCCCCCGCGAGCGGGATGACGTCGTACCAGTCGCCGCCGACCTCGCTCGTGGTCTGCGCCGGCTGGTAGCGGGTGGCCAGCTCCAGGCCGGTGTGCTGCAGCGGGTGGGCGGGCAGCAGGCTGCGCTGGAGCGTGAGGGCGGTGTTGCGCACGCTCTGGTACCAGCGGGCGTTGTCGATGGCCACCGCGGCCCGGCCGGCCAGCTCGCTGGCCAGGACGACGTCGTCGTCGTCGAAGGCGACCGGGTTGCGGGTGCGCTTGAGGTCCAGCGCCCCGAGCACCTCGCCGTGCGCGATCAGCGGGACCGCCAGGTAGGAGTGGACGCCGGCGCGTGCGAGGAGGGTGGTCGCCTCGGGGTCGCGGGCGATCCGTGAGAGGTCCTGGTCGCCGACGTGACGCACCAGGACCGGCCGCCCGGAGTGGACGCACAGGGTGACCAGCCGGTCCCCCTCGTAGGAGGCGAGGTCGCCGGGAGGATCGGCGGCGCGCAGGGCCACCGTGGGATGCGAGGCCTTCAGGGCGAGCGCCCGGAAGAGTTCCGGACCGGTGTCGGGTTTGCTCGTGCGGCGGCAGGCGAGCGCCGAGTCCAGGACGTCGACGGCGACCACGTCGGCGAGCACCGGGGTCGCGATCTCGGCCAGCTCCCGTGCGGTGGTGTCCACCTCCAGCGTGGTGCCCACCCGGGCGGAGGCGTCGGCGATCAGGGCCAGCCGGCGCCGGGCCCGGTCGGCCTCGATGGCCGCGCGATGGCGCTCGGTGACGTCCACGACCGAGGTCGCCGCGCCGAGGACCCGCCCGCCGGGGTCCTCCAGCCGGTAGAACGAGAGGGACCAGGCGTGGTCGTTGTCGGGGTCGGCGGGGGTGCGGCCGACGGCGTACTGGTCGAGCAGCGGGGTGCCGGTGGCCAGGACCTGCTGCAGGGCGGACTCGATGGTGTCGATGTCGGGGAAGGCCAGGGTCTCGCGCAGGTGCCGGCCGATGTGCTCCTTGGCGGGTATCCCGTCGATGCGCTCCAGCGCGGGGTTGACCAGCAGGCAGCGCAGCTCCGGGTCCATGAGGGCCAGGCCGATGGGTGACTGGTTGACCAGCCGTTCGCACAGCGCCAGGTTGGTCTCCACCTGCTGCAGGGCGGTGTGGTCGGCGGCGATGCCGAGGGCGTAGGCGTCGCCCCGGTCGTTCAGGAGCCGCATGTTGCGGAACTCCATGAGGCGGGTGTCGCCGTCCTTGTGCCGGATGGGGAAGGCCCCGGACCAGCTGCGTCCGGTCTCCAGCACCTCGGAGAACAGGCTGACCACGGCGTGCAGGTGCTCGGGCTGGATGAACAGGCGCGCCGCGAACTCTCCGAGCGCCTCCTGCGCGGTGTACCCGAAGAGATCCTCCGCCTGGGGGCTCCAGAAGACGATGCGGCCGCTCGGGTCCAGCACGACCGCGGCGACGCTGAGCATGTCCAGCAGGCCGCTGGTCCGCTCCTGCCCCGGGCCCCTGTTGTCGTCCTCGGCCTGGAACGAGTCGGCTGTCATCCCGGATCTCCCTGTTCGGGTACTTCCATGCTGCCCCCGTCACAGCGCGCTGCCCAGCGCAGGGCTCCTGCTGCGAGTACCCCCTACGGCCCTGTATCGCATGATCCCCGTGCCGTAGGATCGTCACGAAGGTACCGATATGCCTCTTTCGGAGTAAATGATCGGTTTGACCTGCGGACCGCATCGGGCTGATCCTCGTGATCAGCCCCCCGCCAGGAGTTCGTGTGCACAGGCCGAGTGACCGGATCCGCCAGGGCCCGCGTGGGTTCCTGCCGCCGGCGGCGTGCCGTGCGCCGCGGAGCGAGCCGTGAGACGGCCCCACCGGCCAGGTTTCCGTGACGCCCGGGGCCGGCCGGCGGGATCGTCGGGCGGCACGGACAGCACGGGTCTCGCGGGCGGGGCCACGCCCGCGCCTCCCGCGTGGTTGCGGTGGCTGCCGTTGCTCTACGTGGCGGCGGTCCTGGCGCTGGAACCGCTCACGCCGGTGGACTGGCCGGTCAGCTTCGTGCTCATCGCGATCCCCGTCATCGCCGCCTTCGCCCACGGCCCCGTCACCGTCGCCCTCGTCACGGCCCTCACGATCGTCTTCGAGGGGGTCCTGGCGGGCACGCCGTGCTGCGCGGGCCGCTCCGTGGGCTATCTGTGGGAGCGGCACTACGTGGCCTCGTACGTCTCGACCGCCCTGATAGGGCTTCTCGGCGCCCTTCTCGCCGCCCACCGGACCCGCCGGGAACGCACCCTCGCGACCGTGCGGTTCGTGGCCGAGACGGCCCAGCGCGTGCTGCTGCGGCCGGTGCCGCACCGGGTCGGGCAGATCTGCGTGGAGACCCTGTACCTGTCCGCCGCCGCGGAGGCGCGCATCGGGGGAGATCTGTACGAGGCGGTACCGACGGCGCACGGGGTGCGGCTGCTCATCGGCGACGTCCGGGGCAAGGGGCTGGTGGCGGTGGAGACCGCGGCGACGATGCTCGGCGCGTTCCGCGAGGCCGCGCACGACGAGCCGAACCTGGCCGCGGTGGCGCACCGGGTGGAGACCAGCATGACCCGCAGGGCGGCGGAGCTGCGCGGGAGCGAGGTGGCGGAGCGGTTCGTCACCGCCGTGTTCGCGGAGATCCCGGAGGGTGAACCCGTCGTGCGCCTCGTCAACTGCGGGCATCCGCCACCGCTGCTCATCCGGCGCGGCGAGGTCGTGGAACTGGAGCCGGAGGATCCCTCGCCGCCCATCAATCTGGGGGTGCTCGTGGGGGACGACTACCACGTCGAGGTGAAGCCGTTCGGGCCCGGGGATCAGCTGCTGCTGTACACGGACGGGGTGACCGAGACGCGTGACAGGCGCGGGAACTTCTATCCGCTGACGGAGCGAGTGCGGGGGTGGGCGGCGCTGGGGCCTGGCGGCCTGCTGAACCGGCTCCATCAGGATCTGCTGGCGTACAGCGATGCGCGGCTGGACGACGATACGGCGGCGTTGTCGGCTTATCGCATGCCGTGAGGGGGTTGGGGGGGCGGTTTTTTGCGCAGTTCCCCGCGCCCCTATCCCGGGGGGGTGAGGCGCCTTGTCGGCTGCGGGGCCGTCGTGAGGTTTGCGCAGTTCCCCGCGCCCCCATCCGGGGGGCGTGGGGCGACATGACGGCTGCAGGTTCGTCGTGGGATTTCGCGCAGTTCCCCGCGCCCCCATCCGGGGGGGTGAGGCGCCTTGTCGGCTGCGGGGCCGTCGTGAGGTTTGCGCAGTTCCCCGCGCCCCCATCCGGGGGGCGTGGGGCGACATGACGG
>NZ_JBEZHK010000015.1:0-114868 GCF_040650555.1 Streptomyces sp. NPDC048664 | reverse complement strand
ACGGCTGCAGGTTCGTCGTGGGATTCGCGTAGTTTCCCGCGGTCCTGGCAGGGGCTGAGGCGCTGTGTCGGCTGTGGGGGCGGCGTCGGGGGGCGGGTCTGGTCAGGTGGGTGGGGGGCAGGTGTGGAGGATGGTTGTCAGGGGGTCCTGGCGGAAGAGGGCGCGGGCTCGCGCCAGCCGGTGGCGGTGGTCGGGGCCCGGGGTCGTGGCGCGGGACAGGCGGTCGAGGAGGCTCGGCGGGTCGTGGGCCAGGTCCGTGAGACCGAGCGCGGACATGCGGCGGACGCCTTCGAGGCCGTGCCCCGGCAGGGGGCGGTACCCCACCACGGGCAGCCCTGTGGCGAGAGCCTGGACGGCGGTCTGACCGGCGGCGTTGTCGACCAGGGCCCCCGCCGCACGCATCAGCGCGGGCATGTCGTCGACCCACCCCAGGGCGAGGGCGCCCGGGATCCCCCGCAGGCCCCGGCGGAGCCGTTCGTTGCGTCCGCACAGCACCACCGGAAGGTACCCGTGCGCCGCCAGCAGCCGCGCGGTCCCGGGCAGGCGGGACCCCGCGCCCCAGGCCCCGGCGGAGAGCAGCACCGGCACCCGGTCGGGAGCCCGCCGCGCGAAGCACTCGGACCAACGGGCCGCCGCCTCACCGGATGGGGCGAAGAACTCCGGGGCCACCACCGGCCCGACCGCCTCCGCCGCCGTCGCGATGTCCTCGCGGACCACCCGCGCGGAGTCCTCCGTGACACAGAGGTACCGGTCGTTCCCCGGGTGGAGCCACTGCCGGTGCACGGCGAAGTCGATCAGCAGGACGACGCTCGGCACCCCCAGCCGACCCCGGGAGCGCAGGTCGCCGGTCAGCTGTGCGGCGAGATGGAACACGGGCACCACCACGTCCGCACGGCCGCCCTCCACCAGGTCCCGAAGGCGCTCACCCGCGAGGCGGGCCAGCGGGACACCGCTGGGGCGGCGTCCGGGCCCCCGGCGCAGCAGGGCCCGGTACACGAGGGCGTACGCCCAGGGAAAGCTTCGTACGGCCGCCCCGTAACCGTGCCGCAGCGCGGTGCCGAGTCCGTGGGGCAGCAGGCCGAGGACGTCCACGGTCCGGGCCTCGTGGCCGAGGGCCCGCGCGCGGCGCGCCAGCTCGGCGGCGACGGCGTCATGACCGGACCCCATGCTCGCGCTGACGATCAGGATGCGCCGGGACTCGCGCCTCCCCCGCCCGGGGGTACCGGTCATCGTCGCCCGGGCCCGGGCGACGGGACCCGCGGCGCGCCGGGAGAGCCGCCCGCGCCGGGCCGATGGCCCTCCGCACGGCGGCCGGTCGCGGCCGTTCGCGTCGCCCGCCGCCGCGACGCAGGGGAAAATGCACACATTGGTCGCATTGTGCACCGTCCTGCCGTCCGCTACCTCCCTCTGAACCCGGGAGCAGTCACCTTCCGCCCGTCACTCCGGTGTCCGCCGTCGCAGCCGAGGTCAGCAGCCATGTCCCATGCTCCCTCCCGTGCCCGATCCGCAACCGCCCCGCCCGCGAACGCCGCGTCCGGGAGCGAGCCGTCCCCGGCCGAGCAGGCCGGCGGCGACCCGGCGGTCCGCCGAGGTGCGGCGCTGGTGACCGGCGCGTCCTCCGGCATCGGCGCCGCCATCGCCCGCCGGCTGGCCGACGAGGGCGGGTGGCGGCTCGTCGTGAACGGACACGACGCGACCAGGCTCGCCCGGGTCGCGGCCCAGACGTCGGCCACCCCCTATCCCACGGACCACGCCCTGCCCGGCTCCCACCGCCGGCTGGCCGACTTCACCCTCGGCCACCTCGGCCGGGTGGACCTCCTGGTGGCCTGTGCCGGGATCGGCTGGGCGGGCGACTTCTGCCGGATGCCCACGGACTCGATCGACGACGTCATCGGCGTCGACGTGCTCGCCACGATGCATCTCGTACGGCATCTGCTCCCCCACATGGTCGAATCGGGCTCGGGACGCGTGGTGATCATCGGTTCGTTCGCCGGCACCGTCGGCGTCCGCGGGGAGGCGGTCTACTCCGCGGCCAAGGCGGCCCTGGGCACCTTCGCCGACGCCCTGCGCTACGAGGTGGGCGGTACGGGCGTGGGCATCAGCCATGTGGTCCCGGGCGTGGTGGACACCCCGTTCTTCGAGCGCCGCGGAGTGCCCTACCGGCGCTCCAGGCCCCGCCCGGTGCCGCCCGAGCGGGTGGCCGAGGTGGTCGTGCGGGCCGTGTCCCGGGGCCGGGACGAGGTCTTCGTACCCGGCTGGCTGCGGCTGCCCGCGGGGGTGCGCGGCGCGGCTCCCGCGCTGTACCGCAGGCTCGCGGCCCGTTTCGGGTGAGTGACCGCGGTGAGCCCGTTGACCGTCCTGCTGGCCCTGCTCGCCGCGCTGTCCAACGCCGCGGCCTCCGTCCTCCAGCGCCGGGCGGCGGCGGACGAGCCCGAGGACGGCGCGGGGATGCGCCAGACGGTGCGGTGGCTCGCGCGGGCACCGCGCAAGGGGGCGTGGCTGGCGGGTGCCGGCCTGCTCGCCCTGTCGGCGGTGCTCCAGGCGCTGGCGCTGGCCGTGGGCGGGCTGTCCGTCGTCCAGCCCCTGATGGCGAGCGAGCTGCTGTTCACCCTGGTCGTCGGCAGCGTCGTCTTCCGTCGCCGCCCGAGCCGTCGCACCTGGCTGGCGTTCCTGGCCCTCGCGTGCGGGCTGGCGCTCTTCCTCACCGCCGCCGAGCCCTCCCCCGGACGGTCCACGGCCACGCCGGGGAGGTGGCCGGTGACGGGGGCGGCGGTGCTGTGCGCGCTCGTCCTGCTCGTCGCCGTGGCCCGTCCGCTGCGCGGTGCGCCGCGCGCCGCGCTCCTCGGGCTCGCGTCCGCGGTCGCCTTCGCCGCCACGGCCGCGCTCCTGAAGGAGGTGACGGGCACCGTCGCCCAGGGCTGGGGCGCCGTGTTCACCCGGTGGCCCCTGTACGCCCTGGCCGGCGTCGGCGCGCTCGCGTTCGTGCTGTTGCAGAGCGCGCTGCGGGCGGGGACCCTGACCGCGTCGCAACCCGCTCTCACCCTCGGTGACGCGCTGACCAGTGTCGCGCTGGGGTGGGTGCTGTTCGACGAGGTGATCGCCCTGGGGGTGCGGGTCCTGCCCGAGGTGATCGGCGCCGTCCTGATCGGGGCCGGAAGCGTCGGCCTCGCGAGGGCGCCGACGGTCAGCGGTGCCTGGGACGCGCCGCCGGGCGGGTGCGGCGGCCCGGGCCCCGGCGCCCCGAGTCCGCGGCCGCACAGGACAGCGGACCCATGAGGCCTCACGAGTCCCTCGTGAGGCAGGTGACGGCAGGGAGGTGGACGCCCGGATGCTCCTTCGCCCCGGTGCTCCCGCCGCACGGCGGGCGGCCCTGACCCTGGCGCCGGTCGCCGCGGTGGCGGCCTGGCACGTCGTGCCCGCCGCCACCTGGCTGCCCGGACTGCGACGCCGCCTGTTCCCCACCCTCGCCGGTGCGGGGCGCCCCGATCACGTCGCGCTCACCTTCGACGACGGCCCGGATCCGCGGTCCACTCCCCGCTTCCTCGACGCGCTGGACGGCCTGGGGGTGCGGGCGACGTTCTTCGTCCTGGGCGACAGCGTGGCACGGCATCCCGGGCTGACCCGCGAGATCGCCGGCCGTGGGCACGAGCTCGGTGTCCACGGCTGGTCGCACGACCGGCCGTGGCTGCCCTCACCCGTACGCGACGCCGCCGATCTGGATCGCGCGGTGCGGGCGCTGCGCGACGCCGCGGGCGTGCGGCCGCGGTGGTACCGGCCGCCGTACGGGATCCTGACGGCGGGCCGCTGGGCCGCCGCCCGGCGGGCGGGGCTGCGGCCGGTGCTGTGGACGGCCTGGGGCCGGGACTGGACCGCCACCGCCACCCCCGCCTCCGTGTACGCCGTCGCCGGGGCCGGGCTCCGGGGCGGCGGGACCCTCCTTCTGCACGACACGGACCGGGCGTCCGCCGCCGGATGCTGGCGCGCCACGCTGGGCGCGCTGCCCGCCGTCGTGGAGCACTGCCGGCGGGCCGGCCTGTCGGTGGGCCCGCTCGCCGACCACGGAACGCGCACCTGACCTCACGCCGCCGACCCGCGCGCCCCCGCCGCGCCTCGGCCGTACGAGGGAGATCCGGGCGACCACACCCGGCGCCTGCCCGCGCGTGCCCGCGCGGCTCCGATAGCTTTCCCGGGAGCCGACCGCAGAGCTCGGAGTGTGCCGATGGACCGCTATCCACCGATCGCCGACCACGGACTGGTGGGCGACCTGCAGACCGTCGCTCTGGTCTCCTCCAAGGGCGTGCTCGACTGGTTCGCCGCTCCCCGCTTCGACTCCCCGAGCGTCTTCGCCTCGCTGCTCGACCACGACCGCGGCGGGTACTTCCGGCTCGCGGCGGAGGGCGACGACGTCACCTACCACCAGCTGTACTACCCGGACACCGCCGTCCTGGTCACCCGCTTCATGTCGGCGGACGGCGTCGGCGAGCTCATGGACTGGATGCCGCCGAACACGTCCCGCCTGCCCACCGACCGCCACACGATGATCCGCGCGGTGCGCGCGGTGCGCGGCACGGTGCGCTTCACCCTCGACTGCCGGCCGCGCTTCGACTACGGACGCGCCCTGCACGAGCTGGACTTCGACGGGGACCGCGCCACCTTCCACAGCCCGGACCTCTCCCTGCACCTCCAGAGCACCTTTCCGCTCGAACGCGCGGGCGAGGACGTCCAGGGCACCATGACGCTCACCCACGGCCAGGTCGCCGGGGTGGTCATGACGGTCTGCGCCCGGAGCGGATCCGCGCCCGCGCAGCCCACCGAGGAGAGCCTCACCGAGGAGCTGTGGTCCACGGTCAACTTCTGGCAGAGCTGGCTGAGCACCACGCACTACAAGGGCCGGTGGCAGAACAGCGTGCGCCGCTCGGCCATCGTGCTCAAACTGCTCACCTACGCGCCCACGGGGGCGCCGATCGCCGCGGCGACCATGGGCCTGCCCGAGCAGGTGGGCGGCGAGCGCAACTGGGACTACCGCTTCACCTGGGTGCGGGACGCCTCCCTCTCCGTGCGGGCCCTGCTCGACCTCGGGTTCGCCGAGGAGGCGAGCGCGTTCACCACGTGGATCACCGACCGGATGCGGGAACGCGCCCATCTGGAGGGCGAACGCCTCCAGGTCATGTACCGGGTCGACGGCGACCCCCAGTTGGACGAGGAGATCCTGGAGCATCTGGAGGGCTACCGCGGCTCGTATCCGGTGCGGGCGGGGAACGCCGCCATGGACCAGCTCCAGCTGGACATCTACGGCGAGGCGCTGTACGCCGTGTGCGAGGCGCGCGAACTCGACCTCGTCCAGGCCGGCTACCACAACTGGCTGGGGACCGCGAGCGTGCTCGACTGGCTCGCGGACAACTGGGACCGGCCGGACGAGGGCATCTGGGAGACCCGCGGCGGCCGCAAGGACTTCACCTACAGCAGGGTGATGACCTGGGTCGCCTTCGACCGCGGCATCAAGATCGCCGAGCACTTCAGCAGACCCGCCGACCTCGGCCTGTGGCGGCACACCCGCGACAACGTGCTGCGACAGATCATGGACCGCGGCTGGAACGCCGCGGAGGGGGCGCTGGTCCAGCACTACGAGGGTGAGGTGCTCGACGCCTCCCTGCTGCTCATCCCCCGCGTCGGCATGCTCGCCCCCAGGGACCCCGCCTGGCTGTCCACCCTGGACGCGATGGACCGCAAACTGGTGTCCGACAGTCTCGTCTACCGCTACGACCCCACCGCCTCCCCCGACGGGCTGCGCGGCAGCGAGGGCACCTTCAGCCTGTGCACCTTCCTGTACGTCGACGCCCTGGCCCGCGCCGGGCGGCTGCGCCAGGCCCGCTACGCCTTCGAGAAGATGCTCACCTACGCCAACCACGTCGGCCTGTTCGCCGAGGAGATCGGCCGCACGGGCGAGCAACTGGGCAACTTCCCGCAGGCCTTCACCCATCTGTCCCTGATCATGGCGGCCTGCACCCTGGACGAGGCCCTCGACGCCCAGCGCAGGCCCTGAATGGCACCCGGCCAGGAGCCCTGGCCCCTGGACGCGGAGGGGTTCCGGGCGCTGTACGACCGGGTCCGCCGGACGCCGGCGGACGGGGCCGCCTCACGCGGGGCACTCGACCTGATCACGCCGGAGCGGCTCGTCCTCGCGGCCCGGGAGGTCCGCTCCGGGCGCCATGTGAGTCTGGCCGCGCCGGTGCACACCGGGGTCGCCCCGGACGACCCCGAGCCGGCCCGGCACCGTATGACCGGGGTGGTGGCGGGCGCCATCGACAGCGGGGCGCTGCAGTTCGCCCGGGACCGCTTCGGCATGGACGTGCACAGCGACGTGAACAGCCATCTGGACGCGCTGTGCCATGTCGTCTACCACGGCACCCTGTTCGGGGACGTCGCGGCGGCCGGTCCCGTACCCCGGGGCGGCGAGGTGCTCACCCTCGACGCGGCCCGGAACGGGATCGTCGGGCGCGGGGTGCTGCTGGACATCCCCCGGCTGCGCGGGGTGAGGTGGCTGGAACCCGGTGACCAGGTGACCGCCGACGAGTTGGCCGCCGCCGAGGCCGCCCAGGGCGTACGGGTCGGCGCGGGCGATCTGCTCTTCGTCCGCGTCGGGCACCGCCGCCGGCGTAGCGAGCTGGGGCCCTGGGAGACCGCGGTGGCGCGGGCCGGGCTGCACCCGGGCGCGGCGGACTTCCTGGCCGAACGGCAGGTCGCCGTGCTGGGCGGCGACGGCAACAACGACGCCGCGCCGAGCACGACCGAGGGAGTCGACTTCCCCGTCCACGTACTCGCGATCCACGCCATGGGGGTGCATCTGCTCGACTATCTCCAGTTCGAGGACCTGGTGCCCGTCTGCGAGGAGCTGGGCCGCTGGTCGTTCCTGTGCGTCATCGCCCCGCTGCGCCTGCGGCATGCGACCGGGTCGCCGATCAACCCGATCGCCGTGCTGTGAACCGGCCTCACTCCGAGGTGGAGGTCGAGGTCGGGGCGGCGAACTGCTCGTCGGACAGGCGCAGCCGGAAGACGTGGTAGGTCCAGCCCTGGTAGGCCAGCACCAGCGGGAAGAAGACCAGCGCGACGACGCTCATCACCGTCAGGGCGTACGACCCCGACGCGCTGCCCCGGACGGTCAGGTCGTAGGCCGGGTCGGTGCTCGACACCATCAGCCTCGGGTAGAGGTCGAGGAAGAGCGACAGGACGGTGGTGGCCATAGCCGCCGTGGTGGCGACGAAGGCCCATCCCTCGCGGTGCCGGACGACCAGCCACAGGGCGGCGAGGACGGCGAGGGCCGCGAGCAGCTGGACGATGTTCGGCAGCACTCCCCTGCCCGCCGTCGCGTGGGTCCAGGGCAGGAAGGCGAGCAGCGCCAGGGCCGTGAACGGGCCGATGCGGCGGGCGAGCAGCGACGCCCGGGCCTCCACGGTGCCGGTGGTCTTGAGCGCGAGGAAGGTGGCGCCGTGCAGCAGGCAGAGCAGGACCAGGGTGACGCCGGTGAACACCGCGTAGGCGGGGAACAGGTCCCCGGGGCCGCCGGTGAACTCCTTGGTCCGGTCGATGGGCAGCCCGTGGAGCAGATCGCCGAGCGCGATCCCGGTGAGCAGCGGGACCAGCAGGCTGCCCACCGTGAGCAGGGTGTCCCAGGTGTGGATCCAGCGCGCGCCCTCGCCCTTGCCCCGGAACTCGAACGAGACCCCCCGCACGACGAGTCCGGCCAGCAGCAGGACGAGCGCCGGGTACAGGCCGGAGAACATCGTGGCGTACCAGTCGGGGAACGCGGCGAACATGGCGGCCGCGGCGACGACCAGCCAGACCTCGTTGCCGTCCCACAGGGGGCCGATGGTGTTGATCGCCGCCCTGCGGCCCGGCTCGTCGCGGGAGACGACGGTGTGCAGCATGCCGACACCCAGATCGAAGCCCTCCAGGACGAAGAACCCCGTCCACAGGAGGGCCGTGACGAGGAACCAGAGCGTCGCGAGTGTCATCGGCTGTCCCGTCGGTCACGTCGAGTCAGTAGGCGAGGGCGGGCAGGGGCTCGTCCCCCGCGGCGGGCGGTGCGGGCTCCTTGCGGGCGTGGCGGGTCATCAGGACGACCTCCACGGCGGCCAGGGCGGCGTAGAGGAGCAGGAAGACGACGACGCCGGCGCCGACCGTGGGGGCGTCGAGCGAGGGGGAGACGCCGTGCGCGGTGAGCTGGAGCCCCTGCACGATCCACGGCTGCCGGCCGTTCTCGGTGAGCAGCCAGCCGGCGGTGTTCATGAGGAACGGCAGCGGCAGGATCCAGAGCGCAGCGCGCGGGAACCACCGGGAGCGGCCGAGCCTTTTGCGCCACACCAGCCACAGCCCCCACAGCCCGATCAGCAGCACGACCACGGCGAGGTAGGCCATGACCCGCATGGACCAGTACTGGACGAAGATGTTCGGCACGTAGTCCCCCGGCCCGTACCGCTGTTCGTACTGGCTCTGGACCGCGCCGAGTCCGAGCACCCGGCCGTTCCAGTGGTTGGTGGCCAGCAGGGACAGCAGATGGGGTACGGCGAGGATCTTCGTCGGTGTGGTGTCGTTCCGGCCGCCGCCGATCTGGAACAGCGAGAACGAGCAGGGCTCGCAGGTGGTCCACTGGGCCTCCGCGCCCGCGATCTTCATGGGCTGGAACCTGCCCTCGGTCACTCCGAGCTCGCTCCCCACCAGCATGGCCACGAGGAGCGACGGGACGAGCACGACCAGGGCGAGCCGGGCGGAGGCGTGGAAGGCGACCCGGTCCGGTGCCCTGCGCAGGTGCCAGGCGGAGACCGCGAGCATCACGACGGCGCCGGTCACCAGGGAGGCCAGGAGCACGTGCAGATAGCCGCGCAGGAAGACCGGGTTGGTGAACAGCCGGACCACGTCGTCGAGCCGGGGGCGACGGGTGGCGGGGTCGAGGGTGTAGCCGACCGGGTGCTGCATCCAGGAGTTCGCCGCCATGATGAAGGCCCCCGAGAGCGCCGCCCCGGCCACCACCAGCCAGATCGTCGCCAGATGCACCCGGGGGCTCAACCGGTCCCAGCCGAACAGCCACAGTCCGAGGAAGGTCGACTCCAGGAAGAACGCGGCCAGGCCCTCCATCGCCAGGGGCGCGCCGAAGACGTCTCCGACCGTGCGGGAGTAGGCCGACCAGTCCATCCCGAACTGGAACTCCTGCACCAGGCCGGTGACCACGCCCATCGCGATGTTGATCACGAGGAGGGTGCCGAAGAAGCGGGTCAGGGCGAGCAGTTCGGCCCTGCCCGTGCGGCGCCAGCCGGTCTGCAGCAGCGCGGTCAGAAAGCCCAGCCCGATCGTCACCGGGACGAAGAGGAAGTGGTAGATCGACGTCATGGCGAACTGCAGCCGGGCCAGGTCGAGTTGGCTCATGCGGCTCCCCTCGCGGCTCAACTCGGCCCAGTCGAGCACGCCAGGGGCCGCCCGACCCTCGCGACGCGGCGCGCTTCACCCCACCGAGCGCCGACCGATCGGCGCACCGGCCGGTGGCCGCTCCCACCGAAGGCCCCGCCGGGGCGACGGGCCGGACCCGGCGCGCCGCCCCGCCCGGGCGGCGACCGTTCGACATGCCGGGTGGCCGGGGGCCGTATAGCTTGCCGAGCAGGACGTGTCCCGACGACTGGAGAACGGAATCCCTGTGGCCGACGATCAGCGCTACGACGTCGTCGTCATCGGCAGCGGTGCGGGCGGCGGCACGCTGGCGCACCGGCTGGCGTCCACCGGCAAGCGCGTACTGATCCTCGAACGCGGCGACTACCTGCCCCGCGAGCGCGAGAACTGGGACTCCACCGCGGTCTTCGTCAAGGGGCGCTACCGTGCCCCCGAGTACTGGTACGACAAGGACGGCAACGCCTTCCCGCCCGAGGTGAACTACTACGTCGGCGGCAACACCAAGTTCTACGGCGCGGCGCTGTTCCGGCTGCGCCCCGAGGACTTCGGCGAGCTGCGCCACCACGGCGGGATCTCACCCGCCTGGCCGATCGACCTCCAGGACCTGGAGCCGTACTACACCCGCGCGGAGCATCTCTACAAGGTCCACGGCCGCCACGGGGAGGACCCGACCGAGGGGCCCGCGAGCGCGCAGTACGCCTTCGGGCCGGTCGAGCACGAGCCGCGCATCCAGCAGCTCGGTGACGATCTGGAGCGGCAGGGCCTGCACCCCTTCCATCTGCCGATCGGCGTGGACCTCACGCAGGACGGGCACGGCCGCGCCACCCACGACAGCGTCTGCATCCGCTGCGACCGCGTGGACGGCTTCCCCTGCCCGCTGGGCGCCAAGTCCGACGCGCAGGTGATCTGCGTGGACCCGGCGCTCGCACACGACAACGTCAGCCTGGTCACCCGCGCGTACGTGCGCCGGCTGGAGACCGACCCCACGGGCCGTACCGTCACCGGTGTGGTGACCGAACTGGCCGACGGCAGCACGGTCACCTTCGCGGCGGACATCGTCGTGGTGGCCTGCGGCGCGGTCAACTCGGCCCTTCTGCTGCTGCGTTCCGCGAGCGACCGGCATCCGGCCGGTCTGGCCAACAGCTCCGGAGTCGTGGGCCGCCACTACATGCGGCACAACAACCTGGCCCTGATGGCGGTGTCGCACGAGCCCAACCCGACGGTGTTCCAGAAGACCCTCGCCCTGCACGACTGGTACCTGGGAGCGGACGACTGGGAGTATCCGCTCGGCGGCATCCAGATGCTCGGCAAGTCCGACGCCGAGCAGATCCACGGCGAGGCGCCGCGCTGGGCCGGTGCCCTCACGCCCGACCTGCCCTTCGAGGTCCTCGCCCACCACGCGGTCGACTTCTGGCTGTGCGGCGAGGACCTGCCGCACCCGGACAACCGGGTGACGCTGGACGCCGACGGGAACGTACGGCTGGCTCTGGACGAGAAGAACAACATCGCCGGGCTGACGCGGCTGCGGCACAAGCTGGAGAGCATGCTCGGGAAGCTCGGGATGCGGGAGCACGGTCTGCTGCCCCACAGCATCTACCTGCACAAGGGCATGCCCATCGGCGCGACGGCGCACCAGGCCGGCACCGTCCGGTTCGGGACCGACCCCGCCTCGTCCGCGCTCGACGTCCAGTGCAAGGCGCACGACCTCGACAACCTCTACGTCGTCGACACCAGCTTCTTCCCGAGCATCGGGGCGGTGAACCCGTCCCTGACGGCCATCGCCAACGCGCTGCGGGTGGGTGACCACCTCGCCGAACGGCTGCGCTGACCAGGAGGGTCCGAGATGACGACACGGCAGATGGACGCGCTGGTGATCTTCGGGGCGACCGGTGACCTGGCCAAACTGGAGACGTTCCCCGCCCTGGTGGGGCTGGTGGCGCGCGGCGTCCTGGACGTCCCGGTGGTGGGCGTGGCCAAGGCAGGCTGGAGCCTTGCGCAGTTCCGCGCCTACGCCGAGGCCTCGCTCACCCTGAACAGGATGGACCCGCGCTCGCCCGCGGCGGTGAAGCTGCTCGGGCTGCTGCGCTATGTCGACGGCGACCTGGACGACGACGCGACCTACACGGCGATGTCCGAGGCCATGGGCGCCGGCAGGCGTGCCCTGTACTACCTGGAGGTGCCGCCCGCGCTGTTCGGCCGGATCGCGCGGGGGATCGCCGGGGCGGGACGCGCCAAGGACGCCCGCATCATGGTGGAGAAGCCCTTCGGCCACGACCTGGCCAGCGCGCGCACGCTCAACACCACGCTCCAGGAGCACTTCCCCGAGGAGTCGATCTACCGCGTCGACCACTGGCTCGGGCTCGACCCCGTGGAGAACCTGCTGTTCGCGCGCTTCGCCAACTCGATGGTCGAACCGCTGCTGGACCGCACGCACGTGGAGAGCATCCAGATCACCATGGCCGAGGCGTTCGACGTGTCGGACCGCGGCCGGTTCTACGATCACACCGGCGCCGTCCGGGATGTCGTCCAGAACCACATGCTCCAGGTGCTGGCCACCGTGATGGCCGACCCGCCGTCCGGGCAGGGGCTCGCGTCCTGGCAGGACTCCAAGGCGCAGCTCGTGTCGGCGCTGCGGCCGCTCACGGCGGAGACGATCGTGCGCGGGCAGTACGACGGCTATCGGAACGTGGACG
The DNA here is from genome assembly GCF_040650555.1 of Streptomyces sp. NPDC048664. Taxonomy (NCBI): domain Bacteria; kingdom Bacillati; phylum Actinomycetota; class Actinomycetes; order Kitasatosporales; family Streptomycetaceae; genus Streptomyces; species Streptomyces sp. NPDC048664. The sequence continues at coordinate 102,737 of NZ_JBEZHK010000015.1, read as the reverse complement.
GCGTGGACCCGAAGTCGACGGTCGAGACCTACGCCGCGATCCGGCTCGCCGTCGACTCCTGGCGCTGGGCCGACGTCCCGGTCCTCATCCGGGCCGGCAAGTGCCTGCCGGTGACCGCCACCGAGGTGTGCGTCCGCTTCCGCCGCCCCCCGCACGACGTGTTCGGGCTGCGTCCGGCGCCCGCCACCAACATGCTGCGGTTCCGGGTCTGGCCCGAGACCGGGCTCACGCTGACCCTCGCGGGCAAGAAGCCCGGCGCGGGCTGGCTGGCCCAGCCGGAGGAGTTGGCCTTCAGCGAGCGGCCCGGCTCGGACATGCGCCCCTACGACCGGCTCATCGGAGCCGCCCTGGACGGCGACCGCTGGCTGTTCGCCCGGCAGGACACGGTGGAGGCGGCCTGGCGCGTGGTCGACCCGGTCCTCGGCGACCGCGTGCCCGCGCACCCCTACGCCCGAGGCACCTGGGGCCCCAAGGAGGCCGAGTCCCTGCTGCCCGCCGGGGACGGCTGGCACGACCCGGCCGGCTGAGCACCGGCACCGACGGCCCACGACGACTTCTGGGAGTTCTCCGGGAGTTCCCCCGGCGCCTCCGCCCCGACCCCGCCGTGACCTGCGGCGGGGTCGTCCGGGTTCTCAGAGAACTCCCAGAACCTCTGCGGATCGTGTCATGCGCGCGGGACAGGCTGTGCTCCCCGTCGAACGAAGTCGAGCGGAGCGGAGTCCTCCTGACATGTCTGTCCCCACCTCCAGATCCAGGTCCGGGTCCGGGTCCGCGCGTACGGCCGGCCCGCCGCCGAGGGCGGTCGGGCCCCTGCGCAACGCCGCGGAAGGGGCGGGTGCCGCGCTGTGCGCGGTCGCCGCGATGGCGGCGCTCTCCGGTCTCGGGCTGTACCTGCTGGGCGCCGGATCGTACGGCTCCCTGTGGTCGCTGGCGTCGGCCGTGACGTCCCTCGCCGTCGGCGCCTCTGCGCGGACCGGTTCGGGCGCGCCGTCCGCGCGGGACGGCTCCTCCCCGCTCGCCGGGCTGCTCGGCGGGGGCGGCGGACCGGAGCCTTCGGTCAGCGGCTCCGTGGACCTGGTGCCGCTCGGGGTGACGCTGGCCGGCTCCCTCGTGCTGTGGTGGCTGTTCTCCCGCGGGTTGGGCCGGCGCCGGGTCACCGCGGGCGATCTGGCCGCCCGGGGCCTGGCCGCGGGGGTGAGCGCGCTGATCGCCGTGGCGTGCGTGGCGCACGGCGCGCACGGCACCGTGCGCGTCCCGGGCTCCGTGCTCGGCGGGCAGGGCGGCGGCGCGGGCGGGGCGGCACGTCAGCTGGTGGCGGACTTCGAGGTGAGCGCCGGTGCCGCCGTCGTCGGTGCGCTGCTGTGGGTGGCCGTCGTGCTGGCCCTGGGATGTGTGATCAGCCGCCGGGTGCCGTGGCCCACCGGTCCGGCGGGCCGACGGCCGGGGAACGCGTGGGCGTCGAGCCTGTCGTCGCTGGTGCGTGTGCTGCTGGGGACGGTGGCCGTCGCGACGGCCGCGATGGTGGTCGCGGGCGTGACCGCGGCGGGCCGGCCCGGCGTCGCGGCGGGGGCCGCGCTGCTGCTCGCGCCGAACGCCGTGGCGGTGTGCCTGACGTCGGGGCTCGGTGTCCCCTGGACCGCGTCCCGGCACCGGGTCTCGGGCGACGGCGGCGGGGCGCTCGCGGAACTGCTCGGCCGGCTGCGAGGACGGCCCACCGCCACCGGTGCCGCCGACCGCACCGAGCACCTCCGGGACCTGTCCGTGGGCGGGGTGCCGCTGTGGCCGGCGGCTCTCGTGGTGGTCGTCCTCGCCCTGCTGGTCTGCGGCTGCCTCGCGGCACGGGCCGCGGATCCGGCCCGGGTACGACCGCTGCCCCCCTTCGGCGGCCGGTACGGCCGGCAGCTGGCCGGGGCGGGGCGGCTGGGTGTCGTCACCGCCGTCGTCCTGGGCGCCGCCGCGCTGCTGGCCCAGGCGTCCGGGCAGCTGACGGTGAGTGTGTTCGACACCGTGGTGGGCGGCACGCGGGTGCGACTCGGCGGCGCGGTGGGGCTCTGCCCGCCGGCCGGGCTGCTCGTCGGCGCCCTGGCGGGCGGGGTCGGGAGCCTCCTTTACGGCGCGGTCACGGCCCGCTTCCCTATGCTCGGCGCGGGGACCCGGACGACGGCCGGCGCCGGCGCTCCCGCGGCTTCGGGCACGGGGCGGCGAGCGACGTCCGGCTCTGTGGAGGAACCCGTTGGCAAGCGCTGAGCGAACCCGTCGTCCCGGCAGCGGGCCCCGCCCCGATCCGGCGGCGACGGCGGGCGCGCACCTGCTCGTCGTCGACGACGAACCGACCGTGCGGGAACTGCTGTGCGCGGCCCTGCGGCACGCGGGATTCACCGTCGCCGCGGCGGGCACCGGCCGGGAGGCGCTGAGCGGAGCCCGCGCCGCCCGCCCCGACCTGGTGCTGCTGGACGTGATGCTCCCCGACATGGACGGCTTCGAGGTGATCCGGCGCCTGCGCGAGCGGTGCGGGCCCGGGGCGGCGGACCGGGCGGGGCACCTGCCCGTGGTGTTCCTCACCGCCCGTGACGCCACCCACGACAAGATCGAGGGGCTGGTGCTGGGCGGCGACGACTACGTCACCAAGCCGTTCGACCTCCGGGAGCTGATCGCCCGGATCCACGCGGTGCTGCGCCGCACCAGCGGCGACCCCTCGGCGCTGCTGTGCGCCGGGGACCTGGAACTGGACCCCGAGGGCAACCAGGTGACCCGGGCGGGCGAGCCCCTTCGCCTGTCCCCCACCGAGTTCCGGCTGCTGCACCACCTGATGGCGAACGCGGGCCGCACCGTTTCCAAGGCGCAGATCCTGGAGCGGGTGTGGAACTACGACTTCAGCGGTGACACCGGCATCGTCGACACCTACATCAGCTATCTGCGCCGGAAGATCGACAACGGCGGGCCCAAGCTGATCCACACCGTGCACGGGATCGGGTACGTCCTGCGCGCACCCCGGGCATGACGGGGTCCGGGCGGCTCGTGGGGCCCTGGGCGCGGGCCTCGCTGCGCACCCGGCTGCTGCTGCTCGCCCTGACCCTGCTGACCTGCGGGTTCACGGCGTTCAGCCTGGTCACCGGGAACGCCCTGCGAGCCGACATGACGAACCGGGTGGACGCCCAGCTGCGCACCTCGGCCCGGGTCTTCGCCGTGCTGCCGCCGCTCTCGGCGCGTGAGCGGAGCGCCCCGGCCCTGCCCGCGGGCCTGTCCGACCTCAGCACGAACGTCCTCGGCCATCCGGTCCTCACCTACGTCGCCGCCGACGGGAGGGTGCAGCGCAGCGTCGACTCCCTCGCCGGACAGGGGCACGGCGCGGGGGCCGACGGGCCGGCGCTGCCCAGGCTGGACGAGGCGGCCGTGCGCGCCCGGGGCGGCCGCGCGTTCACGGTCGACGGCACCCGCTCGGACACCCGCTGGCGGGTGATCGCCGTGCCGAGGACCGGCGGACCGGTGCTGACCGGCGTCCTCGGGGCGGCGGCGGGCGACGGCGGCAGCGTGGTCGTGGCCACCTCGCTGGCGGACGTGGACGGCACCGTCGACCGGATGTGGCACATCCACGCGACCACCGGACTGTGCCTGCTGGGCGCGCTGGCGCTGGCGGGCTGGTTCGCCGTGCGCTCGGGCCTCGGCCCGCTGACCCGTATCGAGCAGACCGCCGCCGAGATCGCCCGGGGCGACCTGTCCCGGCGGGTGCCCCGGCTGTCCGGGCCGGGGACCGAGATCGGCAGCCTGGCCGCCTCGCTCAACGCGATGCTCGGCCGGCTGGAGGCCGCGTTCGCCGCCCGCGAGCGGTCCGAGGCGCGTATGAGCCGGTTCGTGGCGGACGCCGGCCATGAGCTGCGCACCCCGCTCGCGGGCATCAAGGGCCTCACCGATCTGCACCACATGGGCGCCCTGCCCGAGGGCGACGTCGACCGCACCATGTCCCGTATCGCCCGCGAGTCGGAGCGGCTCACCCGCCTGGTGGAGGACATGCTGCTGCTCGCCCGGCTCGACGAGCACGCGCTCGCGCTCGCGCGGACCGGGGAGGACCCAGGTGGGCCTCGGCCCGACACGGCCTTCCCGCTGGACCTGGAACGGACCCCCACCGATCTGCGGACCCTCGCGGCCGACGCCCTCCACGACCTGCGCGCACTGGCCCCGGAACGCCCCGTCACCCTCACGGGCCCGGGCGGCGAGGGGCCGCCCGGGTCGGCCCCCGTGCTCGCCGACGAGACCCGGCTGCGCCAGGTCGTCACCAACCTCGTCGGCAACGCGGTCACCCACACTCCCCCCGGCACGCCCGTCCGGGTGGGTGTGGGCACCCTCGGCGAGGAGTCCGTCCTGGAGATCGCCGACGAGGGTCCCGGCATCGACCCCGGGATGCGGGAGCGCGTCTTCGAGCGCTTCTCCCGCGCCGACGGCTCCCGCAGCCGCGGCACGGGCGGCGCCGGGCTCGGTCTCGCCATCGTGCGGTCCCTCGTCGCCGCGCACGCGGGCCGCGTCGAGGTCCTGTCGGCACCCGGCGAGGGCGCCACGTTCCGGGTCCTGCTGCCCTCCTCGGCCGAGGCCGCCGAGGCCGCCGAGGACCCCGCGCCGGCGCCGGGGCACGGGCACCCCTGACCGGCGCCCGCCGGGCACGTTCACCCGGTTCGCCGACGCCGGGGGCCCTCGGCGGTGGCGACGGCGGATACTCGGCAGGGTGAGGTGACTTCGGACGCACCGCCGACGGAAGGTGGGCGTATGCGGACACTCGGCCGCATCCGGCCCGCGCGGGCCCTTGAGTGGCTGCGTGCGCACGATCCCGAGTTCGCGGCGACCCGCAGGGCCGTGCGGACGGCGCTGGTGCTGCCGACCCTGTTCGCGCTGTGCGGCCAGGTGATCGGTTCGGCGACGATGGCGACCTACGCGGCGTTCGGGTCGTTCTCGATGCTGCTGCTCGTGGAGTTCACCGGCCCGATGACACAACGGCTGCGCGCCCATCTGGGCCTCGCGGCGGTCTGGGCGCTGCTGATCTGCCTGGGCACGGTCGTGGCCGGAAAGGTGTGGCTCGCGGTCTCGTCCATGGTCGTGGTCGGCTTCGTGATCCTCTTCTGCGGAGTGGTCAGCTCCGTTCTGGCCGGGGCCACCAACGCCCTGCTGCTGGCGTTCGTCCTGCCCGTCTCCTCGCCCGCCCCCCTGTCCGAGATTCCCGCGCGCCTCGCGGGGGCGGGACTGGCGGCCGCCGCCTCCCTTCTGGCGATCTCCCTGCTGTGGCCCCGGCCCACGGTGGACACGCTGTGCGCGCCCGCCTCGCGGGTCTGCCGCGCGGTCGCGGCCCAACTGCGCGCCGACGCCTCCCGGCTGGCCGGCGGCGACGAGGCGGCCGGCGCTCCGGCCTGCCGGGCCGCCGCCGCGGAGGCGGCCGCCGCGTCCGCCGAACTGCGCCGCGCCTTCGACGCCACCCTCTACCGGCCCACCGGGCTCTCGGCGGGGTCGCGCGCCGTGGTCCGTCTGGTCGACGAACTGACCTGGCTGTGCACGATCGTCGCCGACAGCGTGGCCCCGGACGCGAACCCCCCGCCGTGCGACCGGGCGGCCCATGTGGTCCGCCGGGCCGCCGCGCTGGCCCTGGAGGAGTCGGCCCGGATGCTGCACGAGCCGAGCCGGTCGCCCGACGCGCTGCGGGCCGCGTTCACCGAACTGCGGGCCGCGATGGCGGACATGGAGCGCAGCGCGGGCACCCGGCTGCCCGCCCACCGGGTGCACCGGCCCTCGGCCTCGTCGGTCCGCGCCTTCCTCGGCACCCTGGACCTGTCCTTCCGCGCCCAGGAGCTGGGCTTCGCGACGCTTCAGATCACCCGGAACGTGGACCGGGCGGCGGCCGCCGAGCGGCGCTCCTGGCCCGACCGGCTGCTCGGCCGCGAACCCGGTGTCCTCGGCGGTCCGCTGGCCTCCGCACGCGAGCGGGCCGCCGCGCACCTGGAGACCCACTCGGTGTGGCTGCACAACAGCCTCAGGGGCGCGCTCGGTCTGGGTGCCGCCGTCGCCGTCGCCGACCTGACCGGGGTTCCCCACTCGTTCTGGGTGCTCCTCGGCACCATGTCCGTGCTGCGGTCCAACGCGCTCAGCACCGGGCAGAAGGCGCTGCGCGCGGTGGGCGGCACGGTCGCGGGGTCGCTCATCGGGGGCGGGCTGATGAACCTGTTCGGGCATCACGGGGCGGCGCTGTGGGTTCTGCTGCCGCTCGCCGTGCTGGCCGCGGGCATCGCCCCCAGCGTCATCTCGTTCGCCGCGGGCCAGGCCGCGTTCACCGTGACCCTGGTCATCCTGTTCAACGTCGGCCACGACCCGAACTGGCACATCGCGCTGGTGCGGATCCAGGACATCGCGATGGGCTGCGCGGTGAGCGTCGTGGTGGGGCTGCTGTTCTGGCCGCGCGGCGCGGCGGTCGCCGTGGACCAGGCCCTCGCGGAGGCCTACCGGGACAGCGCCCGCTACCTGGCCGCGGCGGTGGCGTACGCGGTGGGGCTCGGCGGCACCGGGGCCGTGTCCGGTGCGGGGCCGGACTCCCCGCCCGCCACCGCGTCCATGGACGCTCCCCGGGAGCAGAGCCGCCGGGCCGCCGCATCCGCCCGCAGGCTCGACGACACCTTCCGCACCTATCTGGCCGAACACGGCCACAAGCGGCTGCCCCTGGCCGACCTGACCACGCTGGTCACCGGGGTCGTGGGGCTGCGTCTGGCCGCGGACGCCGTCCTCGGGATCTGGCGGGGCGGCGGGCTCGACCGCCGGCGAGCGGACCGTGCCGACGCCCGGCTCGCCCTGCTGGGCGCCGCGGACCGGGTGTCCGACTGGTACCGCGACCTGGCCTCGGCCCTCGCCCTGCGCGCCCCCGCGCCCTCCCCGCTGCCGCGCAATCCCCCCGCCGAGGCCGGCCTGGCCGCGTCGCTGAGCCGGGACCTCGGCGAGGGCCGGGGACAGGCCACCGCCACCGCCGTCCGTCTCATCTGGACCAGTGACCACCTCGACGTCGCCCGCCGTCTCCAGCCCGGCCTGGCGGCGGCGGCAGAAGGCGGGGGTGTCCCGGCGAACGGCGGGGCCCGGGCCGCGGCCGGCGCGTCCTCGGCCGCCTGACGAGGGCGAGGCCCGCCCGGCCGCCCGACCCGGTCGCGGGGCGTCGTCCGGCGGCACCCGGAGGTGCTCCGGGGCATGCTGGGAGCGTGATCGTCCTCGCCGCGCTGTTCGCCGTCATGGGGGCCGCCAGCAACGCGGTGGGCACCGCCTTCCAGCGCAAGGCCGCGTCCACCGTCTCGCGGGGCGGCGGACTGAGGCTGCTGCTCGCCCTCGCCCACCGGCCGGCCTGGGTGATCGGGATCGCCGGGGTCGTGGGGGCCGCGCTGTTCCAGGCGCTGGCCCTGGTGAACGGGCCCATGGCGCTGGTGCAGCCCCTCTTCGTGCTCGAACTGCCCATCGCCCTGTTCATCGTCGCCTCCCTCATGCACCGCAGACTGCCCCCGGCGGTCTGGCAGGCCACGACGGCGGTGGTCGCGGGACTGGCGCTGGTCCTGGGATCGGCCGCCCCCTCGGGCGTACGGGACCAGGCGTCGATGACGCGCTGGGTCCCGGCGCTGGTGCTGTGCCTGGGCGCCATGGCCGCGGCCGTGGCGCTGGCCCGCCCCGAACGCCCGCCGCTGTTCCGGGCCGCGGTGCTCGCGACGGCGTCGGCCATCGGCAACGCGCTGACCGCCGCGCTGCTGAAGTCCGCGACGGGCACGTTCGCCGACGGCGGCCTCGGGGCGTTCCTGACGGCCTGGCAGACGTACGGCTTCGCGCTGACCGGTGTGGCCGCGGTCCTGCTGCTGGAGAACGCCCTCCAGGCGGGCTGGCTGACCGCGTCCCAGCCGGCGCTCACCATCGGGGACGCGACGGTGAGCCTGGTGCTCGGCGTGACCCTGTTCGGAGAGCGGATCCGGACCGGCTGGTGGCTGCTGCCCGAGGCGATCGGGGTCGCGTTCATCGTGTGGGGCGTGGTGCGGCTGAGCCGGGTGGTGCCCGGGGCCGTCCAGGCGGCGGCTCAGCCCCGGACCTCGGAGGGATGACCGGGACCGCGTGCGCGGGGGCTCACTCCGTCGGCCCAGTGGAGGTGCGGGGCCCCCGGGCGCCTTCCAAGCTGGAGAGCGAACGGCTCGGATCCGGGCCGCGCGCCTCGCCCGCGACCCAGGCGGCGCCATGGCCCCCGTAGCGCGAAGGAGCGTCACGCTCATGAGAGTTGTCATCGATCTCAACCGCTGCCAGGGATACGCCCAGTGCGCCTTCCTCGCCCCGGACGTGTTCCTCATGCACGGCGACGAGGCGGTGATGTACGACCCTCAGCCCGAGGACTCCCGGTGGCGCGACGTGCGGCGGGCGGCGAGCGCGTGTCCCGTCCAGGCGATCACCGTCGAGTACGAGGACGGGGCGCGAGCCGTGCGGAAGGACGGTGACTGACGTGTCGGACGACGGCTATCTCCAGAGGTTCCGGCGACAGGGCGACATCGTCGTCGTGGGTGCCTCCCTGACCGGCCTCAGGGCCGCCGAGGCCCTGCGCGACGAGGGCTTCACCGGCACGATCACGATGGTCGGCGACGAGCCCCACGAGCCCTACGACCGGCCGCCGCTGTCCAAGCAGGTGCTGCTGGGCCTCGTCCCCCCCGACCACACCGCGCTGCCCCGCACCCGGGACATCGACGCCAAGTGGCGGCTCGGCGTCGCCGCGACCGGCCTCGACCTGGCCGGGAAGCGGGTACGGCTGTCGGACGGCGACACGCTCGACTACGACCGGCTGCTGATCACGACCGGGGTACGGGCCCGCCCCTGGCCGAACCCGATGGAGGCCCAGCTGGACGGGGTCTTCGTGCTGCGCACCCGCGACGACGCCGCCCGGCTGCACCACCGGCTGAAGGCCGGGCCGCGCCGGGTGCTGGTGATCGGGGCCGGGTTCACGGGCTCCGAGATCGCCTCGGCCTGCCGGGAGCGCGGGCTCGCCGTGACCGTCGCCGAGCGGGGCCCGTCACCGCTGGTGGGCGCGCTCGGTGGCGTGGTCGGCGCGGTGGCCACGGAACTGCACCGGGCGCACGGTGTCGACCTGCGGTGCGGCGTGCAGGTCACCGGGCTGGAGGGAGACCCGGCGGGCCGGGTGCGCAAGGCCCACTTCTCGGACGGTGAGTCCGTCGAGGCGGAGGTGGTCGTCGTCTGCCTGGGCGCGACCCGCAACACCGAGTGGCTCGCGGACTCCGGGCTCGGCGCGGGGCCGCGCGGCATCGCCTGCGACGCCGGCTGCCGCGCCTTCGACGTACGGGGCATCGTCACCGACGACGTGTTCGTGGCCGGAGACGTCGCCCGCTCCCCGCACCCCCTGTTCGGCTACCAGTTCCTCTCCCTGGAGCACTGGGGCAACGCCGTCGCCCAGGCGCAGATCGCCGCCCACAACATGGTCAGCGCCAGCGCCGAACGGCGGCCGCACCTGTGGATGCCGTCCTTCTGGTCCGCGCAGTTCGGGGTGAACATCAAGTCGGTCGGCGTCCCGCCGATGGCCGACCAGATCGTGGTGACCCAGGGCTCGCTCGCCGACCACCGCTTCACCGCGGCCTACGGGCACCAGGGCCGTGTCATCGCCGCGGTCACCTTCGACCAGGCGAAGTGGCTCGACTTCTACGAGCGGCAGATCGAGCGTGCGGCCTCGTTCCCGCCCGAACCCCCGAACGTCGACCGGCGCCCCGAGGGGCTCCAGCCGGTGCCCGCCGGGTTCCCCGACCCCTCCGTCCCCTCCCACGGGCCCTCCGTGACCCTCAGCGGCCACTCGCCGACCGACCGGCGCATCACGTTCACGCCCACCCGTGCCTGACCCGGACGCACCCCCAAGGAGCGGGGCCCGCCGCCCGGCCGAAGCACTCGGAAGGAACCAGCCATGACGTCGGTCGCCATGCTGCACAAGATCACCGACAGCGCCAGCCTGCCCGACCCCTACCCCCTGTACGCCGAGCTGCGCAGGACGCCGGTGGTCCGGGACGAGGCGGGTCCGTACCTGGTCAGCACGTACTGGGAGATCCACGGGCTGCTGCACGACCCGCGGATCAGTTCCGACGCCCGCAATCTGACCCCGGAGGCGGCCCGGGCCACCGGTCAGGAACAGGACCCGAACCTGCCCCCGAACTTCCTGCGGCTCGACCCGCCCGAGCACGACAGGCTGCGCGGCCTGGCCATGCACCCCTTCGGGCCTCCCCAGACGCCCCGCCGCGTGTACGACATGCACGGCGAGCTGTCCTCGATCGTCTCGGGGCTCATCGACGCGTGCCTGGGCAAGGACCAGATCGACCTCGTCGACGACATCGCCTACCCCTTTCCCGTCACGGTGATCTGCCGGCTGCTGGGTGTGCCGCGCGAGGACGAGAAGCGCTTCCACGAATGGGCCGACGTCATCGCGGCCGGGCTCGACCCGGTCGTCACGGACGAGGAACGGGTGGCGAAGGTGGAAGGGGTCCGCGCGGCCCGGGGCCAGCTGGCCACCTATCTCGCCGGTCTCATCGAGGAGCGCAGGCGCTCACCGCGCGACGACATGCTGTCCGCGATGGCCGCGGGCCACGGCGGGGACGACCGCATGTCGCCCGTGGAGATCATCACCACCTCGGCGCTGCTGCTGATCGCCGGCCACGAGACCACGGTCAACCTCATCACCAACGGGATGCTCACGCTGCTGCGCAACCCCGACGTGCTGCAGCGGCTGCGCTCGGACCCCGACCTCGCCGTGCCGCTCGTCGAGGAGCTGCTGCGCTTCGAGCCTCCGGTGCAGATGCTGCCGCAGCGCACCACGCTGGCGGACATCGAGGTCGCGGGGACGCTCATCCCCAAGGGTTCCGCCGTGTACCTCATGCTGGCCTCCGGCAGCCGGGACCCCAAGCGCTTCAAGGACCCGGACCGCTTCATCCCGGACCGCCCCGACAACGAGCACCTCGGCTTCGGGCACGGACTGCACTCCTGCTTCGGGGCCCCGCTCGCCCGGCTGGAGGCGCAGCTCGCGCTGACCGAGCTGGCCCGCCGGCTCGGCAACCCCCGGCTGCTCCAGGATCCGCCCCCGTACCGGCGCAACGCGATCCTGCGGGGCCCCCGGCATCTGCCGATCAGCGTGAGCGGCATCGACAACTGACGCGAGGAGTCCGTCGTGGGACATGCCGTCGGCGAAGTGCTGGGCCTGGCCGCCGCGGTGGCGGTCAGCCCGCTTCCCATCGTGGCGATCATCCTGGTCCTCGCCACGCCCCAGGGCCGCGTGAACGGCACCCTGTTCGCCGTCGGCTGGATCCTGGGGCTGGCCCTGCTCGGTGCGATCATGCTCGCGGTGGGCGGCACCGGAGGGGCCTCCACGCACAAGCACCCGGCCACCTGGGTGGGCGCCCTCAAGCTCGCCCTCGGCCTCCTGCTCGCCCTGTTCTCGGCCCGGATGTGGCGCCATCGGCCCACCGACCCCTCCCAGGCCCAACTGCCGAAGTGGATGGCCGCCATCGACGGCTTCACCCCGCCGAAGGTGCTGGGCCTGGGCTTCCTGCTGGCGGCGGCCAACGCCAAGAACGCGCCCCTGACCATCGCCGCCGGCGCCTCCATCAGCGCCACGGCGATCGCGGTGCCGGAGCAGATCGGGGCGATGGCCGTGTTCGTCGTCATCTCCTCGATCGGGGTGCTGGCGCCGCTCGCCGTCTACCTGTTCATGGGAGAGCGCGCCAAGACCGTCCTCGGCGGCTGGCGGGACTGGGCCGCACGGCACAACACCGCGGTGATGGCCGTCCTCTTCTTCGTCATCGGACTCAAGCTGGTCGGGGACGGCATCGACATCCTCGCCCAGTGATCGGGGTGACGTCCGCCCACCGGCCGTGGCGGCGCCGCCGGGAACGGGTAGGGATCACCGCCGACGTGCCCGAGCCGAGCGGAGAGGCGGTGTTCGATGGCACCGGTCGTCGCGAGCGCGAGCCAGGGGAACCTGGACGCGGCGCGTGCCCAGATGGGCTTCTCCCTCGCCTGGCACATCGTCCTGGCGTGCCTGGGCGTCGGACTGCCCCTGCTGCCCCTGACCGTGGAGTGGTGGGGCGCGCGCACCGGCGATCCCTCCTGCCGTCTGCTCGCCCGCAGATGGGCCCGCGCGATGGGGGTGCTGTTCGCGGTGGGCGCGGTGTCGGGCACCATCCTCAGTTTCGAGATGGGGCTGCTGTGGCCCGGTCTGACGGGGACCTACGGCCAGGTGATCGGGCTGCCGTTCGCCATGGAGGGCATCGCCTTCTTCATCGAGGCGATCTTCCTGGGCATCTATCTGTACGCGTGGGACCGGCTGCCCCCGCGCCGCCATCTCCTGACGGGCGTCCCCATCGTCGTCGCCGGGATCGCCTCCGCCTTCTTCGTGGTGTGCGCCAACGCCTGGACGAACCAGCCGCGCGGCTTCACCCTCCGCGACGGCAACGTGGTCCACGTCGACCCGTGGGCGGCGATGTTCAATCCCGCGACCCCGCCGCAGACCACGCACATGATCCTGGCGGCGCTCATGGTGACGTCCTTCCTGACCGCCGCCGTGTACGGGGTGGCCCTGCTGCGCGGTCGCCTCGACCGCTACCACCGCCTGGGCTTCACCGTCGCACCTGCGCCTATCTCGCGGCGGTGTATCTGAGCGGCGACTCCGACCGCTCCGCGCAGCCGGAGCTGGTGGCGTACTTCCGGCGGCGGGCGCTGGTCACGGGCGTGGTGACGGGGCTGGTGGCCGTCGTGGGCATCGCCGTCCTGCGGGCCGACGCCCCGCGCCGTCGGTCACGGTCCGGGCGAGCGCCTCCCAGTGCTCCGTGCTGGGCAGCACCCTCGTCGCCCTGGCGGTGGGAGCGCTGCTGCTCCTGCCGTCGCTGCTGTGGCTGTACACCCTCTTCCAGCAGCGGCCCGAGCCTGCCCGGGCCGAGGACGGGGCGGCGGAGTGAGGGGGCCGGAAGGCACCGGGAACAGGCCGTGGGGGCCGCCCGGTGGACGGCCCCCACGGTGGTGGTGATGGTCAGCTGGTCGTCAGCGCGGTGTCGTCGACGACGAAGCTGGTCTGCAGCGAGGAGTCCTCCACACCGCTGAACTTCAGGGTGACCGTGGTCCCGGCGAGCGAGGACAGGTCGAAGGACTTCTGGGCGTAGCCCGTGGCCTTGTTGAGGTTCGAGTACGTGGCCAGGGTCTTGGAGCCGGCGGTCACCGTGAGCTTGTCGTACTGGGTGCTCGTGGTGGTCTCGGCGGAGTCGATGTGCAGCCAGTAGGTGAGCGTCGCCTTGCAGCCCGCGGGGATGGTCACGGACTGGGACAGCGTGTCGGTGTGCGTGGAGCCGTAGCCGTCGATCCAGGCCTTGTACGAGCCACCGTGCGCCGCTTCACTGCTGCTGTTGGTGATGACCCCGCTGGAGGCGGTCCAGGTGGTGTTGCCGGACTCGAAGCCCGGGTTGCCCAGCAGCTGGGTCGAGGTGCAGGTTCCGCCGCCGCCCGAGGAGTTGACCGTCCAGGTGAAGGTGGCGGTGCCGGTCACACCCTTGCTGTCGGTCACGGTCACCGTGGTGCTGTAGGTGCCCGCGGTCGTCGGCGTGCCGGTGATGGCTCCGGTCGAGCTGTTGATCGAGAGTCCCGCCGGCAGACCGGTCGCGCTGTAGGACAGGGCGCCGCTGTTGGTGCTGGACGCCGCGATCTGCAGGCTCACGGCCGTGCCCACGGTCGAGGTCTGGCTGCCCGGGTTGGTGACCGTCACGCCGCTGCTCGGCGGAGTGATGTGGCTGCCCACGTTGATGCCGGCGAAGGCGTTGCCGACCGCGGCGTACTCGGCGGAGTTGGCACCGTACAGTGCCGTCGCCGCGTTCAGGGCGGCCGTGCGTGCCGCGGCGTAGTTGGTGCTGGACGTCATGTAGGACGTCAGCGCCTTGTACCAGATCTGCAGCGCCTTGTCGCGGCCGATGCCGGTGACGGCGACACCGTCCGAGGTCGGGCTGTTGTAGGTCACCCCGTTGATGACCTTGGTGCCGCTGCCCTCGGAGAGCAGGTAGAACATGTGGTTGGCGGGACCCGACGAGTAGTGCACGTCGAGGTTGCCGACACCGGAGTACCAGCTGTCGGCGGAGCCGCCGTCCTTGCTGGGCTTGTCCATGTAGCGCAGCGGGGTGCCGTCGCCGTTGATGTTGATCTTCTCGCCGATGAGGTAGTCACCGGGGTCGGAGCTGTTGTTGGCGTAGAACTCCACGCCGGTGCCCATGATGTCCGAGGTCGCCTCGTTCAGGCCGCCGGACTCGCCGGTGTAGTCCAGGCCCGCGGTGTTGGAGGTGACGCCGTGGCTCATCTCGTGGCCGGCCACGTCCAGCGCCGTCAGCGGGTCGTTGTTGCCCGAGCCGTCGCCGTAGGTCATGCAGAAGCAGCCGTCGTCCCAGAACGCGTTCACGTACGAGTTGCCGTAGTGCACGCGGGAGTAGGCGGCCGTGCCGTCGTTCTTGATGCCGCTGCGGCCGAAGGAGTTCTTGTAGAAGTCCCAGGTCTCCTGCGCGCCGTAGGCGGCGTCGGCGCCCGCGGTGGCCGCGTTGGACGTCGTGCCGTTGCCCCAGGTGTCGTTCGACTGCGAGAACAGGGTGCCGGTGCCGGACGTCCCGTGGTTCAGGTTGTACGTCTTGTGACCGCCGCGCGCGGCGTCGTTCAGCGTGTAGGTCGAGCCCGACTGTGTCGTGGTCAGCGTGACCGTGCCGCTGTACTGGGTGTTGCCGACGCCGGTCTCGATGCCCTGGTAGCGGTACAGCTCCTGGCCGGTGGTGGCGTCCGTGATGACGTGCAGCCGGCTGGGCGTGCCGTCGTCCTGGAACCCGCTGACCACCGTCTCCCAGGCGAGCTTCGGCGTTCCGCTGCCGGCCCAGATCACCTTGCGGGCGCTCTGGGTGGCGGGGTTCTTGGCGTCGAGCGCCCGGGCGGTCGTCAGCGCCTTCGACTGGGCCGCGGACCTGGTGAACGCCGCGGTGGTCGTGGGCACCGTGATCGTGTGCTTGTTGTTGAACGTCGTGCTCACGGTGCCGCTGGCCAGGGAGGCCGGCGGGGTGTGCACGACGAGGTCGCCGCCGAGGACGGGCAGGCCGTCGTAGGTGCGCTCGTAACGGGTGTGGAGCGTGCCGTCGTTGTCCTTGACGACGTCCTTGACGACCAGTTTCTCCTTCGGGCCGAGGCCGAGGGAGCGCGCGGTCCGCGTCGTCGTCTCTGCCGCGCTCTTGAGGAGTGCGCTGTGCTGGGCGGGGGAGAGTTTCGCCTCCAGGGCCCCGGAGCGCAGGGTGCCGGCGTGGGGAGCGGGGGTGGCGGTCGCCGGAGCCGCCTGCATGCCGACGGCGAGGAAGGCGGCGGTCGCCACGAGGGCTCCGGTCGCCATCGCCTGACGGGGTATTCGTCTCACTCGTACTCCTACTGCTGCGGCCGTGAGTCCTACGGCCGGTGACAGACCGGGCAGACGGGATGTGCTGTCCGGAACGAGCTGAGCGGTGCGGGGAACCGTAACCGCGGGCCGTCCTCCCTCACGGGTGGACACCGCGGCTGGTGGCAGGGTGGCAGCCTTGACTCGCGCATGTCAGTGAGGCGGTGCGGAATCAAGGGTTATCCCTCGGCGGCTTTCGGACAGCGCTTCCGGCCACCCAGGACGCACGGGCCGTCACGCACGGTCCGCGAGCGGGGGATGCCGCCCCTCCCGGGATGCGGAAGGCGCCATTGCGGTGAAAGGTGAGGTGAAGGGTGGTGTGCCGCTCCCGCGACGCTTCCGCGGGCATCACCACCGCGGATCGACTCCCGTGGGAGACAAGATGCCGACGTCACGACCCGATGCGTCACACCGCCCGTCCGGCGACCGCGCCACGCCGGACGACCTGCTGCACGTGGCTCCCCAGGAGCCCTCGTGCGAGGACCTGATCCTCGCCTCGGGGAGGGACATCACCCCCAAGACCCTCGCCTGGGCGGAACGCAAGCTCGCCTCCGAGGGACGAGCGGCGGTCGACAAGCTGCTGCCCTAAGGGCTGTCCGGCAATCCCCGGCGGATCAGCGCGCGGCGTCAGATGCGGTGCGTCGCAAGGCGGAGGGTCGTCCGCATACTGGGTGTATGCGGGCGATCCGACAACGCGGCGAGGTGCCGTAGCTGTCGTCGCGCGCCCGCTGGGGATTGCGGGACAGCCCTTAGCGATCCCGCCGTCCGCGCACTGCGGCGGTTTCGCGCGGGCGCGCCGCACGGATCGACGAGATCACCGCGCCGCGAGCCGGGCTCCGGCGCGGTGACGCATGCGATCGGCCCGACGGGCCGAGCCTCAGACGGGCAGCGGCACGGCGCCGCCGCCGTCCGGCTCCCGGAGTCCCGCGCGTCCGGATCCGGCCAGGAGCAGCGCGTCCCCGGCCGCCACGGCCTCATGGACACCGCGCGTCGCCATCATGACGCACAGCGTGTAACTGACGTCCTCCAGCTCGCGAGCCCCCTCGGGCGTCCGCTTCTCGGCCAGCGCGATCTGCAGGGACGCGTAGCGGGTCAGCAGCCCTCTGACGACCTTCGGGTCCGGAACGAGCACGACCAGGCCTTCCTCTCGATCTCTTGCGACCTCTTGCGGCCTCTTCGGTGTGAGAGCCGGATGCCCCGCCCCGGGCACGCCACGCATAACTCAGTTCGTCGGACCGCAGGTTGGCACGTTTTCGCCGCTCGTCCCATCGGCTCGACTTCCGGACTTTTTGCTCGTCGCCACGCATATCCGCCCGCCCAATGGCAATACGGTAGGGGGAGCGATCATCCCCGACCTCGCCTCCAGGCCCGTGGCATGCTCGGACCATACTGGGAGGCGTCCCATCGACCCCGTACCGCAGAGTGATCCATGGCGAAGCCCTCCATCGTCCGTGCCACGGCTCCCGACACCGTGTGGCTGGCACGTGGGCGACACCTCGGCCCGGAGGCCGAGGACACCGTCCGGCGGCGTCTGCGCGCGCTGAAGCGCGACGCGGCCATCCAGAACTTCTACGTGTCCGACGAGTCGGACCCGCCCGACGGGCCCGAGGGGTCCCACGGGCCCGAGGCGCCGGGCGCCCCCGGCCACCGGGGCGAGGACGCGGCCGAGGGCGGCTGCTTCTTCGAGGCGCGCTGGACGGTCGCCGACGACGTCGTCGTACGGGCCCGTCTCGACCTTCGGGCCGAGCAGGGCCAGGACGGCGGGCGGGAGTGGGTGCTCGTGGCCGAGGCGGACCGGGGCTGGGAGCTCGACTGGCCCTCGCCCGCGACCTTCTTCTGGCCCGACGACGAGGACAGCCCGTGGGATCACGACGTCGTCCCCGTGGTCCCGGGTCTGCGGTTCCGGCAGATCAACCCGCTGCCCTCGGACGACCGGGCCCTCAAGCGACTGCTGAAGGAGTGCGGTCGGCACACCTGGGCCATCCATGTGGTGATCCACGAGGCGATGACCACCGACGATCGCGGGCTGCGGCCGCTGGCGTCGATGCTGCCGCCCTCCCTGCGGCACCGCGTCGTGGAGCACCGTGCCGCTCCGGAGCAGTTCCAGGTGGTCAACTGGGCGCTGTACGACCTGGGGGTGCGGGTGCCCCGCGGCGGGGCCGTGGTGCTGCCCGCGGTGTCGGGCAAGCCCGGCGTCGAGGACAACGGCCTCAGCGTGCGCTCCGTGTTCCTGGACGGCTCGGTGCCCACGGACCTCGTCGATGTCGTACGGCGCCGCGCCGAGCCGTCCGGGCCGCTGCCCGAGGGCGGGGAGGAGGCGCTGGACGCGCTGCGCGAGCAGTGGCATCTGCGGACCCTGCAGGAGGAGCTGGATCTCGCCCGCAGCCGGATCGCCTCGTACGCCGAGGCCCTCGACGCCATGACGAAGTCGCGGGACCTGTATCGGGAGGCGGCGGACTTGGCGCACGAGGCGCTGGCGGGCTACCAGGAGACCTTCGGCGCGTTGCCGACCCCTCGGCAGGAGGGCGCGCCGCGCAAGAAGGAGGGGCTCTCCGTGCGGGCGCGGCGGCTGGGCAAGTGGCTGGGGGACGGTGGGGTCGGCTGACCCGCGCCGCGCACGGGGTGTGGGAAGGGGAGGCCGGGGTATCCGGGCGCGCGTTCCCCGCCGGACCGGGTCCGGTGGGGAGAGGTTGATCACCACTGGGGCGCGGCCATCGGTGCATCGGGAGCCCGGCCCGGGGTAGGCGGAACCCCTCAAGCCGTATGTATGGGAGGACATTGTGTCGGCTGAGAAGACCCCCCTGTCCATCGATGTGGCAACACCACGAGAGGGCGTCGCGCTGGTCACCGTCGAGGGCTACCTGGACGTCGACACCGCGACGGAGTTGCACTACCACCTGGCCAACCAGATGCACCACGGCCGGCGGCACCTGCTGCTCGACCTGTCGTCCGTGCCGTTCATGGACTCGTCCGGCATCAACATCGTCCTGCGGGCCTACAAGGAGACCCGGCAGGCCGACGGCTCCATCGGACTCATCGATCCCACACCCGCCGTGCGGCGCATCCTGGACCTGACGGGGGTCAGCCTGACCGTCCCCTCGTTCGGGAGCGCGGACGACGCGCTCGCCGCCGTGGAAGCCCCCACCGAACCGCCCATATCGGGCACGCCCCTCCTCGGGGGCGTCGACACCCCCTGACGGGGGCACGGCAGCCGCGTTTCCCCGACGTTCCCCGACCCCGCGTCGCCTTCGCGTGGGCATGCGCCCACGCGGGGGCCACTCGGCGGCAATACTTGCCGTTTGACAACTGTAGCCGTCAGGCAACAAAGTGTGGTGGCATCGAACGCACGGAGGGAACTGGAATGTTGCGGTGGGCGGAGCCGACTGCCCCGGTTCACGCCGTGCGTGCGTCGGTTCCCTCTGCGTCGTGGAGCTGGGCCGCCGCGGCGGCGACGAACGCCTCGAGCCCCTGGAGCAGCGCGGTCCTCTTGGCCGCCGGCATCTGGGCCAGGACGGACTCAAGGGCCTCCTCGCGCCGTGCCCTCAGCTCGGCCAGGAACGTCCGGCCCCGGTGGCTCAGATACAGCCGCAGCTCGCGGCGGCTGACGGAGCTGGCCGCACGCTCGACGAACCCGACGGCCTGGAGCCGGTCGCACAGCCGGCTCGTCGAGGGCGGCGTCGAGCCGAGCGCGTCGGCGAGCGTCCGCAGGTTGATCCCCTCGTTGTGCTCCAGAATGAAGAGCACCCGCAACTGGGAGGCGGAGACGGGGGCCGTCGAGGCACGTCCCCACAGGATCTCCAGCAGCTCGGCCGCCTCTGAGGTCACATGCGCCACCTCTGCGGGTTCCGGACGCGGGCTGGAGGAAGTCACCATCTCACTCTCCCAGACTTCTCGGATGCTGTCGGCCCGCCGGGGACGAGGCACACGCACAACGATAGACACGGACTCCGGCGCACGACCGCACCACCCCGCGATGACAGGGGTCCGGAATCGTACTAGTAGAAGAATGGCGTACCCGACATCGTGAACAGTTTCCTCGCAGCGGAAAGGGCGCTTCGGACCGCGGCACCGCATCGGCTGGTGGACGCGCTCCGCGAGGTGCTGCGCACCGAGCACGCCGCGGAGTCGGTCGACCTCCTGATGGCCGACTACGCGCTCACCGTGCTGCAACCCGTCCCCACACAGTCCCACACGGCCGAACCCGTATCCCTGCCCATGCACGGCAGTACGGCCGGGCGGGCCTTCGGCGCCCAGGACCCCGTCGTGGAGGAACTCGGCGACCTGGTCCGGATCCATCTGCCCGTGACCGTGCGCGGGGACCGGCTCGGCGTTCTGACGGTCACGCTGCCGGCCGGCGAGGCGGACGGGGCACTGCCCGAACTGGCCGACATCGCCGAGGTCCTCGGCCATGAGCTGGTCGTGGCCACCCGGGACACCGACGTCTATATGCGGGCCAGCCGCCGGGAGCGGCTGACCCTCGCGGCGGAGATGCAGTGGCAGCTGCTCCCGGGCCGGTCGTGCGCCCGACCCGAGTACGCGCTGGGCGCACAGCTGGAGCCCGCCTACGCCATCTTCGGGGACAACTTCGACTGGTCCGCCGGACCCGACCGTCTGATGATCTACATCACCAACGGCATGGGCGAGGGCATCGAGGCCTCGCTGCTGACCAACCTCGGGATCAACGCGCTGCGCAACGCGCGGCGCGCCGGGATCTCCATCGAGGACCAGGCGGCCCTGGCCGACCAGGCGATCTACGCCCAGCACCGGGGCTCCGCCTATCTGTCCGTGCTGCTGCTCGACGTGGAACTGTCCACCGGGCGGATGAAGGTCGTGGACGCCGGCTCCCCGCGCATGCTCCGGCTGCGCGGGCGCAGCGTGGAGACGATGGACTTCGAGGCCCAGCTGCCGCTCGGCATGTTCGAGGAGACGGACTACGTCGCCCAGGAGATCCGGATGGAGCCGGGCGACCGGCTCGTCTTCGTCAGCGACGGTGTCTACGCGGTCAGCGCGCCCGGGGGCGAGTCCTACGGCGAGAAGGCACTGGCGAAGGCCATAGCGGCCACCAGGCTGCTGCCCGCGGCCGAGGTGCCCGGCGCCGTGCTGCGGGAGCTCACCCACCACCGCGGCGGGCCCGACTCCCAGGACGACGCGCTGGTGGTGTGTCTGGACTGGTTCGGGCAGCAGGGAGCCCCGTAGGGTTTCCGCAGGCACCGGCGACCGGCCCGGGCGGTGCCGAGGCCGCGGGCGGTGGTCGAAGGGGCCATGGGTGTTCGGCGCGATCTCTCATGATTACAGTTGTCACGCGACAATGAACCGCGCCCTTGGAGAAGGCCCCCGGCAACCGGACAAGCACATGCACGAAGGAGACAGTGACGTGACGGAGCAGGAGTCGGCAACGGACCTGGGGACGGCGGCGCGGGTCGTCGGGGAGTTCCTCGGGCGCCGCCGCGAGCAGATCGCTCAGCGCTGGGCCGACGAGACACTGTTCCGCACGGTGTTCACGGTCTCCCGCGACGAGGCCGTCGAAGCCGCCGGCGCGCTGGTGGACGCACTCGCCGCGGTCGCCGCCTCCGGGCGCGTCGAGGACCTGAGGGCCGCGGGTTTCGAGGACGTGCGGGAGCAGCTGACCCGGATGGCCGCCGCACGCGCGCGGGCGGGCGCGGCTCCCTCCCACATCGCCGACGAGGTGGCGGCGCTGCGCTCCTCGGTCACCGCTCTGCTGACCGCCGACCTGGCCATGTCGGACGGCGAGGCCGCCTCACCCCATGTGGTCACGCTCACCGTCCTGCTCGGCACCCTGCGCCTCCTCGTCATGGAGACCGCCCTCAGCGCGGGCGAGGAGATCATCGAGCGCCAGCGCCTGCAACTGCTCGAAGTGGCCACGCCCGTCATCAAGTTGTGGACCGGCATCGTCGCGGTGCCGCTCATCGGCACCCTGGACAGCGCCCGCAGCCAGGTCGTGATGGAGAGCCTGCTGGAGGCGATCGTCACCCAGCAGGCCGGCTTCGCCATCCTGGACATCACCGGGGTGCCCACCGTCGACTCACTGGTGGCGCAGCACCTGATGAAGACCGTCGCGGCGGCACGGCTCATGGGAGCCGAGTGCGTCGTCTCCGGCATCCGGCCCGCCATCGCCCAGACCATCGTGCATCTGGGCATCGACCTGGGCTCGGTCGTCACCCGCGCGAGCCTCGCGGACGCCCTCGCCTACGCGCTGCACCAGCAGGGCGCCGTGATCGTGGACCGGCCGGCGGGCGGAGGCGGCCCACGATGATCGACGGCTTCGGGGGGCCGGACAGCACCCACGTCCCCGTCCTCAAACTCGGCGACGTCCTGCTGGTCACGCTCCACGGCGAGCTGCACGACAAGGCCGCCGAGCAGCTCCAGCAGGACATCGGCGAGGCCATCGCACGCAGTTCGGCCGCGGGCGTCGTCATCGACGTCTCCGGCGTCGAGATCGTGGACTCCTTCCTCGGCCGTGTCTTCGCGGAGATCGCCGCGAACGCCCGGCTCCTGGCGGCGGACACCGTCGTGGCGGGCATGCGCCCCGCGGTCGCCATCACCCTGGTCGAACTCGGACTCTCCCTGCCGGGCCTGCGTACCGCGCTCGACACCAACGAGGCCCTCCGCATGCTGACGCGGGCGTCGACTCCCCTGTCCCCCGCTCCAGGACGCCAGGAGACCGCGTGACGGAGACATCGGGCCGCCTCGCCGCACGCCTGCCCATCCGCTCGGACATGGATCTGGCGTGGGTGCGGCAGCATGTGCGGCGGACGGCGGCCGAGGTCGGCTTCGGTCTGGTGGAGCAGACCAAGCTGATCACCGCGGCCAGCGAGCTGGCCCGCAACACCCTCGTCCACGGAGGCGGCGGACAGGTGGAGAGCGCGGTCGTGGACAACGGCCGCGCCCGCGGGCTGCGGCTGACCTTCAGCGACGAGGGCCCCGGCATCGCCGACGTCGAGCGGGCGCTGACCGACGGCTACACCTCGGGGGGCGGCCTCGGCCTCGGGCTGGGCGGGGCCCGCCGCCTGGTCCACGAGTTCTCCATCGACACCACCCCCGGTGCCGGTACGTCGATCACCGTGGTCTGCTGGACCGCCGGGCCGCCGCGCCCCCGCGAGGAGGCGCGATGAGCCACGTCCGGGACGTCCCCGTGCACGATCCGACCCGGGTCCGGGACGCCCGGGTCGCGGCGAAGGACGCCTCGGCACAGGCAGGGCTGCCTGCCGACCGTGCCGCCGCGGCCGAACTCGTCGCCACCGAGCTCGCCACCAACCTGCTCAAGCACGCGGGCGGCGGGCAGATACTGATCGAGACGGTGGACGCCGCCCTCGTGGACGGGGCGGCCGAGCCGCGGCCCGCGCTGCAGATCACCGCGATCGATCACGGACCGGGTATCGAGGACCTCCCGGCCGCGCTGGGCGACGGCTTCTCCACGACGGCCTCGCTGGGCGCGGGCCTCGGCACCTGCCGCCGTCTCGCGGACGACTTCGACCTCCACAGCTCCCCCGGGCGCGGCACCGTCGCCCTGGCCCGCATCCACGCCTCGGCGAGGACCCAGGGAAGGGAGCAGGACGGGAGCGGGCCGGCGCCGGTCCGCGCGGGAGGGGTCAACATCCCGTTGGTGGCGGGCGATTCGGGCGACGCCTGGGCCTGCACGCGCTCCGGCGACCGCGTCACGCTGCTCCTCGCCGACGGGCTGGGCCACGGCCCGGCCGCGGCCGAGGCCTCCGACGCCGCCGTACGGCAGCTGCGGCTGCACGCCATGCTCACGCCCGAGGAACTCCTCCGGCACCTGCACGACGCGCTGCGCGACACCAGGGGTGCCGCGGTGGCCGTGGCCCAGCTCGACCTGGCCGCGGGGCGACTGGAGTTCTCCGGCATCGGCAACGTGGGAGCCAGGCTGCGCACCGGGGACAGCTGGCAGCATCTGCTGTCGCATCCGGGGATAGTCGGCGCCCACCGGCCCGCGCACATCCCCCGCCACCGGCTGCCCTGGTCCCCGGACTGCCTGCTCGTCCTGCACAGCGACGGACTGCCCAGCCGGTGGTCGCTGCACCCCGACGTGCCCCCGGCACTCGACCCGGGGGTGACGGCGGCGCTGATCGTGCGGGACGCCAGCAGCTCCGCCCGGCCCGTACGGGACGACACCGCGGTGGCGGTGCTCTCCCCCACGGCGACGAGTCGGCGGCCATGACCCACACCTGGCACATCACCTCCGTGGTGGACGCCGCCCGCGCGCGCACCGACACCGCCCGGCTGGCGGCCGGGCACGGTGTGCCCGTCCGCGACCGTACGCGCCTGCTCACCGCGCTCACCGCGCAGTTGCGCCAGGCCCTGGCCAAGGGCGGCACCTGGCGGCTGACCGTGCACACCGCCGCGCCGCCCGGCCGTGCGGAGCACCCCCAGCTGCGGCTCGCCCTCAGCGCGGTACCGGACGACGGACCCGCCGAACAGCCGACGTGGCGTGCGGCCGTACCGACGACGGAGCCCGCCGCCGCGCCTGACGCGCTGGCCTCGACGCCGCCCGCCCCCGAGTCCCTCGCCGAGGCGCTCCTGGACTCCGACGACGACACGGCCCTGGTGCTGGACGCGCTCACGGAGCAGGAGACGCTGGTCGAGTTCCACCGGGAGGAACTGCACCAGACGAACCAGGGCGTGCTGGCCCTGCACGCGGAACTCGACGCGGCGGGCGAGGCGCAGCGCGAGCTGTTCGCCGCCGAGCGCGCCGCGCGCACGGAGGCGGAGGAGGCGCGCCGCAGGCTCACCTTCCTCGCCGACTCCAGCGACGCGCTGACGGCGTCCCTCAACCACGAGGAGATCGTGCGGCTGCTCCCGGAGCTGCTGATGCCGTCCTACGCGCACACGGTCGACGTATGGCTGCTCGGCGACGAGGAGGCCGAGCGGGGGCACGCGCCGCGGCCCGCCGCGGCGGTGGTCGCCGCGCGCACCGGCCGGCCGCAGTACGCGGCCCCGCACCCGGGCGGGCTGCCCGGCGTGGAGGACCGGCCGCCGTCCGCCCTGCACCCCACCCGGCCGCACCTGTGCCTGCCCCTGCCGGCCCGGCGTACGACACTCGGCGTGCTCATCCTCACTCCGCCCGGCGACCACTGGGACCCGGACGACGCGGTGATGCTGATCGAACTGGCCCGCAGGGCCGGGACCGCGATCGACAACGCGCAGCGCTTCGAACACAACCGCGACATCGCCGAGACGCTGCAGCGGGCGCTGCTCACCGACCTGCCCAGCCCCCCGGGGCTGCACCTGGCCGCGCGCTACCTTCCGGCGACCCACGGTCTGAACATCGGCGGCGACTGGTACGACGCCTTCCGCCAGCCCGACGGCAGCCTGATCGCCGTCATAGGGGATGTCACCGGCCACGGGCTGCACGCGGCGGTGATGATGAGCCAGCTGCGTACGGCGCTGCGGGCCTACGCGGTCGACGGCGGCAGCCCGGGCCGGCTCCTGACCCGGCTGCACCTGTTCCTGCACCATCTGCAGCCGGATCTGTACGCGACGGCGGTCATCGCCCGGTTCCGTCCCGGCGAACGGGTGCTGACCTGGGCGGCCGCCGGTCATCCGCCGCCGGTGCTGCGCACCCCCGACGGCCGGGTGCGCACCCTGGACGACAAGCCGGGTGCCATGCTGGGCATCCCGCTGCGCCAGGACATCGAGGACCACACCGTGGAACTGCCGGCCGGGGCGACCCTCGCTCTGTACACGGACGGCCTGGTGGAGCGGCGCGCCCACGGGATCGATCCGGGTATCGAACGTCTCACCGAGGCGATGTCGGTCCTGGCCGCGCACGATCTGTCCCACGACCTGGAGAGCGCGGCGGACCACATCCTGGACCCCATGCTCAAGGACTCGGAACGGGACGACGACGTCTGCCTCCTGCTGTGCCACGTGGCCGAGGAGACGCCCCGGTAGGGCCTCAGTCCTCCTCGCCCGGTCCGCGGACCTCCCGCACCGCGCGCAGCCCCCGGGCCAGCGCCTCCCGCTGCGCCGGTGCCATGGCCACGAGCACCGCCTCGAGGTGCACCGCCCTGCGTTCGGCGACCTCGCCCAGCACCTTGCGCCCCTGCGCGGTGACCTCCAGCTTCAGTTCCCGCCGGTTGAGCGGATGCGGCACGCGCTCCAGCAGGCCCGCCGCCTCCAGCCGGTCGCAGAGTCTGCTCGCGGCGGGCAGCGCGATGCCCAGGGTGTCGGCCAGCGCGGTGAGATTGAGTTCCGAGCGGTGCATCACCGCCGTCAACGCCTTCAGCTGATGTCTCGACAATCGGGGTGTGACGGACTCCGCCGCCGAGATCCACAGGGTCACCAGGCTCTCCACCGCGTCCGCGAGCCCGCGGGCCACCGCCCGTGGAGTGCCGCCCGCCTCATCTGCCTCCGTCACCTCACGGTCAACTCCCACCGCGCTTTCCCACGCCGGCCACGCATTGGCTTCGCAGCGGCTCGGCCGCTCCGTGCGGCGCTGCTACCCAGACCGCCTCCGAGTACACGTGTATCCCACAGGCGTAGGCGCACTCTTTTCGGCAACTGTCATCAGGGGGGCCGGGCGACAGCGTGACGAACGACGACACCGGCCGGTGGTGCCGGCCGGGGGAAGGACGGCATGGCAACCGAACCTCGTTGGGACGACAAGCCCTGGCCGTTCGAGACGGTCGAGTGCCTCTTCGGCGAGTTCGGGGGCGAACCGCGCGACGTGACGGGTGCGCGACTGGCCGCCGAGGAGTTCCTGCGCCGCCTCGCGCGGGCCTCGCCACCGACGAGTCCGGAGCACTGGAACGACGTGCTCCTGGTCGTCGACGAGCTCGCCGCCAACGCCGTGCAGTACGCCCCGGGCGGCTTCACGGTGCGGATGCGGCCGACGTTCGACTCCGTGCATGTGACCGTGCACGACACCAGCACCACTCCGCCCTCACCCCGGCCCTTCCGGCCGGGCCGGGCGGGGGGCATCGGGTGGCATCTGGTGCACACGCTGTGCCACCAGGTGAGTGTGGTCGTGCAGCCGGACGGCAAGGACGTCCATGTATTTCTGCCCTGGTAGGGGCCTGACCGGCGGGCACCGCGCGAGAAGCGGTGTCAGAACGGCGGCGCCAGGGGCACCAGCACACTCACGACCTTCCCGCCAGCGGCACACCGTTCGATGGAGATGTCCCGCGCCAGCTTGATGATCAACGGCCATCCGTATCCCCCGCCCTGGTGTCCGACGGGCAGCGCACCGGAGCCGAAGGCCACCGGCGGGATCTCCCCGCTGCGGTCGTGGACACCGATCCGGACGCCCTCGGGGGTCACGGCCGCCTGGAAGGCCACGAGACCGCCTCCGTGCCGGAAGGCGTTGGAGACCAGCTCCGAGGTGACCAGCAGCAGATCGGTGACCGCTTGGTCGGCCTGATCGGCCGACGCCGGGGGGGCGGTGTCGTCCCCGTCCGTGCGCCCGCGCAGGAGGGCCAGCACGTGCGCGCGGGCCGAGGCCGCGCTCGTGACCGCCTGAGCGGACGCGGGCGGCGTTCCCTCGGCCGTCGGCGCGTGGTGCGCGCAGCCGCCCGCCGTGCGCTCCTGCCCCACCTCGCCCCGGCGCGGGCCGGGCGCGGGCATGCCCGCCGGTATCATCGCGCGCCCGGATCCGGCGTCGGGTCCTGCCCGACGTTCCCGCAGGCCAGAGTGCTCTCCATGGTCTCCCCCGTGTACTCCCCCGTCGTCGCGAGGACCCCGGTGCGGTGCCGGCACGCGGTCCGCCCACCGGAAGCCCGGTGCCCGTCCGCCCTGCGGGCGAGGGACTCTGGGGTGTGGTCCTGTGCTGTCATCATCTCCCGTCTACCCTGCGGCGCGGGAGGCAAGGGTGCCACAAGGGGCGACGCCGGAACCGGCGACGCCCCTGTGGCGGCACGATGTGCCGGGTGCGCGGGGCAGCGTCACTCGGCGTGGCGGGGCGGGAGGCCGCGGTAGTAGTCGTCGACGCCGGCGAGGTAGTCCGGGTCCAGCGTCTCGCTGTCGGTGCGGAACAGGGGCGCGGCCTTCACCTCATCCTTGGAGCAGGCCAGCGTGATCTGCCGCTCCTCGGTGTCGATACCGGTGACGACGCCCGCGGGGATGAGGACGCTCTTGCCGAAGACCCACACCCCGGTGTCCACGATCAGATGCCGCATGCCGGGCCCGTCGGCCTGCCGGTCGACCTGCCCCACTACTCCGTCCGTGGCCTGGACGGTGAAGCCGATCAGGTCCTGCCCCTCGACATGGCCGCTGCCCGCCTCGTACGTCCACGGTCTCTCGATGGTCACGGGTGTCCCTTCCTCGGTGCGTGTGGAGCACCGGATACCCGGGACCCGCGGGTACCAATCGAAAGGACGCCCGTCTTCGCCCGGTCGGTGGCCGGTCGCTCTCAGGAGCCCGGTGCCCGTCAGGCCGCGAGCGCGGTCGCCAGTTCCGCGGCGGCCTCGGCGACTTCGGTGTCCGGCTCCGCGCGCAGCTGCTCCAGCACGTCCGTGTCAGCGCGGACGGCACGCCGTGCCGCACGCTCCCACCCCACGTAGTCGTCGCGGTAGTTGAGCAGCTTGGGGTACACGGAGGCGGTGCTCTCCCACTGCCGGGCCGCGGCGATGCTGCCGAGCAGCCGGAGGATCTGCGCCCGGCACCTCACCTGGGGAAGCTGGGCCAGCTCCCACAGGAAGGGGACGGTGGCGGCGGTCGCCTGCTCGACCACGAAGCCGTACTGGCAGATCCGGGCCCTGAGGTCACCGAGCGCCTCGCGGGCGGTGTCCTCGTCCCCCCAGGCGACGCTGCGCAGCAGGACCGGGATGGCCTTCGCGGATCCGCTGGAATCCTTGATGGTGTCCCACTGCACGTGCCCCAGATCCTTCAACGGTGTGACCATGTCCGCTCCCCGCGAGCCGTGTGGGGCAGGGCCCCGGTCGTCCTTTCCGAAGCGGCGACGCGCGCCGCGTGGACACGATGGGCGGTCGTTCCCACCCGGGGCGCAGCCCTGCCCGGAAGGCAGCCTGGAGCACGCTGCGCGAGTACAGGTGATGGCACGGCATCTCCCTGATACGACGTCAGTCCCCGGCGTCCGCTCTGCTGTGACGCCCCCGCTATTATCCACGCAGTCAACGCCGTTGTGCAATTGCACGGGAAATTGCACGATGGAGAGGAAGACCGCGAGCCGTGGGGCCGCGGCGGCGCGCTCGGCCCGTGGCACGCGCGCCCTCGCCCCATGGCGGATCAACCAGCGAGGAGACTGTGGTGAGTTCAGTGCCGAACGGAGTCAGGGCCAGCGCGTTGGACGTGCGCTGGATCAAGAGCCGGCACAGCAACGCGGAGGGGAACTGCGTCGAGGTGGCGACCCTGGCCGACGGGGCGATAGCGATGCGCAACTCGCGCCACCCGGAGGGTCCCGCGCTCGTGTACACCCCCGCCGAGATGGCCGCCTTCCTGGCCGGCGCCAGGGACGGGGAGTTCGACCACCTCGTGTGAATCGACTCCGGACGGTACGGAGCATGCGGTGCGGCCCGGCGGAGTGCGATAATGCGGACCAGTCGTCCGCCGGCCAACCGGGAGTCAGGATGTCCGCCGAGTCGCACCGCGTCTCCCGCCTCGAACCGTATCTGAGCAGAACCGAACCCGCCCCGACCCTGCTGAAGATGCTGGTCGGTGTGCAGTTGAGCGGCATACGCGAGGACGCGGGCCTCGCCCAGGAGCAGGCGGCGCGCTCGGTCGGATTCAGCGCCGCCAAGCTGTCGCGGATCGAGTCCGGCAAGGGCCGCAAGCCTCCCACGGAGGCCGATGTCCGCGCGCTGCTCGACCTGTACGGCACCGACGCGTACGAGGCCTCGGTCCTGCTGCAGTTGCTGCGGCGCGCGGGTGAGCCCGGCTGGTGGCAGCGCTACGACAAGAGGCTGATGCCCGAGTGGTTCGACCGCCTGGTCGGACTCCAGGAGGCGGCCGCCGCCATCCGTACGTTCGAGATCCAGTACGTCCCCGGCCTGTTGCAGACGCCCGCCTACGCCCGGGCGGTGGTGGAGCGCGGTCTGCCCACGGCGTCGGCGGCCGAGGTGGAACGCCGGGTGGACCTGCGGCTGCGGCGCCGCGAACTGCTCTCGCGCGAGGACGCGCCCCAACTGTGGGCCGTGGTGGACGAGTCCGTCCTGCTGCGGATGCTGGGCGGCCCCGAGGTGATGCGCGAGCAGTTGGAGCATCTGCATGAGATGGCCCAGCAGCCGCACGTGATCCTCCAGGTCGTGCCGCTGGACGTGACGAACGCCTCGACTCCCGCGTTCCCGGTGACGTATCTGCGGTTCGGGGGCCTGGACCTGCCGGACATCGTCTACCTGGAGCACATAAAGAGCGCCAACTTCCTGGAGGACCGCGACGAGACGGAGGAGTACCGGGTGGTGCTCGACCGTCTCGCCGACGAGGCCCTCAACCCCCGTGCCACACTCGCCCTGATCCAGCGGATGCTGGACGAGCGCTTCTGAGCCCTGCGCCTCGGCCCGGGTGGCGCGGGGTCACCCGATGCGTCCGACGCCCCCGAACTCGATCCACTCCTGGGTGAGTTGACGGGGAGACACCTCGGTGTCGGGCCGCCAGGTGGACACCTCCACCAGGCCCGGGTCGAGCACGTCCAGCTCCTCGAACCACCCGGCGACGTCCTTCTGCTGACGCACCCGGCCCCAGTGCCCCTGGGTGGCCTGGTCCATGAAGTCGGTGACGAACGCGCGGACCTTCTCGTCCTCGCTGACGAGCTGGCACATCACCATGAAGCTGCCGGGCACCAGTCGCCGCGCCACCCGGGCGGCCAGAGCCGCCGGGCCGTCCGTCTCGCTGTCCGGAATGCAGTGCATCACCGAGTTGAACAGCACGGCCACCGGCTGCGAGAAGTCGATCAGACGCTGCGTCTCGGGGTGGGAGAAGATCTGCTCCGTCTCCCGCATGTCGGCCTGGATGACCGCGGTGCGCTCGTCCTGCTCCAGCAGGGCACGGCCGTGCACCAGGACCATCGGGTCGTTGTCCACGTACACCACATGGGTGGTGGGGTCGACCTGCTGCGCGACCTGGTGGACGTTGTTCTGCGTGGGCAGGCCGGATCCGTGGTCCAGGAACTGCCGGATGCCGTGGTCCTCCGCGAGGGTGCGCACGACCCGCTGCAGGAACCGCCGGTTGTTCAGGGCGAGGGCCCGCGTGCTGGGCACGACCTTGTCCAGTTCCTCGACGGCCGCGCGGTCGGCCGCGTAGTTGTCCTTGCCTCCGAGGTAGTAGTCGTACATGCGGGCGGCGGTGGGCACCGTAGCGTCGATCGATGTGGACAACTGCCTGCCAGAGTGCATTGCTTCCCCAGATCCGGGCCGTGCCGTCGATACCGGCTCGGCGGGCAACTCATCCTAGGGAACCGGCGTTTGCCGGTGCCAGTCCTCTCACGGAGGATTCGGCTCCGAATTCCGTTGCCCCGCAGTCGAGTTCGCCGGGCGCCGCGCATGCGGCCGCCACCGGCCCTGGTGCGAGGGGACCGGTGGCGGCGCGGGGAGGCGGAGCGGGTCAGGACGCGGGGCACTCCTTCCATGCCAGGTGGTAGACGGTGTTGATGTCACCGTCCGTCGAGTCCATCGTCATGAAGCTGGTGCTGCCGGGCGCGGACGTGCCCGCGTTGACCCGGAGCTCGGTGTTGATGTTGAAGTTGCGCTGGACCCCGCAGGGCGCCCACACGAGCTGCGACCAGTCGGTGGTGTCCGTCGTCTGCCAGTCGTCGTTGTAGGGGCCGCGGAACGGGTGGGTGATCGCCGCCGTGTCCGGGGAGCCCTGGAAGTAGTACGACGCCTTCTCCGTGCTGGTGGCCCCTCTCTGCAGGGAGGCGAAGCCGCGGTAGTCGGCGCTCGCGATGGCGTAGGTGAAGCCCTGCGGCACATGGACGATCAGGTTGACCTGGCAGTTCCTGCGGAACGCGGTCGGGTCGGCGCCGCCGCCGACCTGGGCCACGTAGGTGCTGTAGGTGACCGTGAAGGCGGTGTTGTCCGGCGAGACGGCGACCGCGGCGCTGCCCTGCGGGCAGCCGGATCCGTTCACGGTGGCGACCTTGATGACGATCTTGTCCGGGGGCGGGTCGGTGATCCCGGAGGACGGGTCGCCGGCAGGGAGTACGGCGGCGAGGAGTGCCGCTGTGGCGGCGCTCAGGAGCAGTCCACCGGCCATGGTTCTCCTATCCGTTGCATCGGTGTCCCGGCGGTGTGCACCGCCGATGGCTGGGGGGTGCGACCCGGCGCACCTGCGATGCCGGGTCGTCACGGACCGTGCGAAAGTCATGCGCATGCCAATGGACAGCACGCACAGCCCCTCCTGTGAAGGCGCTGTGACCGCCTTGTGAAGGACGGGAGCGACGGCATCGTATGCACGGGGGCGCACATCCGGAACGTCCATCTCCGGCCATTAACCTCGCGCACGCCGAGCGGCCCGCCGCCCCGCACACCGCGGGACGACGGGCCGTGACGGTCCCGGTCAGTGGACGGGCCAGCCGTCCAGGTGGCGGTGGAGGGTGACGCTCGGCCGCTGAGCTCCCTTGGGAGCCTTGGCGACCGCGTCGGCGAGCACCTTGTCGACCTCGGCGGCCAGGGCGTCCGCCCGGGTCTTGAGGTCGGTGGCCGGAAGCGTCGAGCGCGTCAGCGCGTCCAGCCGCCGGTGGATGTCGTCGAGCTTCTGCCGGCTCGCCTTGTCCAGGGTGAGGGCGTGCGGCGTGGAGACGACGAACTGGTAGGCCCCCGCGAGGGTCTGGCAGCCGTCGCAGTGCTCGTTGCGGGCGTCACCGCGGTTGATGGCGTTCAGGTGCGTGGGGTCACCGGCCATCGTGACGATCTGGAAGGACAGCGCGACCGAACGGCAGTGGTCGTCGACCGAGCAGCCCACCCCCATGGCGGTCGCCTGGTTGCGCACGGCCGCGGCGTTGACCGTGCCGAACTGGCGCACGGTGAAGGAGTCCCGGACCTGCTGGTGGTGGACGAAGTCGGCGCGGCTGGACGTCTGGTCGGTGACGATCGCCGCGTGCTGCGGCAGGGCCGACGCCGCCTGCGCGGGCACGGCGGTGGCGATCCCGGCCGCTCCGGCGGCGAACAGCCCTACACGGACGGCCCGTTGGCTGAACGCGGAGTGCGCGCGGGGTTTGCGATGCTGACTCACATGCGTCTCCTGGTGGAGTGAGATTCGTTGGACGGAACTCCGCGTGCGGGGCGCCCCGGTGCCCTCGCGACGGCGGAACGTGAGGACCGGCCCCGGGCCCAGGACCGGAGCCGGTCCGCTCGACCCACGGGCGACGGCCCGGGGTGGTCAGGGAGTGCTGGGCGGCGTCGGCTCGACGGGAGGCTCACTGGAACTCTCCGTCGCGGACGGGCTCTGGGGCGGGGGCGAGGACTCGGCGGGCGGCTGGGTCTCGGGACCCGTGGGTTGCGAGGAGGAGGGCTGCCCGCTGCCGGCGGTGGCGGACGGCGGCGGCGCGCTGGCGGCGGCGGACGACGCCGGTGCGGTGGGGCCCGTGCTCACCAAGGCCGAGGGACTCGTCGAGGCCGAGGGACCGGCCGACGTCGTCGCCGACGCGCTGTCGGACGGGGTGGTCGTGGGCGAGGCCGACGGGGAGGCGTCGGTCGGGTCGGGGACCGTCGCCTGCCGGGCCGGTGGCGGCGACGGTGTCACACCGGGCTGCAGGATCGGGGCGATGGGAGGCCTCTTGGGCAGCGGCTCGGGCGTCAGTCCCGACACCCAGGCATAGCTGAGGCCGCCGAGGCTCAGCAGCAGCAGCGCGCTGAGCGCCACGCGCAGCCCCGGCCGGCCGGCCGTCGACGTCACACCGCCCCGCCACAGGCGCCCGCCGAGTTTCACCGACAGGTACACCACACCGGCCATCGGGCACAGCAGCATCACGCACCCGACCACGCCCATGAGACCGGCGGCGATCTGGGCGTGCGCGAACGCCTCACCGGTGCCCAGCACCTGCTCGGTCAGGGAGCGGATCATCGTGGTGGTGAGCCGCGGCAGGTTCCACAGCGCGTAGCCGAGTTCGCCCACCAGCAGCGGCACCATCGTCAGCACCCAGGTGGCGACGATGGTCCTGGCCGACTTCTTCAGCCCGGCGACCTCGGCACGGGCGGCGCGGCCCCTGGCGCCGGGGACCAGGCTCAGCAGGATCGGCT
The DNA here is from genome assembly GCF_040650555.1 of Streptomyces sp. NPDC048664. Taxonomy (NCBI): domain Bacteria; kingdom Bacillati; phylum Actinomycetota; class Actinomycetes; order Kitasatosporales; family Streptomycetaceae; genus Streptomyces; species Streptomyces sp. NPDC048664. The sequence continues at coordinate 69,107 of NZ_JBEZHK010000015.1, read as the reverse complement.
TGATCTTGCCGTAGAGGTCGGGGACGCCGGCGAGGTCGCCCAGGATGTAGTAGCCGTCCAGGCGGACGGCGGGCATCAGCTGTTCGAGGATCTCGAAGTGCCCGAGGTAGACGGCGGCCAGGAAGAACGGCTGACCGGTCGCGAAGTAGCAGGCGGCGAGGCCCAGCATGAAGACGACGTTGAAGTAGACGCCGCCGAGGTCGGTGCGCAGCCGGCCGCCTCTGCCGATGCGGTAGACGTCGGTGACGTCCGTGTACATCGAGGGCCAGATGAGGAAGAGCCCGCAGCCGATGCAGCCGGGCCGGGCTCCGCCGTACCGGCAGGCGGAGGCGTGGCCGAACTCGTGGAAGACCAGGGAGGCCACGGTCAGCACGAACACCGCGAGGAGGAGCACCGGCTGGTCGAGCACTTCGAGCACGGGCGTGATCGCGCCGAAGAACACGAACAGCCACACGTCCAGTGCGGCCATGGCGATGAGTACGGCGGCCACGACCAAGGGCCGGTGCAGCCAGGAGAGCGAGCGGGCGATCCGGGTCACGCGGCGCTCGTCGAACAGGACGCGATGGCCCTTGAGCGCGAGGAGCAGGTCCGACCGGGGCGCGCTGACCTGGTCGTCCTCCTGCCCGTCGGGCACGGTCACGCCGAGCGGTTCGAGCTTGTTCTCGACGAGATAGCGGATGTTCTCCGTGCTGACCTCGCGCCCGAAGCGCCCGCTGACCCGGTGGGCGATGGTCTCGATGTCGCGGTAGCCGTCGATCGACGACGCGACGAGGTACAGCAGTCGTGACAGCTGCACGACCTGCCCGTCCCCCCGACGGGCGATGTACCGGGGCTCGTTGAACCCCGATCCCTGGTACTCACCGTGCAGCTTGAGCCCGGCGCTCAGCCGCGGGACGACCGGCCTCTCCAGGCCGATGACGTCGAAGCCACCGGTGGATACCTGGTCGTACGTCACCGGCATCCCCCCGGGACCCGGTACCGGACCTGTGTCGTACAGCGCCGCGGTGTTGTCCCCGAGCAGCGTCATGGGCGTCTTCCTCCCCCACGGTGCGGACCGCGCAGGTCGCCCTGCGCGGTCCGCCGAACTTCCCTCAGTGGCAAGGGGGTTACTGATGGATGTTGATCGACTGCGATGCCTGCGACTGGGCGACCGAGAAGGCGGAGTGGTCGTTGAGCGCGGCCGACTCGTTGTGCGCCTGGACGTTGGCGACGTGCTTGGTGACGTTCACGGACTTGCTGAAGCTGAACTTCAGGCGACCGAGGGCCTCGCGACCCGGCAGCAGCTCGGCGGACTCGGCTTCCAGCTCGTGCGCGTTCATGCTCATGGCGTGTCCTTTTCTCAAGATCTTCGTTGAAAGACGTGATGGGTGCCGGACGGTCAGCGATGACCGCCCGGTGGACGGCGGGTGAAACGCCGTCGGATGTCGGTGTCCAGTGCGGGTACCGCCGCGGCGGGCGGAGATGTGGTGGTGCTTCGCCGCGGCGGTACCACGTGCCGTACGGCGCCGGGGCGTCGGTCCGTACGGCACCGGATCACTGGTGGATGTTGATGGCCTGGGCGGCACCGGAGTCGGCCGCGGAGTACAGCGAGTGGTCGTTGAGCGCGGCCGACTCGTTGTGCGCCTGGACGTTGGCGACGTGCTTGGTGACGTTCACGGACTTGCTGAAGCTGAACTTCAGGCGACCGAGGGCCTCACGGCCCGGCAGCAGCTCCGCGGACTCGGCGTCAAGCTCACGAGGATCCATCATGATCGATTCCCCCTCAGGGTTCGGGAAAGGTGTGTCCGTCGGACGCGGTCAGGTCCCCCCGGATCGCGTCCAACTCCGTCGGACGGGCCGTCCAACGAGATTGGACACTACGGGCCGCGACAGGGGTTACGCAAGCGGTTCAGGGGAACACCTTCCGTAACACACCCAAGTCGCCTTTAGAATGATCCGACACGGAAGAGTTCCGCATGCCGGCGAGCAGGAAGTGACCATCGGTGGCCAACGCACTGCAGCAGATCATCCGCGCGAAGTTGGACAGCGAACGCTGGTCGTACGGTGACGTCGCTCGCCGCGGAAGCATCCCGCGCTCGACGGTCCACCACCTCGCCACGGCCGACCACATGGCCCGTATGCCCCAGCCGGCCACCCTCGAAGGGCTGGCCCTCGGGCTCGGGATCCCGTTGAGCACCATCCGCCAGGCCGCCGCGAAGGCCTGCGGAATCCATCTCTACGCGCCCACGGACGAGCCCGCCCCGGCCGCCGAGCCCTCCGGCGACCCGGAGGTCGACGTGCTCATCGCAAGTGTGCAGCGCCTGTCGGCCGACGATCGACGCCATGTCGCGGCACTGGTGGAGTCCCTGCTCGGCCGCACCCCCGGTACCTCCTGACGGCGGGCGGACGCGCGGGGCGCGCACTACCGCCTCGCGCGCCACATGGACCCAAAGACGCCGCTTTCACCCAAAGGGGCAAGATCCGCGGCTAGTCTCTCCTCCTGCCCGGGCCCAGTAAGGCACACGCCCAGGCCCTCTAGGGGGAACCTTGCTCTTCGTACACGGCGGCCCCACCACCGCCATCGTCAAAAACCCGTCGGGCGAGTACGTGGTCCTGCTCTCCGGTGAACTGCCCGCAGACCTCACCGACGCCTCCATCGGCGAACTGCTCGACCTCGCGGCCGCCGTGCTCTCCGAGGAGGAACTGGCGCTGTTCGAGCAGTGCCTCGCGCTGCTGCGCAAGGGCGAGGGCCCCACGCCGCAGCGCATCGAGATCAACGGCGCCGCGCTCACCGTCTACCGGGAGTGAGGCACGGGCGGGTGGGGACGGTTCAGCCCTGTCCCCGCTCGGCCTGTTCGCGCAGGAACGTGGTGATCTGGAGATCCAGGCTCTCCAGGGCGCCCTCCGAACGGACACCCGAGCCGGGCGCACCGTCCGGCGCGGTCATGTCGCCGGACCACAGATAGCGGTCGGCCCAGTCGTCGTCCGCCTTCAACTGCACCTGGATGTCGACCACGTTCAACGTGGACTCCGAGGCGGCCGCGTACAGCACGGCGGTCGCGCGGCGCAGCGGATAGAGGTCGAAACCCTCGATGAACTGCGAGTTGCGCCAGTCGAGGAACGCGCTCTCGCCCTCAGGCCCGATGCGGATGTCGAGTTGACCGTCCTCGAGGTGAATTCCGATGGGGTCCGCCATACGGTTCTCGACGGTCACCCGGAAGCGGAAATAGGTGAGGCCGTCGGCGGCGTCGTCCCGCCCCCGGGGCGGCTCGGCCTTTTCCAGGCCGTGGACCCGGACACGCAGACCGGCATGCTCGTCCGCGCATTCCTGCCAGTCGCCGATCACATTGGGCTCGCGCACAGTCCACCTCTCCACTTCCGCGCCTTGTTTCCTATCTGCGCACGCAACAAAGTGTCAAATGCCGGGAACCCCCTGTGGCCAGCGGATTTGCCGCACGTGATCACCGATCAAGCCGTGCCCAGCACGGATCGTCCGACGACCGCCGGCGCGACGTCGGCGCACGTGTCGCACATCACGTCCCACCGGCACCCCGGCGGGCCGATCCGGACCCGGGGCGGGGCGACGCCTGGCAGACTTCACGCCATGGCTCAGATCACCCCCGCCCGCGCCCTGCTGCTGCTCGTGGCCGGACTGATCTGTCTGACGACGGCGAGCGGCGCGTTGGTCGGCGCGCTCTTCGGCGGGGCGCCGGTCGCCCTCGGCGCCGCGGTGTGCTCGGGCGCGGCGGGCGCGCTCGGCGCCCTCCTCTTCCGCCGCCGCGCACTGCGGCACTTCGCCGCCGCCCAGCGCCAGGCCGGGATGCGGGGCTACGCCGAAGGGATCGCGCACGGGGTACTCCTCCACGTCGCCGCCTACGAGGCCGCGGTCTTCCCGCGCAGCGGACCCGCGGGGGTCAGTCCCGAGGAGTGCGCCGCGCGGCGCACTCTCGCCTATCGGATGGCCGCGCTGGACGAGGTGCCCCATGTGGTCCGCGAGGCCGCGGCGGACACGCTCGCCCTGCTCGACGCGGCCGACCGCACCGGCGCGCAGGAGGCCTTGGCCCAACTCGCCGCGGCCGTCCGCCAGGAGTACGCCCGCCCCTGAAGGTAATCACAACTCCCTTGGTTTCCTTCGCAGGCGCCCTCGGGCGGCATGTCCCGGGCAGAGGACCGCGAACAGTCCAGCGACCCGCACAGACCTGTTCGACCCGTTGAGCGTTTTCGCGTGACGCCCACGTAGCACAGGGCATGGCAGCATGCATGGGCGCGGGATGCGCGGACGACCTGGGCGGGACGCACACCGGGGGGCACGGGCGATGACGTACGACGGTCCGGGGTGGCGCGCCCGGCTGCGGCGCCACCGGCGGCTCCTGCTGGTGGCGGCGGTGATCGCGCTGCTGGCCCAGATGGCGTTCGCCATGGTCACCACCGCCCGCGAGCAGAGTCCCACGATCGACGAGCCGGTCTACGTGGGCACGGCGGTGGTGTACGTACGGGAGCACAGCCTGCGGTTCAACCCCGAGCATCCGCCGCTGGGCAAGCTGGTCATCGCCGCCGGCACGGTGTTCGCCCATCCTCGTCTCGCCCCCGGCTTCCAGGGCGACCAGGGCCGGTTGGGGCGGCGGCTGCTGTACGAGTCGAGCAACGACCCCTGGCGGGTGATGTTCTGGGCACGGCTGCCGGTGATCGTGCTGACGCTGCTGTTCGGGCTGGTCGTCCTCGGGTTCGCGCGCGATCTCACCGGGCGCGTGGGCGGCCTCACGGCCCTCGCCCTGTACACGTTCTCGCCCGACGTGATCACGAACGGCTCGCTCGCCACCCTCGACCTGCCCGCGGCGGGGTTCGTGGTGACGGCGGCCTGGATGGCGTGGCGGGCGCGGGAGAGGCCGGCCCTGTACCTGCCGCTCGCGGGTGTGGCGACGGGGGCGGCCGTGGCCACCAAGATGAGCACCCTGCCCGCGGTGCCCCTGCTGCTGGCCCTGGCCGGATGGTCGTACTGGCGGGCCGGGGCGGGTCGGGGTCGGGCGGCGCGCCGTGTCGCATACGCCCTCGCGGCGGCCGCGGGTGTCGCGGTGGTCGTGGTGGGTGTGGTGTGGGCGGTGTATCTGGCGGTCGACCCCCGGCTGCGCTGGGCGGCGCCCGCGCGGCTGCCGGCGGTGCACGGGCCGCGCGGGTTCCTCATCGACGCGCTGCCCTTCCCCAAGGCGTACCGGGACGGGATGCGCGTCCAGTTCGGCTTCGAGGACATGACCTGGCGCGGCTATCTGTTCGGGCGGCTCTACAGCGGTTCGCTGTGGTACTACCTGCCGGCCGCGCTGCTGGTGAAGACGCCGCTGGGCATGCTCGCGCTGTGGCTCGGCGGCGCCCTGGCCCTGGCGGCCGTGCCCCGGCTGCGCCCGGCCGTCCCGTACGTGCTCCTGCCCCCGGCCGTGCTGCTGGCGGCGGCGACGCAGGGCTCACGCGACCTCGGGGTGCGCTACGCGCTGTTCGTCCCGGTGTTCCTGGCCGTCGCCGCCGCCTGCGTTCTCGCGCTGCGGCGGCGGTGGGCGTACGCGGCGACGGCCGCGCTGGCCGTGTTCGTCGCGGTCAGCTCGGTGCGGGCGTACCCCTTCTATCTGCCGTACTCCAACGAAGCCTTCGGCGGCCCCTCGAAGACGCGTCTCGTGCTGCACGACTCGAACGTCGACTGGGGGCAGGACCTGGGGCGGCTCGCCGACCGGCTGCGGGAGCGCCACCCAAGCGACCGCGAGGTCTGGCTGGTCTACAAGGGCAGCGGTGTGCCCTCCTGGTACGGCATCCACGGGCGCGACCCGCTCACGGTGCCCCCGTCCCGTGTGCACGGACTGCTCGCCGTGTCCGACACGTCCGTCGCCAAGGCCGGGGGCAGGCTCAAGGCCCTGCTGCGGGGCAGCAGGGCGATCGACGACGTCGGGCACTCCATCACGATCTACCGCAGGCCCTGACCCGGGTCGGTGGGGACGGGCCCCGGGGCTCAGGGCTTGGCCGGCTTGCCCGCGGTGCCGATCCAGGTGTGGAAGAGCCGGTCGAGCTTCTTGCCCGACAGCCGCTCCGAGAGGCGGATGAACTGGTCCGTGGTGCCGTGGCCGTGGCGGTGGTCCTGGGCCCAGGTGCGCAGGACGCGCAGGAAGGTCGCGTCGCCCACGGTGACGCGGAGCCGCTGCAGGGCCATGGCGCCGCGGGCGTAGACGGGGGTGTCGAAGAGCCGGGCCCCGCTGCCGGGGTTCGCGGGCGGGTAGGCCCACAGGTCGTCGCCGGCGGGGCGCGCGTAGAGGGCGTCGAAGGCCTGCTGTGCCGTCCTGCCGCCGTGCTGCTCGCTGTAGAGCCACTCGGCGTAGGTGGCGAAGCCCTCGTTGAGCCAGATGTCCTGCCAGCGGGTCAGGGTGACGGAGTCCCCGAACCACTGGTGGGCGCTCTCGTGGACGAGCGTGGCGAGGTCGGGCGCGCGGTCGTAGAGGGGCCGGGTCTGGGTCTCCAGCGCGTAGCCCACCTGCGGTGCCCTGTCGACGACGGCTCCGGCCGCGCGGAAGGGGTAGGGGCCGAACCGCGCGCTCTCCCAGGCCAGGACGGAGGGCAGCTTGCGCAGCACCGGGGCGGCGGCCGCCGCCTCGCGGGGGTCGACGGCGTTGTAGACCTCGAGTCCGTCGGGGGTGGTGTACCGCTCGACCTTGAATCTGCCGATGGTCGCCGTGACCAGGTACGCCGCCGTCGGTGCGCTCTGGCGCCAGTGGAACGTGGTGTGGCCGCCCCTGGTCCGCCGCGAGACCAGGACGCCACCCGACACGGCGGTGCGGCCCTCGGGGACGGTGATGGTGATGTCGTAGAGCGCCTTGTCCAGAGGGTGGCTGTTGGCCGGGAACCAGGTCATGGCGCCCTGCGGCTCGTTCGCCACGAACGCGCCGTCGTCGGTGGGGATCCAGCCGTCGGTCGACCCGTCCGGGTCGGTGACCGGGCCGGGCTTGCCCTGGTAGTCGACCGTGACCTGGAACCGCCGGCCCGCGTGGAGCGCGTGCCGGGGGGTGACGACGAGTTCCTGGCCCCGGCGGCGGAAGGACGCCTTGGCGTGGTCGACGCTCACGCCGGTGACCTTCAGGCCGCTCAGGTCGAGGTCGAAGCGTCCCAGGCGCCGGGTGGCGAGGGCGCTGAGGACGGCCCGTGCGGTGAGACGGCCGGTGGACGTGTCGTAGCCGAGCCTCAGGTCGTAGTGGCGGACGTCGTAGCCGCCGTTTCCCTGGAGCGGGAAGTACGGGTCACCGGCGCCCGCCGCGCCGACCGTCCCGGCCGAGGCCGGGGTGGTGGCCGCGAGGACGGCGGCGAGGGCCACGGGCACGGCGGCGGCGACGGCCTTCCGGGAGAGGACTGCGGTGCCTGGGGCGGTCTGCCGACGCGCTGGTGTCACGGTGACTCCTGTGGAGGGGAGGGCGATCACTCGCGAGTCAGCATAGGGCGGCGAACCGACGCCGGTGGCACCTTTGTTCGGTCATCTACCTCGGTGGAGTGGCGCATCGCGTGCGGGGAGGTGGTCCGGTCCGGGCGATCGGGGCGCCGTTCAGGGGAAATCGACCGGCCGGGGCGCGTGCGGACGGCTCGTGCCGTCCACAACTGACCCGTGAGACTGCCGCTGATCGCCCCCATGCTCGCCACCCCCGGGGTCCTGCCGCCCGCCGGGCAGGACACGCGGTGGGCGTACGAGACGAAACAGGACGGCCAGCGGGTGGTCGTCTATCTGCCCGGTGACGGCGGTGTGGAACTGCGTGCCCGCTCGGGTGAGGTCGTCACCGGCGCCTATCCGGAGCTGCACGCACTGGGCGGTGCGCTGGGCGGTACGCCCGCCGTGCTGGACGGCGAGGTGGTGGCGCCGGACGAGCGGGGCCGCGGTGACTTCCAGCGGCTCCAGTCCCGCATGGGCCTCGCCCACTCCCCCGCGCTCGCGGCCCGTCGGGCGGAGCGCACCCCCGTGCACCTCGTGCTGTTCGACGTGATGGTGCTGCGGGCCGACCTGACGTCGCTGCCCTACACCGGCCGACGAGCGCGGCTGGAGGCGCTGGCTCTGGACGGGCCGTACTGGTCCACGCCCGAAGCGATCGTCGGGCACGGCGCGCGGGCCCTCGACGCCACCAGGGAGCACGGTCTGGAGGGGCTGGTGTGCAAGCGGCTGGACTCGGTGTACGAGCCGGGTGTGCGCTCCCGGCACTGGATCAAGATCCGCAACGTGCGGGCCGTCGATGTGATCGTGGGCGGCTGGCTGCCCGGCCGGGGGCGGCTCGCCGGGGTGCCCGGGGCACTGCTGGTGGGGCAGCGCGACGCGGGGCGGCTGCGGTACGTCGGCCGGGTGGGCACCGGCTGGACGGCGGCCGAACGGTCCGCGCTCGCCGACCTGCTGCGGGCGCTGGGGACACGGGTGTGCCCCTTCGACCGCGACCCGAGGGTGCCGGGTGCCCGCTGGGTCCTGCCCCGGCTGGTCGGCGAGGTCCGCTACAGCACCCGCACCCGGGCCGGGCTGCTCAGGCAGCCCTCGTGGCTGCGGCTGCGGCCCGATCTGGCGCCGGAGGACTCGGCGGCGGACCTGCCGTGAGCGGGCGGGCAGCGGTGCGGGGCCGCGCGCGGGCCGCCCCCGGGTTCACACGTGGCCGGGGCCACCGCTGCCGAACGAACCGCTGGATCCCGGGTGCCAGCGCTTGCGCTGCTGGTCCTCGCCCCGTCTGGTCGCCGCGTGGTGGAGCTGGTAGGGCATGAGCCGCTCGCTCTCCTGCGCCGCCACCGGCACCTCCTCCGGCTCCCGCATCTCGCGCTCCTCGTGGACCGCTCCCCATTCGGGCAGGTGGGGCTGCTCCTCGGGACGTGGCGGTGCGGGTTCCTTGTCCCGGACGGTCATGCCGAGCTGCACGGCCCAGATGAGGATGCCGGAGACGATCATGCCGCCGATGAAGGCGAGGAACACGTTGAGTTGTTCCTGTGATACAGCCAGTACTGCATAGCTCGCCGTATTCATGCCCCGACCATACCCCCGCCCCCGGGGAACGGCCCCCCGGGGAATTCCCCCGCAAATCAGGGACATCGGCGATCCCGACGTTCACGGAATTCGTTTCGGGGGGACTTTCGTTTCAGGGGGGCTTTCCGGGGGACGAACTCGCGGGCATTTCTCAGATCCGGTATTCGCGCAGAGCCGGGGACGCCAGGGCCAGGACGAGGGTGGCGGCGATGACCAGGAGGCCGCCGCCGGTGACGGCGGCGCGCGCGCCGAACGCCGAGCCCAGGGTGCCGTGCAGGACATCGGCGAGACGCGGTCCGCCCGCGACCACCACGGTGAAGACACCCTGCATCCGGCCGCGCATCTCGTCGGTGGCGGCGGACAGCAGAATCGCGCCGCGGAAGACCATCGAGACCATGTCGGCGACGCCGGCCGCGGCGAGGAACGCCACGGCCACCCAGAGGTTCGTGGTCAGGCCGAGGCCGGCGATGGCCGCGCCCCAGGCGATGACCGACCCGATGACCATCAGGCCGTGGTGGCGGGCGCGGGAGAAGGTGCCCGACGTCAGTCCGCCCAGCACCGCGCCGATCGGGATGGCCGCGAACAGCAGGCCGAGCGCCATGCCTTGGCCGTAGGAGTCGTAGGTGCGGGCGGCGAGCTGCGGGAAGAGGGCGCGGGGCATGCCGAACACCATGGCGATGATGTCGGCGAGGAAGGACAGCAGCAGGACCTTGTGGAGCGAGATGTAGCGGAACCCGTCGGCGACGGCCCGTACGCCGGCCCGCTTCCGCTCCGTCGTCGTCTCGGGCGGCAGCGCGGGCAGCCGTACGACCGCCCACACCGTCGCGGTCAGGGCCACGGCGTCGATCAGATAGAGCTCGGACAGGCCGACGACGGGGATGAGCACTCCGGCGAGCAGGGGACCCGCGACCAGTCCGGTCTGCATCACGGTGGAGCCGAGCGCGTTCGCCGCCGGGAGTTCCTCGGCCGGGACCAGCCGGGCGATGGAGGCGCTGCGAGCCGGCGCGTTCAGTCCGAAGAAGGCCTGCTGGAGGGCGAGCAGGACCATCAGGACGGCGACGGAGTCGAGACCGGTGAAGGCCTGGACCCAGAACAGCACGGACGTGACCGCCAGGCCGGTGTTGGTGAGCAGCAGCAGCTTGCGGCGGTCCATGCTGTCGGCGATCGCCCCGCCCCACAGGGCGAACACCGTCAGCGGCAGCAGTCCGGCGAGGCTCGCGTAACCCACCCACGCGGAGGAGCCGGTGATGTCGTAGATCTGCTTGGGCACGGCCACCGCCGTGAGTTGGCTGCCCACCGAGGTGACGATCGTCGACGACCACAGCCGGCGGTACGCGGGGCGCCGCAGGGGACGGGTGTCCATGGCCCAGCGGCGCCAGCCTGTGCCTCTCGCGACGGTGCGGTCCGGCGCGTCGCCGTCGGGGGTCGTTCCGTCGCCGGTCGTACTCTTGCTCGTGTCCACGGACATCCTTGATTGCCTCGTACACCTTTCGATTCCGGGACCACTATCACGGACGCGTCCGTGATTCCGATACCCGGGGTGCGGGCGTGGACGGGGATCAGGGGCCGGTCCCCCTCGGTGTGCGGGCGCCGGCGCGCCGGTGGCGGGCGAGGGCGTGGCCGATGTCGCGGGTGGCCGGGTACAGCCGCAGATAGAGGTCGTGGAGATCGTCGTAGACGGGCCGGAGTCCCGCGTCGGGCCGTACGCGCTCGCGCACCGGGTTCCAGCTGTCGATGTCCGCGTCGCCCGTCGCCCGTGCGGCCAGGTACGCGGCGCCGTAGCTCGCGCCCAGCGTGACGGCCCTGACCTCCTGTTCCAGTCCGGTGGTGTCGGAGACGACGCGGGTCCACAGTCCGCCCCGGGTGCCTCCGCCGACGGCGACGGTCCTGCGGATGTCGGCGCCCGCCGCCCGCATCGCCTCGACGTTGTGCCGTACACCGTGGGCCGTGGCCTCCAGCGCGGCGCGGTAGAGGTCTCCCCGGGTGTGCTCCACGGTCAGCCCGGCGATCACCCCGCGGGCGTCCGGGTCGGCGACGGGGGTCCGCTCCCCCGCGAAGTAGGGCAGCATCAGCAGGCCGCCCGCGCCGGGACCGGACGCCGCGGCCTCGGCGAGGAGGGTGTCGTGGTCGGGGGCGTCGTGACGGCCCCCGCCGAACAGGTCCCGCAGCCAGTCGGTGATCACCCCGGAGGTGGCCATGCCGCCGGCCAGGCTGCGGGTGGCGGGCAACGCGCCCACGGTGCTCCACAGTCGGGGGACCAGCAGCCGTTCGGCGACGGTGTGGATCAGGAACATGGTGCTGCCGTACATCAGCATCAGATCGCCGGGACGCTGGGCGCCCACGCTCAGCGCCTCCGACCACGCGTCGACGGTGCCGGTGATCACCGGGGTGCCGGCACGCAGCCCGGTGGCGGTCGCCGCCTCTGCCGTGACCCGCCCGGCGATGTCGCCGGGCCAGCGCAGCGGCGGCAGTTCGAGGTCCGGCGCGACACGGCGCGCCCACGGCCGGTACCACTGGTGCGCGAGCGAGTCGTACAACGGCACCGACTGGCTCGCCGAGTGGTGGTCGAGGACGTAGGCGCCGGTGAGTTCGCGCACCAGGTAGGAGCTCGGCATGTAGAGCCGTCGGGCGCGCGCGACGACCTCGGGGCAGTGCTCGGCCAGCCAGAGGATCTTGGGGCCCACCGCCTGGGTGGACAGCAGTGAGCCGCAGCGCGCCAGGATCGCCTCACGGCCGAGTTCGGCGTCGAGCCGGTCGATCTGGGCGGTGGCGCGGGTGTCGACGCCGTAGAGGATCGCCGGATGCAGGGGCGTGTCCCTCTCGTCGGCGAGGGCGACGCACGGCCCCATGCCGCTGACGCCGACCGCGTCGACCACGGCCCCGCGGGCGGTCAGTTCACGGGTGAGGGAGACGAACTCGTCCCACCACACCCGCGCGTCCATCTCGACGTGTCCGGGCCGTGGACGGTCCACCGTGTGCGGGCGCGCCGCGGTGGCCAGGACCGTTCCGTCCGCGGCGACCAGCACACCCTTGCTGCTGGACGTACCGATGTCGACACCGAGCACCGTCATGCGTTCCCGTCCTTGGCCTCTGTGGTTCGGCCGCTGTGGTTCGGCCTCCGTGGTTCCCCGACGTCACGTTTCCCGGTCACCTTCCCGACGATTCCCGCGATCTTGGCGGAGGGGGACGTTCCGCGACAGGATGCGCGCATGACGGGTGATCTCTTTACCAGCGAGCACGTGGTGCGGCCGGCGACCGGCCCCGGAATGTCGGTGCAGAACGCCAAGTCCATCCGGTACGTCGTCGACGGCGAGATGCTCGCCCGCCAGGGGACGATGGTCGCCTTCCGAGGCGACCTGCGCTTCGAGCGCAGGGGCCAGGGCGTGGGCGGGATGCTCAAGCGGGCCGTCACCGGTGAGGGGCTGCCGCTGATGACCGTGAGCGGACGGGGCGAGGCGTGGTTCGCGCACGAGGCGCGGAACTGCTTCGTCGTCGGTGTCGAGCCGGGCGACGAGTTCACCGTGAACGGACGGTACGTGCTGTGCTTCGACGCGACTCTCTCGTACCGGATCCAGACCGTGAAGGGCGCCGGGATCTCGGGCGGCGGCCTGTTCAACAGCGTGTTCACCGGGCACGGCGCACTCGGACTGGCCTGCGACGGCAGTCCGCTGGTGATACCCGTCTCGCCCGGGCAGCCGGTGTTCGTGGACACGGACGCGGTGGTGGGCTGGACCGCCCGCCTCCAGACCTCGCTGCACCGCTCGCAGTCCCTCGGGTCGATGCTGCGCGGCGGGTCGGGCGAGGCCGTGCAGCTCCGGCTGGACGGGGAGGGGTTCGTGGTCGTCCGGCCCAGCGAGTCGAGCCCGCAGCGGGAGCACTGACACGGCGGCTCCTCCACACGGACAGTATGGGAACATATTTTCGAATCCAGGGGTACGCTGGTTCCATGGCCACGCACCTCCAGGGCTCCTTGTTCGACCAGGCCGACGACATCCGGCTCGCCCCGCTCGGCGGTGCCCGGCGCACGGCACTGGGCGCCGGGGCCTGGATCGATCTGCTGCCCGGCTGGCTGAGCGGATCGGACGTGCTGTTCGAGCATCTGTCGACCCAGGTACCGTGGCGCGCGGAGCGGCGGCGGATGTACGAGCGCACGGTGGACGTGCCGCGGCTGCTGGCGTACTACCGCGAGGGTGAACCGCTGCCGGACCCGGTCCTGGGGCAGGCACGTCTGGCCCTGTCCGCCCACTACGCGGCGGAGCTGGGAGAGCCCTTCGTCACGGCCGGGCTGTGCTACTACCGCGACGGCCGGGACAGCGTGGCCTGGCACGGCGACCGGATCGGCCGCGGCGCGCGCGAGGACACGATGGTCGCCATCCTCTCCCTGGGCGCGCCGCGCGAATTGGCGCTGAGGCCGCGCGGCGGCACGGAGGCGGTCAGGCACGCGCTCGGACACGGCGACCTGATCGTGATGGGCGGCTCGTGCCAGCGCACCTGGGAGCACGCGATCCCCAAGAGCGCCCGGGCCGCCGGGCCCCGGATCAGTGTGCAGTTCCGGCCGCGCGGGGTGGCCTGAGAGAGGTCGGGGCCTCGGCGCGCCCGGCGGCCACTCGGACGGGCCGGCCGCCGGGCCGCGCAGGGCCTCAGGAGCCCAGGGGCTCAAAGGCTCAGGGACTCAGGGTGTCAGCTGTGCCTGGATCGCCGGGGCGCAGCGGTCCACGATGTCGTCGACGCCGGCCGCGCGCAGCCGGGTGCCCCGCGCGATGCCGAACATCACGCCCAGCCCCAGCAGCGCGCCCACGGCGAGTTCCGCGCGCAGCCCCGCGTCGGGACCCTCCAGGCGCGCGCCGAGGCGTTCGGTGACCTGGGTACGGAAGTTGGCCCGCAGGATGTCGCCCTGCTCGCCGTGCAGGGGCGCGAACACGATGCGCAGGACCGGGTCGGCTCCGTGTTCGGTCTGACTGACCAGCACATGGCGGACCATGTGGCGGCCGAGTTCGGAGAGCGGCGCGTCCAGCAGCGCGGCGGCGTCCGCGTCGAAGGACATGACCTGCGAGAACAGCGTGTCCTTGTTCCCGAAGTACTTGAGGATCAGCGGCGGGCTGACTCCGGCCCGCTCGGCGACCGCCTTGAGCGTGATGTCCGCGTGGGCCTGGCGGGCCAGGAGGTGGCGGGCGGCCCGCAGGATCGCGGCCCTGGTCGCCCCGGCGTCGCGGCGCGGCGGCCCTTCGGCGAGGGCGCCCTCGGGCGCCTGGGCACGCGGTCCGGTCACCGCGCTCACGCTCCTTCCATCGCTTCGTCGGGTGCGGGCGCCGCCCGCCGCCCGCTCCGTCCAGCACGGCCGGTGCGCCCGGTGGCGTGGTCGCGCGGGATGGCGAGGGCGGCGGCGCCGGCCACCAGGGCGACCGTACCCGCCATCGCGAACGCCAGCAGGTAGCCGTGCAGGGTGGGCACGGGGGCACCCGCGACGAGGCTGGTGTGGTGGACCAGGATCGCGGTGACGGCGGCGCTGCACGTGGCCTGCCCGATGGTGCGCATGAGGACGTTGACACCGTTGGCCGAGGCGGTCTGGCCGGGCGGGACGGCGCGCAGGATCAGGGTGGGCAGCGCCGAGTACGCCAGCGTCGTACCGGTCGCCACGACGGTCGCGCCGACGATGATCATCCACAGCTGCCGGCTGTCGGCGATGCGGACCGCGTAGCCGAGCGCGAGGACGGCCGCCCCCAGGGCGAGGGTGACGCGCGCGCCGCGCGCCGCCGAGATGCGTGCCGAGAGCGGGGAGAACAGCAGCATCGTCACCCCGCCGGGGAGCAGGCACAGTCCGCTTCCCACGATGGACAGGCCCAGTCCGTAGCCGGTGGCCTTCGGGGCCTGCACGAGCTGGGCGGTCACCAGGGAGTTGGCGTAGAAACCGAAGCCGACCAGGAGGGCGGTGAGGTGCGGCAGGGCGACCCGGGGGCGGATCGCGAGCCGGAGGTCCACCAGGGGCTGTTCGGCGCGCAGTTGCTGGCGGCACCACAGCGCCAGGATCAGCGCGCCGGCCGCGAACAGTCCCGCGATCCCGGGACTCGTCCAGCCCCACTGGCCGCCTTCGGAGACCGCGAGGAGCAGGCCGGTGAGCCCCGCGGCCAGCCCGAGCGCGCCCAGGACGTCGAAGCGGCCGGGTGCGCGGACGGGTGACTCGGGCACGGCCCACCAGGTCAGGGCGACACCGGTGGCGCCCAGCGCGCTGGTCACCCAGAACATGGCGTGCCAGTCGACGTACTGGATGACGAGCGCGGCGAGCGGAAGGCCGAGGGCGGCGCCGATGCCCACGGTGGAGCTCATGAACGCGACGGCGGATCCGGTGCGCTCGGGCGGCAGTTCGTCGCGCAGGATGCTGATCGAGAGCGGGACGACCGCCGCCGCGGCGCCCTGCAGCGCGCGGGCGGCGATGAGGACGCGGATGTCGGAGGACAGCGCGCACAGCACCGAGCCCACCGTCATCAGCCCGAGGGCGAGGACCAGGACCCTGCGCTTGCCGTACATGTCTCCCGCCCGTCCCAGCACCGGTGTGAGGACCGCGCCGGCGAGCAGGGTGGCGGTGACCGTCCAGGAGACGGTGCCGGCGGAGGAGTCGGTGAGCCGGGGGAGGTCGGGCAGCAAGGGGACGACGACCGTCTGCATGACCGCCATGAGGATCCCGCCGAAGGCCAGTACCGGCACCGCGAACCGGGCAGGCCCGGTCGCCCGTTCCCCCTGGTCGGTGCGGGCGTCGGGCCCGTCGGGCGGGGCGGGTATCGGGGGCATGGGCGCTCCGGCGGTCAGCGGGGGGATGCTGGTGAATGGTCATTCACCTGTGTTCACTTTAGCGAGTGAATTCCCATTCACCTAGATGACGGCTCGCGCCGGGTGTGCGCGCGGCGGCCCGTCCGGCCTACCACCGCCCCGGACGCGCGGGCTCCACTTCGCGTCATGTGCGCGATGTGACCCGCGCCACTCCCGACGGGCGGGCCCCGGACGATCACCTTCCACAACCCGGCGGCGGAACGGAATTTCCCTACCCAGCACCTGTCAGGTACCGGACACAACAAGATCATCTTTGTTCAACTCTGCATAACATGCGGGCAATTGTCCGAATCGGGGTTGCCCCGTCGTCCTCGATTCGTCGGACCGGTGCGGCGGCGGATAGGCAGGGAAGGTCATCAACTTCCGCCCTTCAAGGAGGACTTCGTATGTCCGAACTCTCCCGCCGGCGTGCCCTCGTGGCCGGGGCAGCCGTCACCGCGACCGCGGGCCTCGCGGCGCTCACCGAGACCACCCGGGCCGCCGCCGAACCCGCCGAGGTGGCCGCCTCCCCCGCCTCTCGCGCTTCCGCCCCCGCCGCCCCGGGGCACGACCACGACGGCCCCAAGGCCTTCGACGAGGTCTATCTGGGCCGCCGGATACAGGGCGGGCCGGGTGCCGGGGGGCACCATCACGGCTCCGGGTACGGCGTGTTCATCGACGGGGTGGAACTGCACGTGATGCGGAACGCGGACGACACCTGGATCAGCGTCGTCAGCCACTACGACCCCGTGGGAAGCCCCCGAGACGCCGCACGCGCGGCCGTGGTGGAACTGGCGGGCGCACCGCTCGTCCCCTTCAACTGACCGACCGCACCCCGACGTTCCGGAGCACCCGCACATGACCGTACGCAAGAACCAGGCAGACCTCACGGCCGACGAGAAGCGGCGGCTGGTCGCCGCCCTTCTCGAGCTCAAGCGCAACGGCCGCTACGACGCCTTCATCACGACGCACAACGCCTTCATCATGGGCGACACCGACACGGGCGAGCGGACCGGTCACCGGTCCCCCTCCTTCCTGCCCTGGCACCGCAAGTTCCTCATCGAGTTCGAGCGGGCGCTCCAGGCCGTCGACTCCTCGGTGGCGCTGCCCTACTGGGACTGGACCAGCGACCGTTCGCCGCGCTCCTCGCTGTGGGCGCCGGACTTCCTCGGCGGTACGGGGCGCACCCTGGACGGACGGGTGATGGACGGACCGTTCGCCGCGGCCGGCGGCAAGTGGAACGTCTCCGTGCGCGTGGACACCCGTACGTTCCTGCGCCGCTCCCTCGGCACCGGCGTACGCGAGCTTCCCACCCGGGCGGAGGTCGACTCGGTGCTCGCCATGTCCACGTACGACATGGCGCCCTGGAACAGCGGCTCGGACGGCTTCCGCAACCATCTGGAGGGGTGGCGGGGCGTCAACCTGCACAATCGCGTCCATGTGTGGGTGGGCGGCCAGATGGGGACCGGGGTCTCCCCCAACGACCCGGTCTTCTGGCTGCACCATGCCTTCATCGACAAGCTGTGGGCCCAGTGGCAGCGGCTCCACCCCGACTCCGGCTATCTGCCGACGGGCGGGACACCCGATGTCGTCGATCTGCGCGAGACCATGAAGCCGTGGAACGACGTACGCCCGGCCGATCTGCTGGACCACAGGCCGTTCTACAGCTTCGACACGGACTGAGGGGGACGGACCCGTCGGCACGGGCGTCACGAGGGGCTGAGCGCCAGTTCCGTCCAGACCGTCTTGCCGACGGGCGAGTAGCGCGTCCCCCAGGTCTGGGCGAGCTGCGCGACGATGAACAACCCGCGGCCCCCTTCGTCGGTGGTGCGGGCGTGCCGCAGATGGGGCGCCGTGTCCCGCCCGTCGCTCACCTCACAGGTCAGCCCCCGGTCCAGGATGAGGCGCAGTTCCAGCGGCGGGCTCCCGTAGCGCAGGGCGTTGGTGGCCAGCTCGCTGACGATCAGCTCCGCGTTCATCGCGGTCTCCTCCCCCACCTCCCACGCGGCGAGCCTGTCACGGGTGTACTCGCGCGCCGCCGCCACGGCGGCGGGCGTGTCGTCCAGGGCCAGGGTGGCGACACGATCTGACGGGAAGCAGCGCGTACGGGCCAGCACGAGGACGACGTCGCCGTCCTGGATGGCGGCGGGCAGCCCGTAGAGGATGTCGTCGCACAGGTCGTGCACGGGCGGGGCACCCTCGCTCTCCCGGCACAGGGGGCTCCTGGTGCCGCGCAGATAGCCGGCGAGGGCCGAGGACCCGGGGAAGGCGATCGTGCTGCCGAGCGGGAGCGCGATGCAGTCGGCGGCGAACGGCGAGAGGTCCGCGCTGCCGAGCGCGGGCCCGGCCGGCGTGTCGGGGCTCTCGACGGTCCCGTCCGGGCGGACGACCACGGGGGCCGGGTATCCGGCGCGGGCGGCGGTGCAGATCCGGGTCAGCGGATCGTAGACGGCGTACACACAGTGGGCGCACGACGGCTCACGGTGCAGGGGGTTGGCCGGCGGCAGATCCGCTCGCTCGGCCGCCAGCAGCGACGCCGTGTCGTTCAGGCGCGCCAGCAGTTCCTCCGGGTCCAGGTCGAGCGAGGCCAGGGCGTGGACCACGGTGCGCAGTTGACCGACGGTCGCCGTGGCGGCGATCCCCTCTCCGCAGACGCTTCCCGCGACCAGGGCGGTACGGGCGCCGGAGAGGGCGATGGTGTCGTACCAGCCGCTGCCGCCACCGCCGGGCCGGGCGATCCCGTCGGCCTCCAGCGCGGTGTGGGAGGCGGGGTGCAGCGGGAGCATGTGCCGCAGAACGGTGGCCGCGACCGTGTGGTCCCGGGTGTAGCGGCGGGCGTTGTCCACGCACAGCGCGGTGTGCCGGGCAACGTCGCGGGCGAGTTCGATGTCCGCCTCGTCGTAGGTGCCGGGCGTGCGGGAGCGGTACAGGCTCAGCAGCCCGAGCACGGTGCCGCGCAGGTCCAGCGGAACGGCCAGGAGGGCGTGCACCCCGGACTCGCGGATGGCGCGGGCGCGAGGGGGGTCGGCGGTCAGCCACGGCAGGCTGGGGCGCAGACCCACGGCGCGGGGCCGCAGGTCGGTGAGCGCCTGGCTGTAGGGCGTCGGTCCGGGCAGGGCCCGTACGTCCCCGACGGGGTGCGCCTGGGGGCGGCCCTCCCCGTCGCCGCTGCGGAAGGCGGCACGGCGCAGGCGGGCGTCGCGGGGCAGGGGGGCGAGCGGGGGCTCGTCGCCGCGGATCACGGCGTCGACCACCTCCACGACCGCGACGTCCGCGAAGGCGGGGACCAGCGCGTCGACCAGTTCCTGGCAGGTCGCCACCACGTCCAGGGTGCGTCCCACATGCTGGCGCACGCCGTCCAGAGCGGCCAGGCGGGTCCGGCCCCTCTCGCGGTCGGTGACGTCCACCACCGTCAGAGCGACGCCGAGGACGGTGCCGAGGGGCTCCTCCAGGCGGAACGCGGACACCTCGTACACGTGCTCGTTGCCGTGGTAGACGGGGGGACGCGCCCTGACGATCCGCTCCCTCATCGGGACGCCGTCGCTGAGCACGGCACGCAGCAGGGCCTCGATCTTCTCGGGCTCCGCCACGTGGTGGGCCCGGGGGAAGCGGCGGCCCACCAGGTCCTCTTCGCGCAGGCCCTGCAAGGGGGGTGCGGCGGTGTTGACCCGCAGGACGCGCAGTTCGGTGTCGAGGACGGCGAGGCCCACGGGGGAGCGGGTGAACAGGGCGTCGAGGATCGCCGTGCCGGTGTCCGAGGCGGCAGGGACCCCCGTGCCGTCTGCCATCGAAGCCACCTCCCGCGCGCCGCTCACGCCCTTCTTCCGGTGTACTCCGCCGGGGTGCATACGGCGACTCGTACCTGGGCGTTCCTCTCGGGGCTGGGGGTGGGGGGGTGCGTCGGGGGGTGCGGGTGCGTCGGGGGTTTTGCGCAGTTCCCCGCGCCCCTGATCACGTGTGGTGCGGTACGTCCGGCGGGTGCGGGTGCGTCGGGGGTTTTGCACAGTTCCCCGCGCCCCTGATCACGTGTGGTGCGGCACGTCCGGCGGGTGCGGGTGGTGGGGTCAGCGGCAGTCGGGGTGGCCCCAGCCGTCGGAGTTCTTCGCGATGGGTTCGCCCGCCGCGTAGGGGCGTCCGCACACGCAGCGGCCGGGGAACTTCGCCTTGAGGGTGCGTCCGCCCGTGCGTGGCTGCCGGGTGGTGCGGGCGGGCGACGAACCCGTTCCGGAGGGCGACGACGGCGGTGGTTCCGGGGAGCCGTACGCGCTGCCCGCCGCCTCCTGCCCCACGGCGGCCTGACTGGCGGCGCGGTCCGCGAAGTCGTTGAGGCGGTCGCCTCCGACCTGGTGCGCGGGCACATAGCGGAAGTCGACCTCGCGCCCGTCGAGCAGCGCGTCGATGCGGACGACCAGCTCCTGGTTGGCGACGGGCTTGTTCGCCGCGGTCCGCCAACCGTTGCGCTTCCAGTTGGGCAGCCAGGTCGTGACGGCCTTCATCGCGTACTGGGAGTCCATGCGGACCTCCAGCGGAACCCCGGGGTCGACCGCCGTCAGCAGCCGCTCCAGCGCGGTGAGTTCCGCGACGTTGTTGGTCGCCTTGCCCAGCGGGCCGGCCTCCCAGCTGCTGACGACCTCGTCGTCCCCGGCGACCACCCAGGCCCATCCGGCAGGTCCGGGGTTTCCCTTCGAAGCCCCGTCACAGGCGGCCACAACACGTTCAGGCATGCCCCGATCATGCCACGCCGCGGGCACCCCTCCGGGCCCGGGTACGGGAGTGACTAGGACACATCGGTCGCGTCCGGCATGCGTCCCTCGGTGGTCGTGACGTCGATGACCGAGAAGTTCGCTCCCTGCGGGTCGCTCAGCGCGGCGAACCGGCCGAACGGGCTCGTCATCGGGCCGAACCGCAGGACCGCCCCCCGCCCGGTGGCGCGCTCGACGGCCGCGTCGCAGTCCTCGACGGTGAAGTACACGTTGACGTAGGACGGCACCTGGGGCGGGAAGTCGTCCGTCATCCTCATCCGGCCGAGCACGGGCCCCTCGCCCAGCTCGAAGACCCGGAAGTCGACGGCGTCGTCCTCGATCCGCTTGGACCGGTAGGGGAAGACGGCGGGGAAGAACGCGTCGGACTTCTCCGGCTCCCGGGTGAACACCTCGGCCCAGCAGTAGGCGCCGGGCACCCCCCGCGCCTCGAAGCCCTCGTGGACGCCGCCCTGCCAGAGGCCGAAGAAGACGCCGGAGGGGTCACGGACCAGCGCCATGGTGCCGTAGTCGCCGACCTGCATCGGCTCCATCAGCACCTCTCCCCCGTGCTCCCTGATCCGGCCCGCGGCGGCGGCCGCGTCGGGGGTGGCGAGGTAGAGGCACCAGGCGGACTGCCCCTCCTGGCCCGGCATGGGCGGCACGACGGCGGCGACCGCCTTGCCGTTCGCGTACGCCTGCGTGTAGTTGCCGTACTCGGAGGAGGACTCGCCGAAGGTCCAGCCGAGGACGTCCCCGTAGAAGCTCTTGGCCCCTTCGAGGTCGGCGAACATCGCGTCGGCCCAGCAGGGCGTTCCCTCGGGTTGTACCGCCATGGCGTCTCGACCTTCCCCGTGCGGCGTCCGGATGGATGGTGGGTGCGGGCTCACGCTAGCCAGGCCGGGCCCGCGCCGCGCGCAGAACCGCCGTCGTGTTCGACACTGGATGGGGCGGACGCCGGCAGTCGAGAACGGAACGGGGCACGGGCGATGCGCGCATGGGTGGTGGACCGGCCGGGGCCCATCGAGCAGGGGCCGCTGCGCTGGACGGAGCGGCCCCTGCCCGTGCCGGGGCCCGGCGAACTGCTGGTGCGCGTGCGGGCGTGCGGCGTGTGCCGGACGGATCTGCACGTCGCCGAGGGCGACCTGCCCGTGCACCGGCCGGGGGTGACGCCCGGGCACGAGGTCGTGGGTGAGGTGGCCGGGACCGGCGCGGCCGTGCGCGGGTGGGCGCGGGGTGAGCGGGTGGGCGTCGCATGGCTGCGAGGTACGGACGGCGACTGCCGGCACTGCGCGCGCGGGGCGGAGAACCTGTGCCCGTCCTCCCGGTACACGGGCTGGGACGCCGACGGCGGATACGCGCAGTACACCACCGTGCCGGCCGCCTTCGCCTACCGGCTGCCCCCGGACGTGGACGACGTGGCGCTCGCGCCGCTGCTGTGCGCGGGCATCATCGGCCACCGGGCGCTGCTGCGCACCTCGCTGCCCCGCGGCGGGCGCCTCGGTCTCTACGGGTTCGGCGGCAGCGCCCATCTGTGCGCGCAGGTCGCCCTGGCCCAGGGGGCCACCGTGCATGTCCTGACCCGGGACGAAGCCTCCCGGCGCCTGGCCCTCGACCTCGGGTGCGCGTCCGCGCGCGGTGCCCGCGAGGCGCCGCCCGAGCCGCTCGACGGGGCGATCCTGTTCGCGCCGGCGGGCGATCTCGTGCCGGTGGCGCTGCGCGCGCTGGATCGTGGCGGGGTGCTCGCGGTGGCGGGGATCCATCTGAGCGACGTCCCGGCGCTGCGGTACGAGAGCGAGCTTTTCTACGAGAAGGAGCTGCGCAGCGTCACCTCGAACACGCGCGAGGACGGCCGCGCATTCCTGGAGCTCGCCGCCCGGTACCGCGTCCGCGCGACGACGCATCCGTATCCGCTGTCGCAGGCCCCGCGGGCCCTCGCCGACCTGAAGGCGGGCCGCTTCGACGGGGCGGCCGTACTGGTGGACGACTCCCGGGACTGAGGGTTTTCCGGGGTACTACGCGTGCTCCGGCAGATGCAGCAGGCGGGCGATGGTGCGCAGTACGCCGTGGTCGGTGTTGGCGGGTGCCGTGTGGCGGGCCCGTCGCAGGACGTCCGGGTGGCCGTTGGCCATGGCGAAGGACCACTCGGCCGCGTCGAGCATCTCCAGGTCGTTGAGGTAGTCGCCGAACACCAGCGTCTGGGCGGGGGTGATGCCCAGTTCCCGCTGGAGTCCGCGGACGGCGGCGCCCTTGTCGGCCGTGGCGTTCAGGACGTCCACCCAGTGCGCGCCGGAGACGACCACCTGGTGGGTCGCGGCGAGCGGTTCGAGCGCGGGTGCGGTGACGCGCTCCGCGGATCCGAAGTCGTGGACGGCCACTTTGAGGAACTCGTCCTCGACGGCGGTCAGGTCCTCGACGGGGCGCAGCAGGGCGTAGTACCGCCGTACCTCGGCGAGGAAGGCCTCGTCCGTGCGCTCGACGTAGGCGGACCTCTTGCCGCACAGCACGGCCCCGACGTCCGCTCCCCGGGCCGTGAGCCGGCGCGCGGTGCGCACGACCCGGGCGGCCACCGCCGTGTCCAGGGGGTCGGAGCTGAGCTCCACGCCGTCGCGCACGACGTAGGTGCCGTTCTCGGCGACGAAGACCATGCCGTCGGCCGCCCTGGCGAACTGCCGTGCCAGCGTGGCGTACTGGCGTCCGCTGGCCGGGCTGAACACCACCCCGCGCTCCCGCAGCCGGTCGAGGAGCGGCCACAGGCCCTCGGGGATCGCGCCGCCGCCGTCCAGGAGCGTGCCGTCCATGTCGGTGACGACGAGGCGTATGTCCGCGGGCCGCTCGGGGCGCTCGGGGACGGTGGGGAGGGCCGGGGGCGTGAGGGACATGCTCTTCGCTCTCTGGGGGACTTCGAACTCGCGATCGTATACGACGACGAGGACCGTGCGCCTGGGCGCAGGTCCTCGTCGTCGTACACGTATCGGGGGCCGGCCGGACGGCCCCACTCCGTCCGGCCGGCCCCGTTGCGAGATCACGTGGCGTTCCGCATCAGGGCTCGCGCTCCCCAGCCACAAGCCCTGGTCGAAGTTGCACGGTCGCCATGCGATCCGCGTCCATCAGAACGCGAAGAATGCGGTCCCGTAGGAGTTCTTCACGCACTCGTTGGAGAAGGAGCGCTCGTAGTTGACGCGCTTGCCCTGGTAGACGCCCTGCACGGTGACGACCACTGGGTCGTATAGCTTCGTACACAACACACCGCCCCTGAGGGCCAGTTGATCGAGGTCACCGCCCACCGCGCGCAGGTCGGCACAGGCGTCGGCAGCGTCCGGGTGGCTGCCGGAGGCGCTCGGGGCGCAGTTCAGGGTGACGGCTCGCTGCGGCGTGGTGGCGGCGGCGCTCTGGCCATGGCCCGTGGTCATGACCAGAGCCGAGGGGGCGTAGAGGGACGTCGGGGCGTTCGGGGCGGCGAGCGCGGTTCCTGCGAGGGTGCCGCAGGCGGCGGTGGCCGCCAGGGTGATCGCTGCCCAGCGCGCGGTGTTCGGCATTGTGTGCATCCTTCCGCTCGTTTCGAGATGGCCGGCACGGTTCCCGGCGACGTGGTGACCGGGAGCCAGTCCGGTCCGGTGCCGGATCGGCGTGCCGGAGTCTGCCGACTCCTCACGGGAATCTCACATCGACCCCCTGCATTTCGGTAACTTTGAGTATGGAAGGAGTGGCGCGAAGTGACGGATTCTGAACGCCTCTGCCCTGTAACCGCACGGGTACTGAACGTCAACGACGCCTGGATGGCCGGTTTTGTGCGCCTCGGCAATCGGCCTGAAACATTCCGAATTTGAGGCTGCGAACGGCCCCGCGAGGGCGGCGAACGGGGTCCGAGGGGGCCCCGCCGCGCGGGTCGGTCAGTCCGTGGGCGGTCCGACGACGGTGACGCGCGCGGCGCGCAGCAGCCGGTCGCCCACCCGGTATCCGGGGCTCAGGATCTCGGCGCACCTGGGGCGGTCGGCGTCCGGCGAGACCCGGTGGCTCACGGCCTCGTGCCGCGTGGGGTCGAAGGGATCTCCCGGCAGCCCGAATACCCGCAGGCCGAGCGAGGCCAACGACGCGTCGAGGACGTCGGCGACGGCGTCGAGCCCGGGATCAACCTCCCCGAGCCGACGGGCCGCGGTCATGGCGTCCAGCACGGGGAGCAGCGAGCGCAGCACGTTCTCCGCGGCGGCCTCGCGCACCGCGAGGCGGTCGCGGCGGACCCGCTTACGGTAGTTGTCGTACTCGGCCTTCACCCGCTGGAGATCGGCGGTGCGCTCCTGAAGCAAACACCGCAGGTCCTCGTCCGGCCGCCGACTCGGGTCCATGGTGTCGTGCTCCCCGCCCCGGAGGGCGGGTATTCCTGCCACGGACAAACCCGCCGGGGATATGCGATCCGCGCGGTGTGCCCGGTCCGCCGGGATCCTCCCGGTGCCTCACCCCGTGATCGTGCGCCCGGACGCGCGCGTCCGGGCGCGCGGGCGGCGTTCACGTCCTGATCGTGCGGGCGATGTCCAGCGTCAGGCGCTGCCAGGGGTCGCGCGGGTCGCGGGACGTCAGGGCGTGGACGCGGCGCAGACGGTAGCGCAGCGACTGCGGGTGCAGATGCAGTACGCGCGCGGCCTCGGTCGCCGAACCCGCGTCGATGTACGCGGTGAGGGCCGCCAGCAGATGGCTCTGCGCGGCCTCGGTCAGCGGGCCGAGCACGAGGCGGGCGATGTGGTCCGGGCCGGCGGCCGGATGCCCCGCGAGCAGGGCGAGGATGTGCGCGTCGGCGTCGTCCAGGAGACGGCCGGGCCGGTGGGCGTGGCCGGGCGCCGTGTCCAGGGCGTCGACGGCCAGCCGATGGGCGACGGCGACCCGGTCCAGGCCCTCCTTGGTGATCGCGCAGCCCCGCCAGCCCTGCTCGGCGAGCACGCCCGCCGCCCGCTCGACGGCCGTGGCGGCCAGCAGCAGGACGGCGCGCGACCCGCGGACCGTCGACAGGGACGTCCCCTCGTCGCCGAGCGCGCCGAGCAGTGCGGCGGCGTCCTCGTACGGCAGGTCGGAACCGCCGGCGCCCGCCGGTTCCGCGACGAGCAGGCAGTACGGATCGGGCAGGTGGACGCCGAGCCGGGCGGAGCGGTCCGTCAGCGCGCCCGCCGAGGCGTGCCGTCCCGCGATCAGGTCGTCCAGGAGCAGCCGCCGGGCACGGTCGCGGTCCCCCGCGAGATCCTCGGAGGTCGCGGCGTACGCCGTCGCCATCTCCTCCGACAGGACGTCCAGCGCGGTCACCAGCACGCGGGCGAGCGCGAGCCCGTCCCCCGCCGTGAGGTCCCGCGCGCGGGCGGCGACCTCGTCGATCAGGACCGTCCCGGCCACCCGGTAGGCGCGCAGCACCGCCTGCACGGGCCGCCCGTCCGCCGCGCGGGCCGCGGCGATCCCCCGGAAGCGGCGCAGATCGGCGCTCTCCAGCGCGGTGCCGGTGGCCCACAGGTGCAGCAGCCGGTCCACGCCCCAGGCCGCGATGGCCCGCACCTCCGGGAGACGGCGGTCGTCGAGGGCCGCGTACGCCGGCACCTGCTCGTGGACGGCGGCGACGACCGCCTCCACCACCCGGGGGTCGGCCAGGATCTCGCCCCGGACACGCGCCCGGGAGGATGACGGCTGATTCATCACAGGGTGATGATCCCAGCCGCACGATGTGCGCACCAGGCTGGACTCCTCTTGTCACTGTCGCAAGGATCAGGGGCGTGAACGCGGTCCTCGGGACGAGAGGCGGAACGCACGGATGGCGAAGCACTGGGCCGACTTCCAGTACGAGATCTACCTGAACGGCATGACGGGCGCCGTGCCGCGGCTGCCCACCGACCTGACGCGGTTGGAGGAGCTCACCGAACAGCGGCTCGGGCCCGGTCCGGTCGGCTATGTCGCGGGCAGCGCGGGTGCCGGAAGCACGGCACGGGCGAACCGGGCGGCTCTGGAGCGCCGCCGGATCGTGCCGCGCATGCTCCGGGACGTGGGGGAACGCGATCTTTCCGTCGAGGTGCTGGGCCGTCCGCTGGCGGCGCCGCTCGCACTGGCACCGATCGGCGTCCTGTCGATCATGCATCCGGACGCGGAGCCCGCGGCCGCCCGCGCGGCCGCGGCCCAGGGCGTGCCGTACATCCTCTCCTCCGCCTCCAGCACGCCGATGGAGCAGGTCGCCGAGGCCTCGGGCGAGGGCGAGCGCTGGTTCCAGCTGTACTGGCCGAAGGACCGCGAGGTCGCCCGCAGCTTCCTGACGAGGGCGAGGGACGCCGGGTTCACGGCACTGGTGGTCACCCTGGACACACCGCTGCTGGCGTGGCGGCCCCGCGACCTCGACCAGGCCTATCTGCCGTTCCTGCACGGCGTCGGCACCGCCAACTACTTCTCCGACCCGGCGTTCCGGGCGGGTCTGGCGAAGCCGGTGCACGAGGACCCGGACGCGGCCGTCATGCACTTCGTCGGCATGTTCGCCGATCCCGGCAAGACCTGGCCCGACCTCGCGTTCCTGCGGGAGAACTGGGAGGGCCCGATCGTGCTCAAGGGCATCCTGCACCCGGACGACGCCCGCCGGGCCGTCGACGCGGGGATGGACGGTGTGGTGGTCTCCAACCACGGCGGCCGGCAGGTGGCCGGGGCGGTGGCCGCCGCCGACGCGCTCGCGCGGGTGGTGGAGGCGGTCGGGGACCGGACCACCGTGCTGTTCGACAGCGGCATACGCACCGGCGACGACATCGTCAAGGCCCTGGCGCTCGGCGCGCGGGCGGTGCTCGTGGGACGTCCCTACGCCTACGGGCTCGGGCTCGACGGCCAGGCGGGCGTGGAGCACGTCATCCGCTGTCTGCTCGCCGAGCTGGACCTGACCCTCGCCCTGTCGGGGCACGCCACCCCCGCCACCCTCACGGCCGCCGATCTGATCGAGGAGTCCGCATGACCGAAGTCAAGAACGTCCTCGCCGTCGTCTCGCCGCACGTCGGCGGACGCGAGGCAGGCGCCGCGCTCGCCACCGTCTTTCCCGGCCAGGCGCGGGTCACCGTGGTGGAGCGCACCGACGAGGACCCGGTGGCGCTGCGCGAGGCGCAGGTCATCGTGACCGGGCTCGGCCCGGTCACGGCCGAGCACATCGCCGCCGCGCCGGAGCTGGAGTTCATCCAGTGCGCGAGCCACGGCTTCGACTACGTGGACCTCGCGGCCGCCCGCGCCCGGAACGTGCCCGTGTGCAACATCGGCTCCAGCGGCGCCGAGAAGCAGAACGTGGCCGAGCAGACCTTCGCGCTGATGCTCGCACTGGCCAAGCAGCTGGTTCCCGCGCACACCGCCCTCGTCGACGCCGACTGGGCGCTGCCGCGGCTGCAGGGCGCCATCACCGAACTGTCCGGCAAGACCCTCGGCATCGTGGGGCTCGGTCACATCGGCGAGGAGGTCGCGCGCCGCGCCCTCGCCTTCGACATGAGCATCCTCTACGCCGGTCCCAGCCGCCTGGACGAGGAGACCGAGGCACGCCTCGGCGGCGCTCGCCATGTCACGCTCGACGAACTGCTGCGCACCTGCGACTACGTGAGCCTGCACGCGCCGCTCACCGACGCGACCCGGCATCTGCTCGACGCGGAGCGGCTCGCGCTGATGAAACCGACCGCGTTCGTGATCAACACGGCGCGGGGCGCCCTGATCGACCAGGACGCGCTCGCGCTCGCCCTGGAGCAGGGCACTCTGGCCGGCGCGGGGATCGATGTCTTCGACCCCGAACCTCCCACCGCGGCACTGAGGTTGCTGAAGGCGC
The DNA here is from genome assembly GCF_040650555.1 of Streptomyces sp. NPDC048664. Classification (NCBI taxonomy): domain Bacteria; kingdom Bacillati; phylum Actinomycetota; class Actinomycetes; order Kitasatosporales; family Streptomycetaceae; genus Streptomyces; species Streptomyces sp. NPDC048664. The sequence goes on along the minus strand of NZ_JBEZHK010000015.1, from coordinate 40,771 downwards.
CGAACGTGGTGCTCTCGCCGCACGTCGCCGGCGTCACCCGGGAGACGCTGGTGCGCATCGCGCTGGCGGCGGTGCGGAACGCGGCGGACTTCGTCGCCGGGGCCGAGCCGCGCGACGTGGTCTCCTGACCTCGGGGCGGTGGTGCTCCCGCCCCCGTACGTCGGGGGCGGGAGCGTTCAGAAACCGAGGCCCGGACCGCCGGACGGCGGTGGCGTCCGCGACGGCTCGCCCGTCCCCGTGACCGAACGGGACCGGGTCGTCGGCGTGCGTCCGTCGGTCGCCCATCGCTGGAGATCCGAGGCGTCGCGGTCCTTGACGACGATGTCGGCGCCCGCTTCGCCGGCGGCGGGCGTGACGGCGAGCCTCCCGTTCCCCCGGGGCAGCAGTTCCCCCCGCACGGTGAGGTCGTAGCGGACGTCGTCGGCGTGCGCCCCGGTGGCGTCCTCGCACCGGCTGAGGGTGGCGACCCCGCTCGTCGCGCGGGAGTCGAGGCACAGCCCCGGATCGGCGGCGCTGCGCAGCCGCCCGTCGCTCTCGTACGACCACTGCTGGGTCCACACCGACGAGCACGCCGCGAGCTCGGTGGAGGCGCCCGGGCGCACCGCGCCGCGGACGTCGAGGCACAGCCCGTCGGACAGGTCCCGCAGTCTGGTCTGCCGGGGGGCCACGGGCCGGTCGGCCGCGCCGGCGGGCGAGGACGCAGCCGACGCCCCCGGGCCGGGGGCCAGCGAGGTGGGGGCACCGTCGCTCGTGCTGGTGGAGGCGACCGGGTCGGCGCCGTCGCCGTCCGACCACATGCCCACGACGAGGAAGGTCGCGAGCACCGCCGCCGCGGCGAGGCCCACCCCGGTCAGCAGCGCCCGGGTGCCCGGTTCCCCGGGCAGGGCGCGCAGCACGCCGCGGACGGGCGAGGGGGCCGAGGACAGCAGCCGGTGGCGCCCGCCACCCGGCCGCCCGCGGCCGAGAAGGGCACCGCCGCCCAGGGCGCCGCCACCGCCACCCCGCGCGGCACGGCCCGGGCGGGAGTCCAGGTAGCGTCGCGCGCCCCAGCCCAGGACCGCTTCGGCGAGCAGCCCGCCGAGTCCGCCCTCGAAGTGGCTCAACTGCTCGGCGGCGCCGCGGCAGTAGCGGCACTCCAGCAGGTGCTGGCGCACGTCCGGCAGCAGGGTGCCGCCCCGGCGCAGGGGAACGTCGAGGAGCCGGTTGTGGAAGCGGCACTCGTCGGTCGGCGCCAGTTCCCGGTGGGAGCGTACACAGGCCGCCCGGAACTGCTCGCGTGCCTGCTCCAGGGCCGCCGCCGCGGACTCGGAGTCCATGCCGAGGAGCACGGCCGGGACGGAGACGTGCTCCGCCTCCACCTCTGTGTGCCACAGCAGGCACCGGGCGAGCCCGGGCAGGGACTGGAAGGAGCGCTCGGCCAGGCCCCGGTTCTCCCGGGTCAGGGTCTTGGCGGCACGCAGTCCGCGGCCGCCCGCGGGCTTGTCCAGTTCGGGCAGGGCGCCGGATATCCCCTCCCGCGCCGACCACTGCCGGACCGTGTCCCGTACGGCCACGAGCAGGTGGGGGCGCAGCGCCGTCGCGGACCCCGAACGCTGGAGGTGGCCGAGCACACGGTGGAACGCGGTGGCGGTGACCATCGAGGCGGTGTCGCTTCTGGAGGCCAGGCAGATGACGGCGTAGTCGTGCGCCGATCGCCAGTGCCGGGCCATCAGCAGGGCGACGGGCTCGGTCACCTCACCGGCGGGACGGCCGCGGAACGCGACGGCGAGACTCTCGTCGGACTCCCCGGGGGGCATGCCGGGGCGGGGAGGGTAGGACGGACGCGGGGGGTGGGGGGTGTGCACTGGGCTTTCCTTCCACGGCGCAAGGCGGCACACGGAGTTCTGGCGCCGGGAGGGCCCGGATCGGCGCGGCCCGTATCGGCGGATCAGACGTGGCACGGGAAAGGCCACGGATGAAGGCCACCGCGACCGCCGACGGAGGGTACGCCTTTTGAGCTCTCCTGCGGCCGTGAATGACGAGCGGCGATTCGGGCGGCACTGCCCATGCACGGAAAAGCAACCCTCGCACATGTCACGGAGGGCCAACAAGGCACAGGAACAACATCGGCACCGATGTGAACGACAATCAGCACTCGGCGTCAACGTCGCACACGTGTACCGGAATTCGAAAACGCACGCGCGCCGTGAGAGCGGCCCGAACCGGTTCGGGCCGCTCGGCGCGTCATATCTGCCAGGACCGCAGTCGGTCGGCGGCGGCGTAGACATCGGCCTTGGCGGCGATCAGATCGCGGGTGAGGTCGACCAGGGCACCGTAGGGCGGGTCGATGCCGGCACCGCTGACGAACATGTAGGCGACCGCCGTGGCGCAGGCGAAGCGGGCGTTGGCCGACGGCAGCGGCTTGAGCAGCGCCAGGGTGTGCAGCAGGGCGGCGGCGCGCCAGGCGGGATCGGAGTCGACACCCAGGCGCGGCGGATCCACCCGGTGGCGTGCGACGGCGGCGACCAGCGCGGAGAAGTCGTTGATCACCGGTTGCCCCGGCAGCACTTCCTCGTGGCGTTGCAGCAGCCAGGGCACGTCGATGTGGATGACGGAGTCGGCCATGGGTCAGGCCCCCCGCCCCCGGCTCCTGCCCGCGATCCCGTCCCGCGCGAAGGCGGTGGGCTCGTCCTCGGGGAAGGCGGCGGCGAACTCCGCGGCGTGCGCGGCGAAGAACTGCCGAAACGTCTCGGCACCCTCCTTGAGCGCGCGGTGCCGCGCGATGTCGGCCGCGGCGGCCTCCCGTACGAGGGCCTTCATCGACGTACCGCGCTCCTTGGCGATCTGCCGGAGGTCCTCCAGCTCACGGTCACTGAACTCCACGTTGAGGGCTGGCATGCGGCACACGCTACCCGCGAGGGTACTCACCGGTAAATACAACCAGGTCAGAGGAGGATGTGAGCGGTACCGGAGCGGGCGCGCCCAGCGGTTCTCTCCAGCCCGGCCCCACCCCGGGCGGCCCCAGGTGGGAGGCCCTAGGCTGGAACACGGGTGACGGTGCTCGGTCACCGGGAGTAAGGGAGTGGCGTCGATGAGCCCGGTCCTTCCCTCCCGCTCCGGCGGGACCGCCACGGCACGGGCCGTCGTCGACGACAGCGGTGTACTGGTCCGGTGGAACGACCACGCCCGTGAGCTGCTCGGCTACGAGCCCGGCCAGGCGGAGGGCCGCCCCGCCGCGGAGTTGCTCGCCCCCGGCGAGGAGGTCCCCGCGCCCCTGGGTGCACGAGTTCGGCGTGCACTCCACGATGTCGGTGCCGATCACGGCACGCGGCGGGACGGTCGGAGTGACGGTGCTGACCCGCTTCCGGCGCCCGGACCCCTTCACGCCCGACGACGTGCTGCTCGCCGAGGAGATCACCGCGCGGGCCGCCGTCTGCATCGACAACGCTCGGCGCTTCTCCCGCGAGCGCAGGACCGTGCTCGCCCTGCAGCGCAGTCTCCTGCCGCGCACCCTGCCCCGCGTCGCCGCCCTGGACGCCGCCTCCCGCTATCTGCCCGCGGCCCGCGCCGGGGTGGGCGGGGACTGGTTCGACGTGATCCCGCTGTCGGGGATGCGGGTCGCCATGGTCGTCGGGGACGTGATCGGGCGCGGCATCCAGGCGTCCGCGACGATGGGGCGGCTGCGGACCGCCGTGCAGACACTCGCCGACATCGATCTGGCGCCCGACGAACTGCTCACCCACCTCGACGACCTGGTCGTCCGCCTCTGCCACGACAGCGGTGCGGACGCCGCCGCGGGCGAGGTGGGAGCCACCTGCCTGTCCGCGGTGTACGACCCCGTCTCACGCAGGTGTTCGCTTGCCCGGGCGGGTCGTCCCGCGCCGGTCGTGATGGCGCCGGGCGAGTCCCCCCGGGAGGTCAAGATGCCGAGCGGGCCGCCGCTGGGCCTGGGCGGGCCGCCCTTCGAGTCGGCCGAGGTCGACCTGCCCGTGGGCACGGTGCTGGGCCTGTACACGGACGGGCTGGTCGAGGGGCACGGCCAGGACGCCGACGCCAACCGCCGCCTGCTGTGCTCGGCTCTCGCGGGTGATCCGTCCACCGCGCCGGCTCCGGGCGGGGCCGCGGACTCGCTCGACGACGCCTGCGACCGGATCCTGCGCGCCCTGCTGCCGCGGTGCGGCGTCAACGACGACGTGGCACTGCTGCTCGCCCGCACGCGCGGGCTGCCCGCGTCCCAGGTGGCGACCTGGGCGATGCCGGCCGATCCGGCGCTGGTCGCGACGGTCCGCAGGCATGTGGTCGGACAGCTCGCGGACTGGAACCTGAGCGACAGCGTGTTCACGGCCGAGCTGGTGGTGAGTGAACTGGCCACCAACGCCCTGCGGTACGGCGACCCGCCGATCCGGCTCCGGCTGATCCACGACGCCACCACGCTGATCTGCGAGGTCTCCGACAGCAGCCACACGGCCCCGCATCTGCGGCGGGCCAGGACCTACGACGAGGGCGGCCGGGGCCTGCTGCTGGTGTCCCAGCTCACCCAGCGCTGGGGCAGCCGGCACACCGCCGAGGGCAAGACGATCTGGGCGGAGCTGAGCCTGCTGGAGGAGTGAGCGGAGCGGCAGGAAGGGAGGGCACCGGCCGCGGCCGGGAGTCAGCGGGCGCCGCCCCAGCCGCGGTGTTCCGCCCGGTCCCCGCCGGTGTCCGGCTCTCCCCCGTGGCCGTCCTGCCCTCCGGAACCGACGCGCCCCCCGTGACCGCCGTGCCCCGGACGGTCGCCGCGGTCGTGCCCCACCGGGGTGGACCGCGCGGGAGGTCCGCTCGTCGCCGGCGCGGCCTTCGGCGTCCAGGCCCGCGTCGGCGTGTGCCGCTCGGCCGTCCGGGACGGGGCGGGCGAGGGTGTCCCGCTCGGGGAGGCCGGCACGGTGGAGCCCGCCCAGTCGACCGACTCCATCGGCTGCGCGCCGAAGGCCTGGGCGAGCCAGCGCTGCGTCGCGTCCTCGGTACGCGGCTTCAGCACGAGTGCCGCGCCCTGGTCGGACGAGGCGGGCGTCAGGCCCAGCGTCTCGTTCCAGCGCGGCACGAGGCCGCCCTGGCGGGTGAAGTCGTACCGGACGTTCTTCCCGTCGGACTCGGAACGTCCCGCGCAGGCCGCGAGTTGCACCGAGTAGCCGAGGTGGGAGTCGAGGCAGAGACGCGGTGCGGCGGCGCTGCGCAGCCGTCCGTCGGCGGTGTACGACCACCGCTGGGTCGCGGCGGAGCCGCAGGGGACCAGGGCGGCCTCCGCGCCCGCGACCGGCCGCCCCCGCAGGAGGCCGACGCACAGGCCGCTGTCCTCGTTGCGCAGCCGGCCCTCGAAGGCGCCCGTGGGCACATCGGCCATCGTGCCCACCCGCGGGGCGGGCCCGGATCCGCTCGTGCGCGTCGGCCCCGGAGAACCGGACGGCCCCGCCGGCGCCGCCGTCGGCTGTCCACCCGAGCTGTCGCCGGACCAGGCGACCAGGGGGACGACGACCAGCGCGCCGACCGCGGCCACGGCGAGTGCCAGCTGCCACGGCTGCGGCGTACGGCCGGGCGCGCGGTGCGCGGCGGAGCAGCGGGCGCCGAGCACGGCGGAGGCGGCGCGGGTGAAGCGAGCCTGGGCGCCGGGGGTGCGCGCGGGGCCGACGCCGGCGCGAGGCCCGGGTGCCGCCTCGGGCGCCCGGGCGGCGGGCGCGGCCGGGGGCGCCGGGCGGACGTCGGCGGCGTCGACGAGCGGCTCCCCGCCGACGGGCACGGGCGCGGGCACGGGCGCCGCGGCCTCGGTCGGCGGGACGGCCGTGCCCCGGGCGTCGAGGTAGGCCTGGGCTCCCCAGCCGAGCACTCCCTCGGCGAGCAGGAGGGGCAACCGGTGGTCGTAGCCCTCCAGTTGCTCGGCCGCGTGGTGGCAGTGGAGGCAGCCGTCCATGTGACGGCGCAGGTCGAGGTCGATGAGGCCGCCGTCCCGGCGCAGGGAGACGTCCAGGAGGCGGGCGTAGCGTCGGCACTCCTGGTCGGGGGCGAACTCCCGGTGCACGTCCAGGCATATCTCGCGCAGCATGTCGCGGGAGCGCGCCCACCTCATGGCGGCGTCGTCGGGGTCGATGCCGAGCAGGGCGGCGGGGGTGGTGACGTCCTCGCGCTCGACCTCGCCGTGCCACAGCAGGCAGCGCGCGGGTTCGGAGAGCCGCTGGAAGGCGCGGGTGACGAGTCTGCGGTTCTCGGGGGGTAGCAGCCGGACGGCGAGGCGGGCTCCGGGGGCGGAGCGCAGGGACGGGTTCAGGAGGGTGTGCCGGTGGTCGGCGTCCCACTCCCCGGCCAGCCTCCGAATGGTCACGAGCAACTGGGGCCGCCAGGCCGCGGTCGGTCCGCCCTGACGCGCGGAATCCTCGAAGAGCCGGGTGAACGCCGCCGTGCTGAGCATCCCGGCGGGGTGCGGGCCGTCCGTGAGCAGTCGGGCGTAGGCGTAGGCGGCCTCCCAGTGGCGGCCGAGGAGTTCACCGATCGGCTGGTGGACGGGCCTCTTCCCGGCGGCCTTCTTCAGTTGCGCCGCGAGCTGTTCGTCCGTGAACTCACGGAAGGCGGGGGCATCGGGGCCGGGAAAATTCTGCTGGACTCCGTTTTTCACGTCCACGGTCTTCCAGAACCCCCTGCGCCCGTTCTCAGTCCATACCAATGGGCGCACGACCCGGCGCACGGCAATCGGGAAGCGTCCATTGGGCAAGCAGCTTTACGAACACTCTCCGAATACGGCTCGTACGAAGGGAGAGCGACGGCGACACCGGCCTTTGCGGCGGAAATGACGACCCCGCGCCGACGGGACCACTTTTGCACAGGTCACCCTGTCCGAACAAGCGCGCGCCCGGTTCCCGCTTTCCCGCAGGACACGGCCGAATTGACAAGCTGTCAATACGGCGACGCGCACACACCGGGCGAAGCCGAATTGACAAATTGTCAGTACGTCGGGCGCGCGTGCGGACGGTGAATTCGGCGCGGGGACACACCGCCGCCCCAGGACCGACCGCTCGCGCGGCGGCCCCGGGGCGGCGGCTTCCTGCTCTCAGACGTCCTCGGGGACCGCCCCGGGCGCGTTCTCGGAGACGGTGATGGCGCCCACCGGGCAGGCGCGGGCGGCCTCCCGGGCCAGCGGGTCGCCGCCGCCGTCCTCCTTGCCGGGGAGCAGTTCGCTGAAGCCGTCGTCGTCCTGGGTGAAGACGCCGGGCGCGGTGAGGGCGCACTGGCCCGCCCCGATGCAGACGTCCCTGTCGATGGTGATGGAGATGTCGCCGGTCATGGTCACAGCCTCTTACCAGGTCACGGGGAGTTCCAGCATCCCCTGGATCGTGTCGCCCGGTTTGAAGGGGATCTGGTCCGCCGGGGCCGCGAGCCGCAGTCCGGGAAACCGCTCGAAGAGGGTGCTGAGCGCGATCTCCAACTCGGCCCGGGCCAGGTTCTGCCCGAGGCACTGGTGGATGCCGAAGCCGAAGGCGACATGGTGGCGGGAGGAGCGGTGCCAGTCCAGGGCGTCGGGCGCGGGGAAGGCGGTGGCGTCCCGGTTGATGACGGACGTGGAGAACAGGACGCCCTCGTCGGCCCGGATGACGGTGCCCCCGATCTCGATGTCCTCGGTGGCCACGCGCACGAGTCCGTCCGCGATGGACAGGAAGCGCAGCAGTTCCTCGACCGCGGCGGACATCAGCTCCGGCGCGGCCCGCAGTTCGGCGAGCTGCTCGGGATGGCGCAGCAGGGTGAACGTGCCCAGCGAGATCATGTTGGCCGTCGTCTCGTGCCCGGCGACCAGCAGGAGCGTCGCCATGGAGATCAGCTGCTCGCGGTCCAGGCCGCCGCTGTGCAACTGCTCCTGGATCAGCTCGTCGAGCAGTCCGTCCCCCGGCTCCGCGCGCTTGCGGTCGATCAGCTCACCGAGGTAGCCGTCGAGCTTGTCCCGGGCGTCGCGGGAGTCGTCCGCCGACGGGCCGCGCAGCAGCCGGCGGGACTGCTCCTCGAAGAAGTCGTGGTCGTCGTAGGGGACACCGAGCAGGGAGCAGATCACCATCGACGGCAGGGGCAGCGCGAAGGCGCTCACCAGTTCCGCGCCCGGCCCCGCGGCCTCCATGGTGGTGAGCAGCCGGTCGACCGTCTCCTGGATGCGCGGGCGCATCGCGGTGGCCCGTTTGAGGGTGAAGCTCGGGACCAGCATGCGGCGCTGGGTGTGGTGCTCGGGGTCGTCGACGCCGAGCAGGACGAGCCGGCGGCCGTCGCGGACGGCGGCGAAGCGCTTGTTGATCATCGGGAACGCCGCGCGGTTGCGGTCGGAGGACAGGCGCGAGTCGGCCAGCAGCGCCCGGGCGGTGGTGTGTCCGGTGACCACCCAGACATCGCGACCGTCGTAGAGGGTGACCCGGCTGAGGGGGCGCTCCTCGCGCAGGGGGTCGTAGGCGGCCGGCGGGTGGTAGGGGCAGGTGCGGTCCTGGGGGAAGGCGACGGGTTCTGTGGTGGTCGTACCGGTTTTCGTCATCTGTGACCTCACACGATCTGTGACCTCGCACCGCGAAGATTCGCTCTTTCCGATCTTCATTAGATGCCCGAGGCATCTACATGGCCACCCGAAGTTCGGACAGATCCACCGGATGCCGTAGGTGGCCGAAGTGCGCCGCCTGCCGACCGGGCCGCGTGACGGCGCGCCGTCACGCGCTCCCGTACGAGCCATGGTAAATCGCTTGTCCGGGCGTCCCCGGTGCTCCAGGATCTGCGCATGCCGACGTTCGACGCCTCCCCGCCGTCCTCCCGCGCCACCGCCTCGCCGGTGCGGGGCCGACAGCGGGCCCGCCGTCCGCGGAGGCACGCGCCGCCCCGGACATGACGGGCGCGCTGGTCGCGGGCCTCGTCGCGGGCTACGGCATCGCCGTGCCCGTCGGGGCCGTGGCGGCCTATCTCGTCTCCCTCACCGCCCGTGCCTCGCTGCGCACCGGCGTGTGCGCCGCGCTCGGGGTGGCCACCGCCGACGGCGTCTACGCCCTGGTGGCGACGGTCGGCGGCAGCGCGCTCGCCGCCGCCCTCCAGCCGGTCCTGGTCCCGCTGCGCTGGGCGTCCGCCCTGGTGCTCGCCGCCCTCGCCGTGCGGGGTGCGCACACGGCGCTGCGCCGGCACCGCACGGCGGTGGACGACGCACGGCGCGCGGTGCCGCCGGGGCCCCTGCGGGCGTATCTGGGACTGCTGGGGATCACGCTGCTCAACCCCACGACCGTGGTGTACTTCGCGGCCCTTGTGCTCGGCGGCCGTTCCGGTGGGGCGGCGGGGCCGGTGGAGCAGGGCCTGTTCGTCCTCGCGGCCTTCGCCGCGTCCGCGAGCTGGCAGCTGGCCCTCGCCGGGGGCGGTGCGCTGCTCGGGCGGGCGCTGACCGGCCGGCGGGGGCGGCTGGTGACGGCGCTGGTCTCCAGCGCGGTGATGGCGGCCCTGGCGGTGCGCACGCTCCTGGCACCGACCTGACGGGAATCGGTCACCCCCGCGCCCGGTTCCCGGGCCGACCGCTGGCCGGATTCGCCGGGTCGGCCCGGGGGCGGGGTGCGGGCGCGTGGCGTGGATGAAACGGTGGCCCACTGGTGTTGAATCCTGAAGCGCGTGGTTCCCGGGCGTGCGCCAGGGCATCCGGGCCACGGCCGTGACAGCAGTCGTACGCGATGAGGGGATCAAGGCCATGCCTCTTGAGGGCGAGTACGAACCCAGCCCGACGCAGTGGGTACGCGAACAGGTCGATCTGTACGAGAGTTCCGGTGGCACCCAGGGGACGACGCTCCTGGACACGGGGCTTCCGGTGATCATCCTGACGACCCTGGGCGCCAGGAGCGGCAAGATCCGCAAGACTCCGCTCATGCGTGTCGAGCACGAGGGCCGGTACGCGGTGGTGGCCTCGCAGGGCGGCGCGCCCAAGCACCCCGTCTGGTACTTCAACGTCACCTCGTGCCCCACGGTCGAGCTCCAGGACGGACCCGAGCGCCAGGAGATGACGGCGCGCGAGGTCACGGGCGAGGAGAAGGCCGCGTGGTGGGAGCGGGCGGTGGCGGCGTTCCCGCCCTACGCCGAGTACCAGAAGAAGACCGATCGTGAGATCCCCGTGTTCGTGCTGGAGCCGACCGGGAAGTGAGCGTGCGGCGGTGGCGGGCCGTGCGGCGCGGCACGCGTCGGGCGGCCCGTCCGCCGTCGGGCCCGTGCCCGTGGTCAGGCGGGAGGCAGCGGCTGCTCGGCCCAGATCGTCTTCCCCTCGCTGGTCTGCCGGCTGCCCCAGCGCTGGGTGAGTTGGGCGACCAGCAGCAGGCCCCGACCGCCCTCGTCGTAGGCGTGCGCCCGGCGCAGATGCGGTGAGGTGGAACTCCCGTCGGAGACCTCGCAGATCAGCGAGCGGTCGCGGATGAGCCTCAGCTGGATGGGCGTGCCGCCGTAGCGGATCGCGTTGGTGACCAGCTCGCTGACCACGAGTTCGGTGACGAACGCGACCTCGTCCAGGCCCCACTCGGTCAGCTGCTCGATGGCCTGCTGGCGGGCGGTGGCGACACAGGAGGGGTCGGACGGGACCTCCCAGGTGGCGACCTGTTCGGCGCCCAGGGCCCGGGTGCGGGCCAGCAGCAGGGCCACGTCGTCGCCGGGTTCGTCGGACAGCACCGACTTGACGACCTTGTCGCACAGGTCGTCCAGGGAGCCGCGCGCGCTCTCCATCGCATGGCACAGCGCGCAGGCACCGTGGTCGGGGTCGCGGTCGCGGCCCTCGATCAGCCCGTTGGTGTAGAGCGCGATGAGCGAGCCCTCGGGCAGCTCCAGCTCCGTCTCCTCGAAGGGCAGTCCGCCGACGCCGAGCGGCGGTCCGGCGGACATCGTGACGAGCCGGGCGCCGCCCTCGGGGGTGAGGACCGCGGGCGGGGGGTGGCCCGCGGCGGCCAGGGCCAGGCGGCGCGAGATGGGGTCGTAGACCGCGTACAGGCAGGTCGCGCCCAGTTCCCCGACCTCCTCGCCGCTCTCCCCAGCCAGATGGGTGACCAGGTCGTCCAGGTGGGTGAGCAGTTCGTCGGGCGGCAGGTCGACGTCCGCCAGGGTGCGTACGGCGGTCCGCAGCCGGCCCATGGTGGCCGAGGAGCGGATGCCGTGCCCGACCACGTCGCCGACGACCAGGGCGACCCGGCCGCCGGACAGCGGGATCACGTCGAACCAGTCACCGCCGATGCCCGCCAGCGATCCGGAGGGCAGGTAGCGGTGCGCGACGTCGAGCGCCGCCTGTTCGGACAGGCCCCGGGGCAGCAGACTGTGCTGGAGGGCGAGCGCGTTGGAGCGCTCGCGGGCGAAGCGGCGGGCGTTGTCGACGCAGACGGCGGCCCGGCTCACCAGTTCCTCGGCGAGGACCGCGTCGTCGGCCGCGTACGGGTCGGGGTTGGTGATCCGCACGAACACCGCCACGCCCAGGGTGGTGCCGCGGGCCATCAGCGGCACGGTCACCAGGGAGTGCGCGCCCTTGCGGTACTCCGCGTCCCCGACGCCCCGGGAGTTGCGCTCCTGGATCCAGCGGTCGAAGTCCGCCTCGCCCCCGCGCCGCAGCACGGCCCGGCCCTCCCGCAGCGCCCGGGCCGGCGGTGAGTAGGACGCGCAGGTGTCGGTGTCCCCGAGCGGGACGGCTGCCTCGGGTGTGCCCTCGTTGACGGAGCGGTGGGCGATGCGGCGCAGCACCAGGTCGTCCAGGGCCCCCTTGGGCGGCTCGTCCCGGTCCATGACCCAGTCGAGCAGGTCCACGCTGGCGAAGTCGGCGAAGCGGGGGATGACGACTTCGAGCAGTTCCTCCGCCGTGTGCGGCACGTCCAGCGTCGTGCCGATCGCCGTGGCGGCCTCGTTCAGCAGGACCAGGCGCTGGCGCGACCAGTGCTGCTCGCTGTTGTCGACGGCGGCGAAGGCGATGGCGGTCACCTCGCCCGGCTCGGTGTGCACCGGCCACATGTCGATGGTCCAGGCGTGCTCCCGGTGGTCGTCGGGCCCCCGGTTGTAGCTCTCGTAGTGCACGGGCAGCCCGGTCTCGGCGACCTGGGAGAGATGGTGGTGGAAGCGCCGGTCGGAGGCGGCGCTCCCCTCTGCGCCGTGGCCCGGGTAGTACTGTCCGGCCAGACCGGCCGCGTCGACGCGCAGGATCTCCCCGGCCCGGTCGTTGGCCCGCAGATAGCGCAGCCCGGTGTCGAACACGGACATCGGGACCGGTGCCTGCTGGAAGGCGCGGGCCACCAGGATGGCGTCCGCGGCCTCGGGGGCGGTGGTGACGACGAAGCCCTGCACGGCGCCGTCCGCACCCGTGACCGCGTACGCGGTCAGGCACAGCGGCACGGGATGTCCGTCGCGGTGCCGCACCACCACGGTGCCGGTGAGCGCGGTGAGCGCCGGAGCCATCACGTCCTCGGCCAGCAGGTCCCGCGCCGCGCGCCCCACGGCCTCTTCGGCCGGGTAGCCCGTCAGCTCCCGGGCACCGTCACTCCATCCCGTCACCGTGCCCCGGGCATCGACGATCGCCGCAGCGGCGACTTGCTCCATATGCTCCAGAATGATCCCTCGTGTGCGTTGCCTCAACCCGGCCGGGCGCGGTCCGGCACTGGGGCCGGGGCCGGGGCCGGGCCCGCATCCCGCCCCGGCCCTGGGACGGCTCCCCTGTCCGACAGGGCCGGGGAAGCCGCGCGAGGCTGCTCTCGCGGCCGGGCCGCCGCCTCTCAGACCTCGCCGCGCTCCCCCGTCTCGGCGGGGCCCTCCTCGCCGCCGGCCGCCGCCCGGGTCGGGGCGTCCGTGATGTCGAGGAAGACCTGGTGGGCCTCGGGGACGGCGCGCGTGACACGGCGCTTGATCCGTATCGCGGCCTCCTCCACCTCCTCGCTCTCCAGCCCCGGCACCAGATCCACGCGGGCCGCCACCAGAAAGGTGTCGAGCCCCAGCTCCATGGTGAGCAGCTGCTCCACGCTGTCGATCTCCGGCTGCCCGTCCAGCACGTCCTGGATGCGGCGGCGCGTCTCGGGGTCGGCCGCCTTGCCGATCAGCTGGTCGCGGGCGTCGCGGCCGAGGACGTAGGCGACGTAGACGAGGAGCACGCCGATGGCCAGCGAGGCGGAGGCCTCCCAGACCACGTTCCCGGTGACCATGTGGAGCGCCATGCCGACGCCGGCCAGGAGGATCCCGAGCACCGCCGCGCCGTCCTCCGCCACGACCGTGCGCAGCGCCGGGTCCCGCAGCCCGTGCGAGGCGGTGCCGCGCTGCCGGCGCGCCTGGTGGAGGGCGCGCAGCAGGGACGCGCCCTCCGAGACCAGCGCCACCCCGAGCACGACGAGCCCCACCACGTAGCCCTGGTGCGACTCCCGGGCTCCGCCGTGCAGCGCCTCGACGCCCTGGAAGACGGAGAAGCAGCCGCCCATCACGAAGATGCCGACCGCCGCCAGCAGCGACCAGAAGTACCGCTCCTTGCCGTAGCCGAAGGGATGGCGCCGGTCGGGCGGACGGCGGCTGCGGCGCAACGCGGCGAGCAGGAAGACCTCGTTCAGGCTGTCGGCCACCGAGTGCGCGGCCTCCGACAGCAGGGCGGGTGAGCCCGCGACGACGCCGCCCACGGCCTTGGCGGCGGCGATCACCAGGTTCGCGGCCAGCGCCACGAGCACCGTGATCCGTGTCCTGCGGTCGGGGGATCCGGGCGTCCGCTGCGCCGCGGCACCGTCCCCGGATCCGTCCGCGTTCGAAGGGTCATGGCCGACGGGAGAACGGTCCACCGTCCCGTGCGGCCCTTGCGTGTCGGAGGATGTCCTGCTCACACGGCCCGACTGCCCCCCGAGGGTGCGTCTCACACGGCGGGGGCGCCGGAAAGCCGGTCCCCTCAGCCCAGTTTGGGTGCCGCGGTCCTGTTCGTCATCAGGGTGAAGGAGTGTCCGGCGGGGTCGGCGCAGCCGCGCTCCTCGTACGGCCCCGGCGCGTCCTTCGCCTCCAGCGGGCGGCCGCCGAGGGCGACCACCTTGCGCTCGGCCGCGTCGAGGTCCTCGACCACGAAGTCCAGATGGGCCTGAAGGGAGTTCTCGGGCCTGGGCCAGCTCGGCGGCGTGGCGTTGGCGTCCCGGCGGAACGCCATCCGCATCCCGTCCGCGCTCCGGATCTCCACGCGGTTCGCGCTGACGTGGCTCTCCTCGGCATCGAGCAGTTCCCGGTAGAACGCGGCGAGTTTCTCGGGCTCGGCGCAGTCCAGGACCACGATGCCCGCCACCACCAGTGCCATGGTTCCTCCGTACGGTCTCGGGGCGGGCGGCGCCCCGCCCGCGTACGTACCCCGGATATCCCGGTCCCCCGGATTCAGTCGGCGCGACGCAGCATGCGGTTGGCCCCGGCCGCGGCCGTGGTGGCGAGCAGCCAGCCCAGGCAGACGAGGGCGACGGCCGCCCACTGCAGCGGCCCCCGGGAGGCGTACGCCTGTTCCTGCCCGAAGTCGACGAGCGGCAGCAGGAGATCGAAGGTGTAGATGGCCGCCTGGAAGTGCGGCCCCTTGCCCGCTTCGACGGGCCGCGGCGGCCATGTGCTGAAGAGCAGCGTGCCGGTGAGCATCATGGCGACGAGCCACCACACGGCACGCAGCGGCTGGTAGCCGTAGCCGACGGTGATGTCCTGCAGCGCGCTCCACACCCTGCCCGGCCGGGCCAACGTGCCGCGCAGTCGGCGCTGTTTGGCGAGCAGCACGGTGCGCGCGTCGGCGTCCCTGCCGTGCTGCCGGTACACGGCCGCCAGGCGTTCGTACGGCTGCGGGGTGAAGCCCTCGGGGTCGCCGGCCAGCAGCGGGAGCCTCTGGGCGGCGGGGAGTTGGGGCAGCAGGGTGTCGTAGACGGCCCCTTCGAGGCGCAGGGCGCGCGGTCCGCGCCCGGGTGCCGCGCGCAGGACCGTGACGCGGGTGTGGCTGAGGTCGACGGTACCGTGCACGGGTTCGCGGGTGCCGAGGTCGAGTTCGGCGGCGACGGTGCGCCGGCAGGTCAGCGCGGGCTGTCCGGCGGGGACGTCGATGACGGCGTCGTCGAAGGAGATACGGCTGCGCACGGTGATGTTGCTCAGTGAGATCCTGCCGTGCGCGGTGAAACCGCCGCGGCAGTCGAACTCGGCGCCCACGTCTATGCCGTGGGCGCGCAGCGCCGGTCCGTCCGCGCGGCTGAGGGTCGCGCCCTCGAAGAGCGCGCCGCCGCCGAGCCGGGCGTCGCACAGGTCCACCGCGCCCTCGGCGACCAGCCCGCCCCGGCAGTCCAGATCCCCTCCGACGCGCAACCGGTTGCCCCGTAGCGCGGTCCCCCGCGGCACCCGCAGGGTGCTGGCGCGCAGGTCGACGCTGCCCTGGACCGAGGCGTCCCGCAGATCGACGCCGCCGTCCAGCTCGCTGTCCGTGAGGCGCAGCGTGCCGCCGATGTCCGCGCCCGACAGGTTCAGGGGGCCGGTCAGCCGGCAGCCGGTCAGCTCCCACTTCCAGCCGATCGACACACCCGCCGCCGACACGCCCGGCACTTCGCAGTCGCGCAGCTCCAGCGCGCCGAGCGACGCCCCCTCCAGATGCGGCGCCCGCTCGAACCGGCAGTCGCGGAACTTCAGGGTGCCCTCGACGTGCGCCTCGGCGAGGTCGAGGCGCCCGGTGACTCGGACGCCCTCGAGGCGCAGCCGGGCCAGGTGTCCCGGCTCGGCCGGCGGTGGCGCGAGCAGCAGCCGCCGGATCGCCTCGGCCCGGATGTCCGGGCCGCCCGCGTACCACTCGCCACGGCGGTAGGCCGCCCACATCGCCTGCTCGCTCTGTCCCCACCCGACCGGCGCGAGGCTGCCCGACACGTCGACTCCCCCTGTGACAACGGCAAAACGCTGCCACGTTACCCGCGAGCAGGGGGCGGAGGTCAGTGGGCCGCCTGGAACGTGCGCCGGTAGGCCTGCGGGGAAACACCGATGGCCGAATGCAGGTGCTGCCGCAGTGAGGCACCCGTGGCGAAGCCGACCTCGCCCGCGATCTGGTCGACCTGCAGATCGGTGGACTCCAGCAGATGGCGGGCCCGCACGACGCGCTGCTGGATGAGCCAGCGGCCGGGGCTCAGGCCCACCTCCTCGTTGAACCGGCGGGCGAAGGTGCGCAGGCTCATACCCGACCGGCGGGCCAGCTCCGACAGCGCGATGGGCTCGCCGAGGTGGTCGAGGGCCCAGGCGCGGGCGTCCGCCGTGCTCGCGACACCCTGCGCGGGAACCGGCTGCTCGATGTACTGCGCCTGGCCGCCGTCCCGGAACGGCGGCACCACGCAGCGGCGGGCCACCGCGTTGGCCAGTTCGCTGCCGTGGTCCGTGCGCACGATGTGCAGGCAGATGTCGACCCCGGAGGCCGCGCCGGCCGAGGTGAGCACCCGTCCGTCCTCGACGAAGAGGACGTCGGGGTCGAGGTCGACCTGGGGGTGCATCCGGCGGAACAGGTCGACCACCTGCCAGTGCGTGGTCGCCCTGCGGCCGTCGAGGAACCCGGCGGCGGCCAGCACGAAGGCGGCCGTGCAGATCGACACGATGCGCGCGTCGGGGCGGATGCGCGCGAGCGCGGCGGCGACCTCGTCGGGGAGCTCCGTGGTGATGTGCGTGGTGGGCATGGAGGTGACCACCACCGTGTCGGCGGTGGCGAGGATCTCGGGGCCGTGCTCGACCACGACGGAGAAGTCCGCGTTCGTCCGCACCGGGCCGCCGTCCACCGAACAGGTGAGCACCTCGTACCTCCCGTCGGCGGCGCCGAAGATCCGGCTGGGGATGCCCAGCTCGAAGGGGTACGCGCCGTCCAGCGCCAGGACCACGATCCGTTCCACATGCATGGCAGGATCATATCGAAGGTTGTCCATTCTGCCATTTTCCCCTCGGGCGGACCCGGGCAGGCTGGTTCACCATGAGCACTGTGAACACCATGCGCGCCATCAGCCAGGACGTCCTCGGCGGTCCCGACGTCCTGCGGGTCGTCGAGGTCGAGCGTCCCGCCCCGCGCCCCAACGAGATCCTGATCCGGGTACGCGCCGCCGGCGTCAACCCCACCGACTGGAAGCACCGCGAGAACGGCGGATTCCTCGGCGAGCCCCCCTTCGTCCTCGGCTGGGACGTCTCCGGGGTCGTCGAGGAGACCGGGATCGGCGTCGCCCTCTTCCAGCCCGGCGACGAGGTCTTCGGCATGCTGGCGTATCCGTTCGGGCACGGCTCCCACGCCGAGTACGTCACGGCCCCCGCGCACGCCTTCGCCCACAAGCCCCGGTCCGTCGACCACGCCCAGGCGGGTGCGCTCCCCCTGGTCGCGCTGACCGCCTGGCAGGCGCTGGTCGAGACGGCGGACGTCCAGCCGGGGCAGCGGGTCCTGATCCACGCGGCCGCCGGCGGGGTCGGCCATGTGGCCGTGCAGATCGCGAAGGCGCGGGGCGCGTATGTGATCGGTACGGCCAGCGCGGGCAAGCACGACTTCGTGCGCGGCCTGGGCGCCGACGAACTCGTCGACTACCGCGAGACGGACTTCGCCGAGGCGGTCCGGGACGTCGACGTCGTCCTGGACACGATCGGCGGCGACTACGTCCAGCGTTCCCTGCGGACCCTGCGCAAGGGCGGGATCCTGGTCACCATCCTGCCGCGCGGCTCGAAGGAACTGCCGCTGGAGGCGGAGAAGCTCGGGGTGCGGGCGACGGAGATGCTGGTCGACGCCGACCACCACGGCATGACACGGATCGCGGACCTCGTGGAGCGGGGCGAGCTGCGCGCCACCCTCGCCGGGACGTTCCCGCTGGCCGAGGCCGCCACGGCGCACGAGCTCGGCGACACCGGCCGGACCACGGGCAAGCTGGTCCTGCTGATGGACTGAGGCGGCTCATGGCGCACGCCGAGGCGGCGCGTCCCGGGAGTGAACGGGGCGCGCCGCCTCGGCGTGCGCGTGCGGGTCGGGTGGGTCGGGCAGGCCGTCAGAGGGAACGGCGTCCGATCCGGCGCAGGAGCAGGAGTCCCGCGCCGACGAAGACCGCGCCGATCGCGGCCGGCCACAGGTGCGCGCCGGTCTCGGCGAGGCCGCCGCCCGACGCCTGCGGCTCGGTCTGCACCGGGACCGCCGGGCTGCCGCCGCCGACGGCGGCCGTCTGCGACGCGGCCGGCGCCGCGGCGGCCTCGTTCGCAGGCGCGGTCTGGTTCGACTGGGCCGACCGGGCACCGCTGCCGCTGTCCGTGGCGCTCTCCGGTGTGACGGACGCACCGCCCTGGGCCGCCTTGGGGGTGGCGGCGGCGTGGCCATGACCGCCGGCGGAGCCCGCGCCCGAGGTCGCGCTCTCCGGGGCGTCGGTCACGACCGTGCCCGGCCTGGCGGCCGGGGGCTGTGCGGTCTGGTCGCCGCCGGTGCCGCTGCCGCCGTTGCCGTCCGCGCCGTTGCCGGTGTCAGCGCCGGTGCCGGTACCGGCGCCGTTGCCGCCCGTGCCGGTGCCGTTGCCGGTGTCACCGGCGCCGGAGCCGGAGCCGTTGTCGCCACCGTTGCCCGTGCCGCCGTTGTCACCGTTGCCGGAGCCGCCGCCGTCCGAACCGCCGCCGCACTGCCGGCCGGTGTTGACGCAGTCGACCACCTGGTTCATCAGGCCGTCGTCCATGACGTTGATGAAGTCGTCGTGGTCGGTGATCGGCTTGTGCAGCTGCTCGGGGAAGCCGTCCACCGCGTAGGGGTTCTTGACCTGGCCGTTCTCGACGGTGGGCCGCGGGATGTCGTACACCAGCCGCATCGTCAGCTGCGGGATCGCCTTGAACCCGTTCTGGCAGTTGCCGTCCGCGTCGGCGAACGCCACGTGCGTGCGGTGGTTGGCGCTGTCGATGTTCTGGCCGTCCCAGCAGCTCTGGAAGGCGAAGGACCGCACCACCTGGCTGCCCTGCGGGCAGATCGGGTACTTGTCCGTCAGCTGGACCTTGTCCTCGAAGCCGGTGCAGCTCCAGTGCGCGTTGGCGTTGCCCGGCCCGTTGGTGAAGGCCTTGGCGTCACCGGTGATGATCCGCAGGAACCGGGGCATCGCGACGACCTTGGCGGTGGGGCTGCCCACGTACTTGATCTCGGCCTGCTTGGCGACCAGGATCCGGCCGACGTTGCCTTCCTTGCCGCCGCCGTCCGCGTTCTGGTCGAAGTCCTGCGTGCCGTCCTGGACCCGGACCACCGGCCAGTAGTACGACGACTTGTCGCCCTGGTTCTCGCAGCTCGTCTGCGCCGCGGCGAAGGTGTCGTTGGTGGCGAAGGCGTCGTTGGACTGGTTGCCCACGTAGTCGTGCAGGTGGTGCGCGCCGTTGGTCACGCCGGGTGCCACGATCACGTTGTCGGTGTTGTGCTTGCCGTTCTCGTTCACGCCGCACCTGGTGACGAAGCCACCGGTGGAGGCGTTCGCCTGCTGCTGGGGCCTGCGGACGTTCGGCTGCACGGTGGTGATGTCCACGAAGTCCGAGGCGACCGGGCCACTGGCCGCCGCCTGGCCGCCGGTGCCCTGCTGCTGGCCGGTGCCCTGCTGCTGGCCGTTGTCCTGACCGCCGTTGTTCTGGCCGCTTTCGCCCGGCTGCGTGGCGCCGTCACCGGGCGCGCCCGACGCGCTCTGGCCGCCGGCCCCGGGCTGCGCCTGGTCGGCGGGCATCCCGGTGCAGGGAGCCAGGCCGTCCATGTCGCCCGGCGCGCTGCCGCCGGCCTGCTGGTAGTCCGCCTCGATCCGGTCGAGCACGGCGCCGCGCTTGTCCCGCAGCGGTCCGAGGATCGCGTTCTGCACATACCCCGTGTCGCCGGCCTGGGCCTGGCGTGTGGAGGCCAGCCGGGCGTAGGCCTCGGTGATCTGCTGGTCGAGCAGGGCGAGTTCCTTGTCGACGGCGGGCTTGGCCCGCTGCGGCACCGCGGTCAACCTGCTGCCCACGTCGGGGCAGTCGATGGTGGCGGTCGCCGACTTCACCTGGTCGCCGTCGCCCGAACCGCCCCAGCCGCCCTCGGCCGCCGAGGCGTAGACATTGGCCGCCACCAGGCCGCCTCCGCCCAGTATCAGCGCGATCGCCCCGAAGGTCGCGCGGCGCGCGCCTGTTGGGCGTCTGCGCGAATTGCGTGTCAAGGGAGTACTCCTCCACGTCCTGGCCGTCACGGCAGATGAATCCCTGCTCTGTGTACGGAGCCGGCGGCGACCGTGTTCAAACGCCTCACGGATTCACCGCAACCCCATACGCCGGCCGGCCGCTGCGGCGGCTGCGCGACGGGCGCGTGAATTCAGCCAACCGGGCGTTGTGGAGGTGGAGATGGTGGGCAATCGAGGAAGGGAAGGGAGGGCGTTCGACATGACGACGTCCACGAAACGTGACCCCTCGCCGACGACCGCGAGGCGGCCGGTGCCCGGCTGGGTCAAGGCGGTCATCGCCCTTGTCGCGGTTCTGGCCGTGCTGGTCGCCGGGCTGGGGTTGAGCGTGACCCTGGGTCTGCGCGACCTGTTCGGGGAGCAGACGCACGACCGCTCGGGACCGGCGCTCCTGCGGTCCATCCAGGACATGAGCCGCTACGAGGCCGCCTCGGGCAACTTCCAGGTGGTGGTGGACCTGGAGAAGGACTCCAGGTACCTGCCGTCGGCGATCCGCGGCACCCGCACGCTGTACGTGGGCGCCGGCTCGGTCGACGCGTACGTCGACCTCGGCAAGGTCGGCGGGCGGGACGTCACCGTCAACGGCGACCGCACCGCGGCCACGCTCCGGCTTCCGCACGCGGTGCTGGGCAAGGCGGCCCTCGACCCCGACCACTCGTACGCCGTGTCCAAGCAGCGGGGCCTGCTGGACCGGATCGGCGACCTGTTCTCGGACAACCCGAACAACGAGCGTGCGGTGCAGCAACTGGCGGTCCGGCACATCGGCGAGGCGGCGAAGGAGAGCGAACTGACCACCCGCGCCGAGGCGAACACCACCAGCATGCTCGAAGGACTCCTCAAGTCCCTCGGCTTCACGGACGTCAAGGTGTCGTACGGCACCTGAGCGCCCCCTCCACAGGGCCCCCTCACCGGCCCGGAGTCAGAGCCCGTGTCGCGGGTATCCGCTGTTGTCCATGGCCATGGTGAAACCAGGAGGATCGCATGGCACGCACGGCATTGAGCGCCCGCCTCACGAAGACCGGCCGCGGGCGAGGCCCGGCGCCGGCGGCCGGGGAGCGGCGGCCGCTGCCGCTCCCCCTGCGCCTGCTGGCGATGGTGGTCGCGTTCGCCGCGATGGTGGCCTTCGCCGCGGCGCTGGCCCGGGCGACGCTGGAACCCTCGCCCGCTTCCCAGGCCCTGGTCCACAGCAATCTGCATCCCGGGCGTTCGATGCGCGCCTATCTGGAGCAGCCCGCCCTGCGGGACGCGGTCAAGCAGATCGGCGGCAACATCCTGCTCGGCGTTCCCTTCGGGGTGATCCTGCCGGTCCTCGCCCCGGCGACCCGTCGCTTCCTGCGCGTGGGCCTCATCACCGCGATCGTGATGCTGGCGGTCGAACTGGTCCAGGGGGCGCTCATCACCGGCCGCGCCTTCGACATCGACGACGTCATCCTCAACACCACGGGCGCGCTGCTCGGTTACCTCCTGCTGGGCCGCCGGCTCGGGCGCGCCGTGCACGCCCGAAGGCCGCGTACGGCCTGACCCTGCGTCCCCGACCGCGCGCGGCCGCGCGCCGTCACCCGCTCTCGGGACCGGCGGGCTCCTGACGGCGGCCGAACCCGCGGGGCCGGTGTTCCCCGCGGTCGCGCTCGTGGTGTCCGGGCTCGTGGCGCGGTGTCCAGGTCAGCTTGTCGCCGCCCACCCAGCGCACCACGTCGGGGTCGTCGAGGTCATGGACCGGGACACCGGCCTGCGAGGCCACGTCGAGCACATCCACCAGAGACGTCGCCCGACCCACCATCTCACCGTCCACCTGCACGATCCGGAACGGCGGCTCGCCCGGCTGCACACCGAGCACCATGATTCGCGGATGGGAGATGTGCGGGCTGGAGATTTCGGTCATGCATAGAGCGTAGAGCCCCTCACGCGACTCAGCGGCTCGACGGACGGGACGTACCCGGCCGCGTCCCGGGTGCGCACCCGGGACGTCTGGGCAACGCTGGGTGGAGGAGGTGCGGATGGATCCCGTCGCGGCCCTGGACCGGATCGCGTTCCTGCTGGAGCGGGCCGGGGCGCCGACGTATCGCGTGCGGGCCTTCCGCACGGCCGTGGGGGTGCTGGCGGCGCTGCCGGCGGACGAGGTCGCCGCCCGCGCGGCCGCCGGGACGCTGGAGTCCCTGCGGGGCATCGGCCCCAAGACGGCCCAGGTGGTGCGTGAGGCGCTGGCCGGGACGACGCCGGCCTACCTGGCGAAGGCGGAGCAAGAGGCCCGGTATCCGGCCGGGGCCGGTGGGGAGCGGCTGCGGGCCCTTCAGCGCGGTGACTGCCATCTGCACTCCGACTGGTCGGACGGCGGCAGCCCGATCGAGGAGATGGGCCGTACGGCGGCACGGCTCGGACATGAGTGGGCGGTGCTCACGGACCACTCGCCCCGGCTCACCGTGGCCCGGGGGCTGTCCGCCGAGCGGCTGCGTGAGCAGCTCGCCGTGGTGGAGGAGCTCAACGCGCGCTGGGCGCCGTTTCGGCTGCTGACCGGTATCGAGTGCGACATCCTGGACGACGGCTCCCTCGACCAGGAGCCGGATCTCCTGGACCGCCTCGATGTCGTGGTGGTGTCGGTGCACTCCAAGCTCCGCATGGACGCGGGCCCCATGACGCGCCGCATGATCGCCGCGGTCCGCGATCCGCGCTCCGACGTGCTCGGGCACTGCACGGGACGGCTGGTCACCGGGCGCGGTCGCCCCGAGTCCCGGTTCGACGCCGACGCCGTGTTCGCGGCCTGCGCCGCGTCGGGCACGGCGGTGGAGATCAACAGCCGGCCCGAGCGGCTGGATCCGCCGCGTCGGCTGCTGCGCCGGGCCGTCGACGCGGGGGTGCTGTTCTCGATCGACACGGACGCGCACGCGCCGGGCCAGCTGGACTGGCAGATCCACGGCTGCGCCCGCGCGGAGGAGTGCGGGGTGCCCCCCGAACGGGTGATCACCGCCTGGACCGCGGAGCAGGTGCGGGAGTGGACACGCGATCGGACGACGCCCGCCTCCTGAGTCACGACAGGTGACACACGTCACAGCCCCGCGTTCCGTCTCCCGGAACACCGACCGGTAGTTTTGAGTTGAACAAGCTGTACCACCAAGGACTGCCTCGGCCGCGATTCCCCCGTCGCGGCCGAGGCCCTTTTCCGGCCGGGCACGGCCTGCTCAGTCCGAGGGCTCCTCGGGTTCGGCCCGTGCGACGGGCTCCGTCGGCTCCGTGCCGCGGTCGCCCTCGCCCCGCCGCCGCTCATCACCCCCGCCGGCCTGCTGATCGGGCATGTCGCGGGGGATCGGCCCCTTCTTCCGGCCAGGATCCCGGTGACGTCGATCGGTCACGGCAGACCTCCTCGGCCGAGGCGACGTGCCGCACGCGGGGGCGCGGGCCTGTCCCCGGTCAGCCGCCGAGTACCGCGGGGCCCGGGGAGCGAAACCGCCGGATGCGGCCGACCGGGCCCCACGGAGCCGACCGGTCGATCCGCGGGGTGGTCCCGCGGGTCGCAGCCCGGACCGAGGGTCCACCGCGCCTAGGATCCGGGGCCGTGGCGACCACCTTCGAAGTACTCGTGGAGAAGCAGCGTGCGACGAACGAGGCACAGGCGAGAGCCTCGGAGCTGCGCGACCAGTACGGCCCTCCCACCGTCACCCCGTGGACCAGGCAGCAGAGCGACATGTACGAGACCGCGATCCGTGCCTGGCGGGACCTCGAGCGCGACCTCCAGGGCGAGATGACGGAGTACGCGAAGGAGCACGGCCGGATCCGCGGCGAGGTGGAGCAGGAGGTGAGCGCGCACGCCGGGAAGCCGACCCAGGGCGCCTGACGCGTCGCGCCGGCACCGGCGGGAGGCCCGAGTCGGTGTCCGCCGTCCTGGGCGGCCCCGCGCCGCGTGGGGCAGGCCCGTCACCGAGGGCCCAGGTCGGCCCTCCAGACGTGGGACGTGATCCAGTGCCCCTCGGGGTACTCGAAGTCGGCCGTCCCCATCAGTTCGAAGCCGGCCTTCCGGCAGACCGCGTTCGAGGCGTGATGGAGCACACTCGGGAACGCGTACAGGTACCGGCGCGAGCCGGCGGCCGCCGCCTCCGTCACGATCGCGCGCGCCGCCCGTGCCGCGAGGCCCCGCCCCTGGAACTCGGGCAGCACTCCCCACCCCGTCTCCCAGACCGCCGCCCCCTCCCACGTCCGCTCCCAGAAGCCGACGACCCCCACCGCCTGGCCGGTGTCCGCCAGGGTGACGCGGTACATCCGCCCGGAGTCGAGCCCCAGGTAGCGCCGGTGCCGCGCCGCCAGTCGCTCCTCGGTCTCCGGGCCGCCCAGATGCTCCGTCATCTCCGCGCTGTTGTTCCTGCGCAGCAGCCAGAAGTCGTCCTCGCCCCACGGGTCGAGCCTCACCCGCCACACGTCGGTGCTCTCCATGGCGCTCACCCTAGGACGAGGGTCCGACATCGCTCCCGCGCGACCGCTCCCCCGCGGGGCCCACGGCCGGGTCGAAAACCCGTTGGCCCCGCCCGAAGGGGCTGGATACCTTAGGCCCGAAGCTAATGATCCTAGGTTCCTGGGTGTCACACCCCGCCGTACCCCTGGGTTCCGCACCCGGAAGGACACCCGTCATGAGGCCGCTCACCGAGCAGGACATCCGCAGCTCGTTCATCAACTGCTCCAAGGGCGAGGCCAAGCGCCTGTCGATCCCCCGCGACCTGGAGGAGCGCCCCTGGGACGATCTGGACTTCCTCGGCTGGCGGGATCCGGGCGCACCCGATCGCAGTTACCTGGCGGCCGAGCACGGTGGTCGGCTCGTCGCGGTCGCGCTGCGCTTTCCCTCGTCGCAGCGCGGGTTTCTGCATCGGAGCATGTGCTCCCTGTGCCTGACCACCCATCCCGGCAGCGGCGTGTCGCTGATGACGGCCCGCAAGGCGGGCACGGCGGGTCGCGAGGGCAACTCGGTGGGCGTCTACATGTGCGCCGACCTCGCGTGCTCCCTCTACGTGCGCGGCCGAAGGACGCCCGAGGCCACGCTGCGCATGGAGGAGACGCTGAGCACGCGGGAGCGGATCGCCCGGACGGTGGGCAACCTGTCCTCCTTCCTCGACAAGCTCCACTCCTGACACGGGCGGTGCTCACCGGAAGTCCTCGTGACCGCGGGTACGTTCAGGGACCGGGTGAGCGGGAAGGGCCCAAGGGATGCGAGATGTGCGTGACACGAGGGCCGCGGCCCTCTCGGGGATCCTGAGCCAGGTCAGGGAGCGGA
This sequence comes from Streptomyces sp. NPDC048664, assembly GCF_040650555.1. Taxonomy (NCBI): domain Bacteria; kingdom Bacillati; phylum Actinomycetota; class Actinomycetes; order Kitasatosporales; family Streptomycetaceae; genus Streptomyces; species Streptomyces sp. NPDC048664. The sequence goes on along the minus strand of NZ_JBEZHK010000015.1, from coordinate 15,388 downwards.
TCGCGAGGTGGCGTCGGCTGCCCGAGGTCGTCCAGGCGGTGCGTTCGACCGCGGCCGCGACCGTGGCGTACGTGATCGCCGTACGCGTCAGCCCGGAGCCCGCTCCCCTGACGGCCCCGCTGACCGCCCTGCTGGTCGTCCAGGTGACCCTGTACGCGACGATCACGAGCGGGGTGCGGCGGGTCAACTCCGTCGTCGCCGGTGTCGTCATCGCCATCGGGTTCAGCGGCCTGGTCGGCCTGACCTGGTGGAGCCTCGCCCTCGTGATCCTCGCCTCGCTGGCCGTCGGCCATCTGGTGCGCGTCCACGAGTTCGTGCCCGAGGTGGCGATCAGCGCGATGCTGATCCTCGGGGTGACCCAGGTGGGCGGCGCGGCCTGGGCGCGGGTCCTGGAGACCCTGATCGGCGCCGCGGTGGGCCTGGGGACCAACCTGTTCTTCGCGCCCCCCGTGTGGGTGGGGGTCGCCGGTGAGTCCATCGAGGGCCTCGCCCGCCGGGTGCGCCAGCTGATGCTGAGGGTCGCGGAGGACGCCACGGGCACCGCGCCCCCCGTTCAGGCGACCGCGAGGCTGTACGAGGCGCGCCGGCTCGACCACGAGATCGTCGAGGTGGACGCGGCGCTGCGGCAGGCGGAGGACAGCCTCAAGCTCAACCCCCGGGTCCGCGAGGGCCTGCTGCACCGCATCGTGCTGCGTACCGGCCTCGACACACTGGAGATCGTCACGGTCGTGCTGCGGGTGATCGCCCGCACACTCGCCGACCTCGCCAAGGCACGGGAGCCCAAGCCCCTGTTCGGACCCGAGATCGGGCCCGTCCTCGGGCGGCTGCTGTCCGAGATCGGCGACGCGGTGGTCAGCTTCGCGGTGCTGGTGACGACGGACGTCAGCCGCAGCGCCGAGTCGGCGGAGAGCCGACTGGCCGAGGAACTGGCCACGGCGGGCGCGACCCGCGACGCCCTGGCCCGGCTGCTGCTGGAGGAGGTCCGGCACGACCCCCGCCAGTGGCAGTTCCACGGCGCGGTCCTGACCGAGGTCAACCGCATCCTGGACGAGCTGGACACGGAGCACCGCACCCGCCGCCTGCTGGAGGAGTTGGACCGCAGCGGCCGCGAACAGCGCGAGCGCAACCCGCGCCTGGCCAGGCTGCGGGACCTCGTCGGCACCCCGCGCCTCGCACGGCTGCGCGGGCTGTGGCCGGGCGGCCGCAACCGCGCGACCCCGCCCGGGCGTTCACCGTAGAGACCGCGCGCCGGCCGTTCACCTCACCACTCGTCGTCCGTGCGCTGCCGCTGGAGCGCACGGGGGCAGGCGGCCCGTCCCGCCTGGGCGAGCAGCACCTGCATGCGCTCGGTCAGCTGGGCCACGTCCTCGGCGGGCTGATGGAACGTCAACCGGGCGTCGCCGTGGTCCCCGGCCCGTTCGACGCGCAGGGTCAGGCCATGGCGGTCGACGGCCAGCGGCCGTACGCGGACGGCGCCCTGCAGGCAGTCGGGGTCGACGAGGCCGGCGAGCCGTTCGACGGCGTCCGGGTGGGCGTCGGCCAGATGGGTGAGCAGCCGGGCCTCGGCCTCGGCGAGCGGGTCGGGCTCGGCGGTGGCGTACTCCTGGAGATCCACCACGGCGACACCGTTCGAGCGGCGCAGCGCCACCCGGGTCGGTTCGAAGGCGAGCCGGTCGTCCTCGCGCACGAGGCGGCCGGCCAGCCAGAGTCGGGCACGGATGCGGGACCGCATGGGGACGGGCGCCACATCGGCGAACTCCAGCACGGCGCACGGCTCCGAGCGCGGTGTGCAGATCGCGGCGGTGAACAGCACGCTGTCCGCGGGCGGGCGCAGCAGCATCCGGCCGTCCTCGGTGACGGTGTGCGCGGCGATCAGCTCTTCCCGCCCGCTCTCCGCGGTCACCGCGCAGGACGACGCCACGGCCGACACCGAGCGGGCACGCTGGGCCGCGGAGGGCGCGGCCGTCCAGGCATGACGGTCAGCCATCCCAACCTCCTTAGGTAAGCCTTGCCTAACTTATCGGAGTTCGAGGTGCGCGCCAAGCTCATGCCCACGGCGATCCGAGGTCGCGGACGGACACGCGGGCGAGGACGTGCGATCACGCCGCCGTCGGAAGGTCCAGCCGCTTCAGGCGCTCGGGGTCCGACAGGATGTAGAGGGCGGTGATCCTGCCGTTCGCCACGGTGGCGGTCATGACCGACATCGCCCGGCCCTCGGGCGCCGTGACGACCCCGATCGCGCCGTTGACCAGCACGAGCCGCGCGTGCGGGGAGTACTGCCGGAACAGGAACGCGCCCCTGGCCACGGTCTCCGCGCCGCGGGCCACCTTGGACGCGGCGAGACCGGTGACCAGAGGTCCCGAGTCCGCGCGCAGGACGACGTCCGGGTCCAGGACGGCGACCAGGGCCTCGAAGTCGCCCGCGCGGGACGCCGCGAGGAACGCCTCCACGGCCTCCCGCTGCCGGCCGAGATCCGGGTCGGCCGCGGGCTGCGCGCCGCGGACCCTGCGGCGGGCGCGGCTCGCCAGCTGCCGGGTCGCGGCGGTCGTGCGGTCCACGATGGGCGCGATGTCCTCGAAGGGCACCGCGAACATGTCGTGCAGCACGAAGGCCAGCCGCTCGGCGGGATCCAGCGCCTGGAGCACCACGAGCAGGGCGATCCCGACCGAGTCGGCCAACAGCGCCTCGCCCTCCGGGTCGACCCGCCCCAGGTCGGTGACGACCGGGTCCGGCACGAAGGTGTCCGTGAGGGGTTCCTCGCGGTGCGCGCCGCGGAAACGGAGCGTGTCGAGGCAGATCCGGCCGACGACCGTGGTGAGCCACCCCCCGAGATTGCGCACCTGGGCCAGGTCGGTGCGGCCGAGCCGCAGCCAGGCCTCCTGGACCGCGTCCTCCGCCTCGCTCAGCGAGCCCAGCATCCGGTAGGCCACGGCGCGCAGCTGCCCACGGTGCTCCTCGAAGCGCTCGGCCAGCAGATCCTCGTCCCCCATCGGTCCCCCGTCTCCCCGACCCGCCCCGCGCGGGTGCCGCACCGATCCAAGCACGCCGCCCGCGCCCGGTGCCACGCGTCAGGGAGCCTGGCGCGGCACGAGACTGGAGCGGCGTACGACCAGTTCCGGCTGGAGCACGACCCGTCGGTGCTCGTGCGCGCGCGCCCCGGGGCGCGCCGCCGTCTCCTCCAGCAGCAGCTCCGCGGCGAGCGTGCCCATGGTGATGGCGGGCTGCCGTACGGACGTGAGCGGGACGGCGGCCGCCGCCGCGAACTCGATGTCGTCGTAGCCGACGATGGCGAGTTCGTCGGGAACGCTGACACCCGCCGCGTACATCGCCTGGAGCACGCCGAGCGCGAGCAGGTCGTTGGCGCAGAAGACGGCGCTCGGACGCCGCACGAGCCCGAGGAGCCGGGCACCGGCGTCCCGGCCCGCCGCGACGTCGAGGCGCTCGGTGGGCAGCTCCCGCAGCACCTCGGGGCCGAGCCCCGCCTCGGCCAGCGCGTTCAGGGCGCCCGTCCGACGGTCCCGGACCTGGTGGAGCCCGGGAGGCCCGCTGACGTAGGCGAGGGAGCGGTGCCCGGCGTCGATCAGATGCCGTACGGCCAGGGCGCCGCCCGCGATGTCGTCGACCGACACCGAGCACTCGGTGGTGCCCTCCGCCACCCGGTCCACCAGCACGAACGGGATGCCGTGGCGCCGGAACGCCTCGATGTTGCGGCCGGTGGCGTCGGCCGGGGTGAGCAGGACCCCACGCACCCGCTGCTCCGCGAAGAGCGCCAGGTAGTCGGCCTCCTCGGCGGGGTTCTGCGCACTGTTGCAGACCATCACGCCGAGCCCCGCGCCGCGGGCGGCACGCTCGGCGCCGCGGGCCACGTCCACGAAGAACGGGTTTCCCATGTCCAGGACGAGCAGCCCCATGATCCGGCTGCGGCCGGCCCGCAGCTGGCGCGCCGACTCGCTGCGCACATAGCCGAGCCGGTCGATCGCGGACTGCACCCGGGCCCGGGTCTCGGTCGCGACCGTCTCGGGGCGGTTGATGACGTTCGAGACCGTGCCCACGGAGACTCCGGCGGCGCGGGCGACGTCCTTGATACCCACCGACTGGGTCATCGAGCGGGGACCTCCAGGAAGCGAAGCGGCTAGAAGCGGCGGGCTGTCTTCACATTACCGTCACCACCCCTACGGCGAACCCGCCCATGCGGGGCGAACACGTCTCGAACGGCTCCCCGGGGCGCGGTGGAACGCCCGGGCCCGGCTCGCCGCGCCGTGTCCGGCACCAGGGCGCACCGACCGACTACCCTGCACTCGTCCGTCGATCGACCAGCGGGGGCGCGATGCGTGTCGCTCTGTTCCTCACCTGCGTCAACGACACGCTCTGTCCGGACACCGGCCGGGCCGTGGTGAGGCTGCTGACCAGGCTGGGCGTGGACGTCGACTTCCCGATGGCGCAGACCTGTTGCGGGCAGGCCCACTACAACACCGGATACCGCCGCCAGGCGGAGCCGCTCGCGGTGAGGTACGCCGACGTCTTCCGGGAGTACGACGCCGTCGTGACCCCGTCCGGCTCCTGCGCGGCGATGGTGAGGGAGCTGTATCCGCGCCTGGGCCGGCGGGCGCGGGAGGAAGGGCGGGGAGAGTCCCTCGCGGACGCCCTGGCCCCCGTGGTCCCCAAGACCTTCGAACTCACCGAGTTCCTGGTGGACGTGCTCGACGTGACGGACGTGGGCGCCTACTACCCGCACCGGGTGACCTACCACCCGACGTGCCACGGACTGCGCGGACTCGGCCTGGGCGACCGTCCGGCGCGGCTGCTGCGGGCCGTGCGGGGGCTGGAGTTGGCCGAGTTGCCGGGCGCCGAGGAGTGCTGCGGCTTCGGCGGCACGTTCGCGGTGAAGAACCCGGACGTCTCGGCCGCCATGGGGGCCGACAAGGTCCGCGCCGCCCGGTCCACGGGCGCCGAGGTGCTGTGCGCTGCCGACAGTTCCTGCCTGATGCACCTCGGCGGCACGATGGCACGGATGGAGGCGGGGATGCGCCCGGTGCACATCGCGGAGATCCTGGCGAGCACGGAGGAGGAGCCATGGGGATGAGCCGCCTCGACGGCCAGGAGGTCCGCGCATGAGCGGGACGTTCCTCGGCATGCCCGCGTTCCCCGAGGCGGCACGGGAGGCGGTCCGGGACACGACCCTGCGCGGCAATCTGCGGCACGCCACGCACACCATCCGCGCCAAGCGCGCCCAGGCGGTCGCGGAGCTGTCCGACTGGGCGGCGCTGCGCGAGGCGGGACGGCAGATCAAGGACCACACACTGCGCCACCTGGACCGCTACCTGGTGCAGTTGGAGGAGGCGGTGACCGCCGCCGGCGGCGTCGTGCACTGGGCCGCCGACGCGGAGGAGGCCAACCGGATCGTGGGCGACCTGGTCAGGGCGACCGGCGAGTCGGAGGTCGTCAAGGTCAAGTCGATGGCCACCCAGGAGATCGGCCTCAACGAGGCGCTGCGGGCGCGGGGCATCCGGGCGTACGAGACCGATCTCGCCGAACTGATCGTGCAGTTGGGCCGGGACCGGCCCTCCCACATCCTGGTCCCCGCGATCCACCGCAACCGCGGGGAGATCCGCGACATCTTCGCCTCCGAGATGGGCGACTGGGGCCGGCCGGCACCCGAGGGCCTCACCGACTCGCCGGCCGAACTGGCCGAGGCGGCCCGACTCCACCTGCGGGAGAAGTTCCTGCGCGCGAAGGTGGGCGTCTGCGGTGCCAACTTCATGGTCGCCGAGACCGGCACCCTGGTCGTCGTCGAGTCGGAGGGCAACGGGCGGATGTGCCTCACCCTGCCCGAGACACTGATCGCGGTCGTCGGCATCGAGAAGGTCGTGCCGACCTGGCGGGACCTGGAGGTGTTCCTGCAGACGCTGCCCCGCTCCTCCACCGCCGAGCGCATGAACCCGTACACGAGCATGTGGACGGGGACGGTGGACGATCCGGACGGCGACGGCCCGCGGAGCTTCCACCTGGTCCTGCTCGACAACGGCCGCACCGACACCCTCGCCGACCGGGTCGGGCGCCAGGCGCTGCGCTGCATCCGCTGCTCGGCCTGCCTGAACGTCTGCCCCGTGTACGAGAGGGCGGGCGGCCACGCCTACGGCTCGGTGTACCCCGGCCCGATCGGCGCCATCCTCAGCCCGCAACTGCGCGGCACGCGGAGCGAGATCGACGCCTCGCTGCCGTACGCCTCCTCGCTCTGCGGCGCGTGCTACGAGGTGTGCCCGGTGGCGATCGACATCCCCGAGGTGCTGGTGCACCTGAGGGAGCGGGTGGTGGAGGGCGGGCCCGTGACCCGGGCGGGCAACAAGGTGGTGCTGCGGCCTGCCAAGGGGCATGCCGCCGAGCGGGCGGCGATGCGGGCGGCCCGCTGGGCGTTCAGCCATCCGGGGGTTCTGCGCGCGGGTCAGCGGATGGCGTCCCGGTCGCGTCGCTTCGCGCCTCGGACGCTGCCGGGCCCCGGACGGGCGTGGAGCGCGAGCCGGGATCTGCCCCCGCTGCCCGCGGAACCCTTCCGGGACTGGTGGCGGCGCACACGCGAGGAGAGCGGAGGAGGACCGCGATGAACGGCAGGGAGCTGGTGCTCGGCCGGGTGCGGCGCGCGCTCGCGGGCACCGGGGACGGCGACGCGGCGGACGACCCGCCGTATGCGCGTGCCGTGTCCCGGGACTACCTGCGCCGGCACGGTGAGCGCACCGCCCGGGAGACGGTGGAACTGCTGGCGGAGAACCTGGCGGACTACCGGGCGATCGTGCACCGCGCCGACGGCCCCGGGCTGCCCGGCGTGCTGGCGCGGCTGCTCGCCGCGCGCGGCGCACGGACCGTGCTGGTGCCGCCGGGGCTGCCGTCCCACTGGCTGACCGGCGTCGAGCGGGTTCCCGACCGCCTGGAGAGCACCCCTCGCGAACTGGACCTGGTCGACAGCGTGGTCACCGGCTGCGCGGTCGCGGTGGCCGAGACCGGGACCCTCGTCCTGGACGGCTCGCCCGACCAGGGCCGCCGCCGCATCACCCTGGTCCCCGACCACCACGTGTGCGTCGTACGGGTGCCCGACCAGGTCGTGGACTCCGTCCCGCAGGCGCTGGAGCGGCTCGCCGCGACCCGCCCGCTGACCTGGATCTCGGGGCCGTCCGCGACGAGTGACATCGAGTTGGACCGGGTGGAGGGGGTGCACGGTCCGCGCACCCTGGAGGTGGTGCTGGTGAGCGGGGAGCGGGCGCCGCGGCTAGCGTGAGGGGATGATCCGGTTCGAGGCGGTCACCAAGCGCTATCCGGACGGCACGACGGCCGTGGCGGATCTGTCCTTCGAGGTGGCCGAGGGCGAGCTGGTCGCGCTCGTGGGGCCGTCGGGCTGCGGCAAGACGACCACGATGATGATGGTGAACCGGCTCATCGAGCCCACCGCCGGAAGGGTCCTCGTGGACGGCGAGGACGTCGCGGCTCTCGACCCGGTACGGCTGCGGCGCCGGATCGGCTATGTGATCCAGCAGGTGGGCCTGTTCCCGCACCGGACCGTGCTGGACAACACGGCGACCGTGCCCTCCCTGCTCGGCTGGAGGAAAGCGAAGGCCCGGGAGCGCGCGGCCGAGTTGCTCTCCCTGGTGGGCCTGGACCCCGCGACGTACGGGCCGCGCTACCCGGACCAGTTGTCGGGCGGGCAGCGGCAACGGGTGGGGGTGGCGAGGGCGTTGGCGGCGGATCCGCCGGTGCTGCTGATGGACGAGCCGTTCGGGGCGGTCGACCCCGTGGTGCGGGAGCAACTGCAGGACGAGTTCCTGCGGATGCAGTCCACGCTGCGCAGGACGGTGCTGCTCGTGACGCACGACATCGGTGAGGCGGTGCGGCTCGGCGACCGGGTCGCAGTGTACGGGCAGGGCCGGATCGCGCAGTTCGACACGCCGGGCACGGTGCTGGGGGCGCCCGCGACGCCGGAGGTCGCCCGCTTCCTGGGCACGGACCGCGAGCCGCGGCGGCCGGCCGTCGTACGGCTCGACGACACCGCCGGGCGGGCGGTGGGGCGGATGCGGGGGCAGGGGGTGCGGTGGGCGGTGGTGGTCGACGAGGACGGGGAGCTGTGCGGGTGGGTGGGGTCCGGGGACCTCGGGGCGGGCGGGGTGGTGCGCGACCACGTACGGCGGACCGTGTGACGGGGATACGCCCCGACCCCGGGTCGTCGGCACCGCACCCCCACCGGGCTTTGCCGGGGCTTGAAGAAATTTTGCCGGGGAGTGATCGATCCGGGCTCGGCGTACGTATCCAGGGGCGTAGGAACGTTCGCTCATGGAGGCAGCATGCCCATCTCCCGCAGCATGGCAGGAACCGTCTTCGTGGCCGGTGCGCTGGGACTGACCGTCGCCGCCCTCGTCTACCCCGCCATGCTCGGCGTGCAGACCGCGTCCAGCTCACCGGACCGGGTCATCGCCGACACCCGCTACGGCCCGCTCACCGAGACCGACCGGGACTTCGTGGTCAAGGTGCGGTCCGCCGGACTGTGGGAGTACCCGTTGGGCGAGATCGCGCTGCGCAAGGGCTCCACGCCTCAGATGCGGGAGGCGGGCAAGCACCTGATCGTGGGGCATGCGGGGCTGGACGCGATGTGCCGGAAGATCGCCCCGGAGCTGGGCGTCACCCTGCCCAACCAGGCCACCCCGCAGCAGCAGCAGTTCGTGGCGACGTCCTCGGCCGCCTCCGGCAAGGAGTTCGACAGCACCGCCGCCACCATCATGCGGATCACGCACGGCCAGATCTTCCCGGCCATCGCCAAGGTCCGGGCCACCACCAAGAACACGCTGGTACGGCAGCTCGCCGACCTGGCCAACGACACCGTCCTGGACCACATCACCGTGCTGGAGAAGACGGGCACGGTCGACTTCGAGCAGGTGCTGTTCCAGCAGAGCACTCCGCCGAAGCTCCCGAAGGACCAGGTCACCCCGCCCCCGCCGCAGCCGGGTGCCCCGATGGTCGTCCTCACCCCCCGCCCCGACCTGAACATCCGGACCGCCTCCCCCTCCCCCACCCCGGCGGTCGGCTGAGGACGCCGTCACCTCAGCAGGCCCTTGTCCCGGAGGTAGGTGCGGGCCACGTCCTCGGGCAGGCGCCGCCAGTCGTCCACCTGCCTGGTCAGCGAGGTCAGGTCCTGTGTGGTGAGGACCGCGTTGAGGGCGTCGAGTGCCCTGGTGGCGCGCGCGGCGCCGGCGCGGGAGCGGTTGACGACCGGGACGACGTGGTCCGCGTTCTGCAGATGCCTGTCGTCGTCGAGCAGGACCAGGCCGAAGTCGTCGAGTGTCGCGTCCGTCGTGGTGGTGAGCACCATCTGGTCCTGGCCGCCCTGCACGGCGCGCTTGGCCGGGGTGGTGCCGACGCCCTTGGGGTCGACACCGGTGATGTCGATGCCGTACACCGCCTTCAGACCCGGTGCGCAGTACGCCCGCCGTACGCATTCGTCGCCGGCCGCGAGCCGCACCCGCAGCCCTGAACGCCCGAGGTCGCTCAGCGTCCTCAGACGGTGCCGGCGGGCGTAGGCCCGGCTGACGGCGAAGGCGTTCTGGTCCATGGCACGGCCCGGGTCGAGCACCGTGAGTCCGCGGGGTGCGGCCAGGCTGCGCAGGGCCTTCATGGTGGCGGCCAGGTCGGGCGAGCCGACCGGAGCGGCCCGCGCGCCATGGGTCTTGGCGTTCAGCCAGTCGGCGAAGGTGGCCGCGTACTCCGGGACGACATCGATCTGCCCCGACTCCAGGGCGGGTTCGTACAGTTCGCGGTTGGCGACGGTGGTCAGGGACGTCGTGTAGCCGGCCTGGTCCAGCAGCAGCGCGTACATGTGGGCGAGCAGGTCGCTGCCGGTGAACCCGGCGGATCCCACGGTCAGATGCCGGCTGTCACCGGGGGGCGCGGTGACCCGGTCGCGGGTCTCCAGCGAGGGGCCGGAGGCGCACCCGCAGACCAGCAGCAGGCACACGAGCGCAGCCCGCCGCCTCACCGCGGGCCTCCCGACCGGCGCGGCACCAGCCTCTCGACGGTCTCGAAGGCTCCTTCCACGGCCAGCGCGAACACGGCCACCAGGACGGCCCCGGCCACGACCTGTGGCGTACTGGCCAGGTTGAAACCCGCGGTGATGATGCGGCCCAGTCCCCCGCCCCCCGCGAGCGCGGCGAGGGTGGCGGTCGCGACGAGTTGCACCGCCGCGAGCCGTACCCCGTTCAGGAGCATGGGGAGGGACAGGGGCAGTTCCACCCGCATCAGCGCCTGCCGCCCGGTCATGCCCATCCCCCGCGCCGCCCGCACCACGTCGCGGTCGACCTCCCGCATGCCGACGTACGCGTTGGTGAGCAGCGGGGGCACGGCGAACAGCACGAGGGCGACGACGGTCGGTCCCTGGCCCCAGGCACCGACGGGGGTGAGCAGAAGGAGCACCAGCACGGCGAAGGTGGGGATCGCACGGCCGATGTTGGAGATGTTGATCGCGAGCGCGCCTCCTTTGCCGAGGTGCCCGAGGACCAGGGCGACCGGCAGGGCGATCAGGCAGCTGATCACGAGGCACCCGCAGGTCAGGAGGGCGTGCTGCGCCAGCCGGTGCCCGATGCCGTCGTCGCCCGCCCAGTGCGCGGGGTCGGTGAGCCAGCGCCAGGTGTCGCCGAGCGTCCTCATCGGCGTCTCCCCCTGGCCCAGGGGGTGATCAGCCACTGGACCCCGAGGAGCAGCAGATCGGCCGCCACCGCGATCACCACGCACAGGACGGACGCGGTCAGCACCTGCGCCTTGAAGTAGGTGTTCATGCCCGCGTAGATCAGGTTCCCGAGGCCGCCGAAGCCGACGATGGCCCCCACCGTGACCAGGGAGACGGCCGAGACGGTGGCGATGCGCAGGCCGGCCATGGCGGCGGGCAGGGCGAGCGGCAGCTCGACGGTGAGCAGCAGCCGGACGGGACCGTATCCGAGGCCGCGGGCGGCCTGCCGGGTCTCCTCGGGAACGGCCCGCAGCCCGGCGAGGATGTTCCGTACGAGCAGGGTCAGCGAGTAGAGCACGAGACCGGCGACGACCAGCGCCGCCGAGAGCCCGTACAGCGGCAGGAGCAGCGAGAACATCGCCAGCGAGGGAATCGTGTAGAGGACCGTGGTGAGGGCGAGGACGGGCGGGGCGGCCCACTTCCAGCGCCGGGCCGCCAGGGCGAGCGGGACGGCCACGGCGAGGCCGATGAGCACGGACAGGGCGGTCAGCCGCAGATGCTGGAGCGCCGCGTCCAGGAGGATGTGGCGGCGGGTGCGCAGATAGGCTCCGCAGATCCAGTCGTTGCGGGCGAGGCAGTCCCGCGGGGGCGTGCTCACGGGTCCATTGCACCGGCAGGTCACCGGGCGTGCGCGTTGGGCTGGCCCGTTGGGGCGTCACCGGGCGCCGTGGACCGCGCGTGTCCGGATGTGCCCCTTCCCCCGGCTCGCGCGCACCTGGTCGTATGGTGACGATGAGCAGGAACAGGGCTTCGCCCTCGTCGATCGCCACGGCCACCCGGAGGGAACGATGACCTCGAATGCCTGTCCGGGACAGGATGAGCCGGACACCACCGCGAACGCCGAGGCGTCGCGGATCCTCCAGCTGGAGGAGGAGGTCGGCCAGCTCAAGGAGGCGGTGGCCTCGCACGCGGTCGTGGACCAGGCCATCGGGATGCTCGTGGCCCTCGGGCACGTCACCCCCGATCAGGGGTGGGAGGTGCTCCGCGAGGTCTCCCAGCACGCCAACATCAAGCTGCGCAATGTCGCGGAGATGATACTCGTCTGGGGTCGGGGCGGAAGCCTGCCGGAGGATCTCCGCGCCCTCCTGGAGGACACCCTCGACCGCTGCGGTCCCGCGCAGCTTCCGGAGGATCCGCCGGCGCGCTGAGACCGGGGGTGCCGCCCGACCCGCCGGGCCAATCGGCTTCCGGTTCCACCTCGTTGCGCGCCGCGGCCCCGTGTTTCAAAAGTCCCCTCGCGGATAGTCCGGAAGGTGTCGGCACACTGGCCCAACCGTTCCCGGGAGGGTTCGGCAGTGAGCCCGCCGCAAACGGCCGCCCGGTCGGCGAGCGGACCGGACGGCCGGATGCCCGCCGGCCCCGCCTTCCCAGGCGTCGGCCGCGCGGGCTGCGCCGTCCCCGCCCCAGGAGCCGTCCGCCCTCAGGAGCGGTCGGCGAGGGCCTCCTCCCGCACCCGCGCGCAGCAGCCGGTCAGCAGACGTGAGACGTGCATCTGGGAGATGCCGAGCTGGTCCGCGATGCGGCTCTGGGTCATCCCTCGGAAGTAGCGCAGGTAGAGGATGGTGCGTTCACGCTCCGGCAGGGCCCGCAGGCACGGTTTGACGGCCTCGCGGTCGACTATCAGGTCGTACCCCGAGTCGGAGTCGCCCAGGGCGTCGCCGAGCGCGTATCCGTCGTCGCTGCCCGACACCTCCGCGTCCAGGGAGAGCGCGGTGAAGCTCTCCATCGCCTCCAGCCCCACCCGGACGTCGTCCTCACTCAGCTGCGCGTAGGCGGCGATCTCGGCGACGGTCGGGCCGCGCCCCGGAGGCTCCTGCGACATCTCCTTCATGGCCGTACGCACCCGGTTGCGCAGGTCCTGGACGCGGCGGGGCACATGGAGCACCCACATGTGGTCGCGGAAGTGGCGCTTTATCTCGCCGGTGATGGTCGGGATCGCATAGCTCTCGAAGGCGTAGCCACGCGCCGGTTCGTAGCGGTCGACCGCCTTGACCAGGCCCAGCGCCGCGACCTGGCACAGGTCCTCGACGGACTCGCCCCGGCCGCGGTAGCGGCGGGCGATGCGCTCCGCCATGGGGAGCCACGACCGGACGATGGCGTCGCGCTGCGCCCGCCGTTCCGGTCCCTCACCCAGCTCGTGCAGACGTTCGAAGGCGGCGGTGGTGTCGGGGGCGTCGTCGTGCGGGTGCTGCTTCGCTTTGACGGTGATGCGCATGGTGCTCAACTCCCCAGGGGGGTGACTGGGACAGTCGCCATGGGAGGACGCGCTCACCGCGCACACGGGGCACACCCGGGGCCTGATGGGCCGGCTCCCACGGACGTGCCTCCTGTCCGAAGCACTGCCCGGCATATTCCCGAATACCGCCGCGCCAAACAAATTCCACGTCGATTCCCACGGGAATTCCCGCCGCATTACCGGGCGATTACCGAGTGAATTCAAGCGGATTCCGTACGCGACTTTCCTTACGCGGCTTCCGAGGTGCACGCGTTCATGCTGGTGTGAGCCAGAGGGTGGTGAGTGGGGGGAGGGTACCGGTGGCGTCGTGGCAGAGGAAGGCGGGCGACCGCATCGGGTGCCCGGTCCCGTTCCAGAAGTTGAAACTCCCGCACACCCGTACTCCGCGGGCGTTCGGCGCCCACACCGTGAACCGGGCCCCGACACCCCGGCGTGCGTCATCACCCGCGCCCCCAACGCCGGCAGGAACCGGTAGGAGTCGTCGCTCTCCACCACGCCGTCCGCGTAGGCCACCAGAAGCCGGTAGTCCGGCACGCCCGCCAGCGCCGGCAGCCCGGAGAAGAAGCCGTCTCCGTCGGCGTACAACTCGCACCACGCGTCGCCCATCACGACGGTGACCGAGAGCGCGCCGGGACGCAGCACCCGCAGGACCACCCCGTCGGGCACCGGGTGCGCGCCGAGCACCGCGTGCGGATCGTGGTGGGTTCCCGACAGCAGCCGGTCCCTGTCCCCCTGCTCGACGGGGGCGGGGCTCGGGGTGGCCAGCCGTGCCGAGGTGAAGGGTGGTCGGTCCGCGAGGGGTGCGGTCACGGTGTCAGCCTCCTCAGGGCGGGGCGTTCGGCGAGGCGCTCGATCGCCGCCATCGGCACGGGCAGCCAGTCGGGGCGGTGCCGGGCCTCGTACAGGACCTCGTACACGGCACGGTCCGTCTCGTAGGCGCGCAGCAGTTCCGGTTCGGCCCGGGGGTCCCAGCCGGCCTCGGCCGCGTAGCCCGCGCAGTAGGCCTCGCGGCAGCGCAGCGCCCAGTCCGGGCGCCAGGGGCGGCGGGCGTGGGCGGCGTACTCGAAGGAGCGGAGCATGCCCGCGACATCGCGTACGGGTGACTGCGCGCGGCGCCGCTCGGGCAGCGGGCGCGCCGGTTCGCCCTCGAAGTCGATGACGTGCCAATGCCGTTCCGCCCGCAGCACCTGCCCGAGATGCAGATCGCCGTGGATGCGCTGGGCGGGCCGTGGCGTGGCCAGTGAGGCCAGTTCGGTGAAGGCCGAGCGCAACCCGGAGGCGTACGGCAGCAGTTCCGGTACGGCATGGGTGGCGTCCCGCAGCCGCCCGGCCATGCCGGACGCCAGCCGTCGGCTCTCGGGCGCGCCCTGGAACTGGACGGGGAACGCGGCGGCGAGCGCCAGATGCACCTCGGCCGTGGCCCGCCCCATCTCGTACGCCTCCTCGGTGAAGTCACGTTCCGCCGCCAGGGCCGTGAGCGCCAGTGCCCAGCCGTCGACCCCGCCGGGCAGGAACGGCTGGAGCACGCCGAGCGTCGCGTCCCACGGGCTCGACGTACGGAACCAGGCCACCGGCGCGGGCACCCGGGTGCAGCCCTGACGGGCCAGCGCCCAGGGCACCTCCAGGTCCGGGTTGATGCCGGGCCGCACTCGGCGGAAGATCTTCAGGATGTACGTGTCGCCGTACACCAGCGAGGAGTTGGACTGCTCGGCTTCGAGAAGGCGCGGCTGGAGCCCGGAGGGGATCGCCACGCGCCGGTCGCTCTCGAAGCGCAGGGCGCCCGTGGTGCCCGGGGCGCGCAGCAGTTCCAGGAGCAGAGACGCCGAGCACGGATCCTGCAGGGCGTCGTACACCAGCAGTCCGGCGAGCGGCCCCTCGGTCACCCGGCCGAGGACGGCTGCCGGGGCGAGCCGCGGTGGCAGCGATTCCCTGATGCCGAGGAGGAGTTGGTAGCAGTCATGGGCCGCGCCGCCGCCCGGCCGTCCCGACCCGGGCAGCTCGGCGTGTTCGGCGCGCAGGAGCAGATGCAGGCAGTCCGGCCGCAGTTCGGTCACCGACAGGAGCGCCAGGTCCGTGACGGCGCACCCCTTGCCCGCGAACCACCGCTGGCGCGGCAGCCAGTGGCGCAGCAGGCCCGACAGCGAGGGGAGCAGCGCGGCGGAGTCGAGGCTGTCCGGGCGGAGCGTGGCGGTCTGGGTCTTCGGCATGGCGTCACGTCCTTTCCGTGGCGGCCGTCGGATCAGTGGCGGCCAGGTGTCAACTGCCGACGAACAGGTTGACCTTGGTGGCGGCGGGGACGTCCTTGCGTAGGCGGAACCAGTAGAAGCCGTGGCCTGCGAGGGTGAGGAGGTAGGGGAGTTCTCCGATGGGGGGGAAGCGGACCTGGCCGATGA
>NZ_JBEZHK010000014.1:128631-179858 GCF_040650555.1 Streptomyces sp. NPDC048664 | reverse complement strand
GCCTGGCTCATGCGCTCGATCACCGCATCGAGCACGGCATCTGGGGCGGGATGACCGAGCGGGAACGGCGGTCGCGCCCGGGCGCGACCCCGTCAGCCGTCGGTGGGACCGGCGCCGGACGCCTCGGTCGGGGGCGTCCGCGCGGCCGGTGGCCGGGTCAGGAGGAGTGCAGGACCTTCCAGGAGCCGGTGCCGTGGTCGCGGTCCGCGTAGTGGCTCGTGGACACGTCGTACTTGGCGCCACCGTGCTGGTGGGACAGGCCGTTGGTGTCGAGGAAGCCGCCGTTGGCGGCGCCGTAGTCGTTGAGCAGGTTGACGACGTCGTTGGTGCGGATGTGGCCGTCGGTGGGGGAGGAGGTCTTGCCGAAGATGTGCCACCTGCCGGTGCCGGGGCCGCGGTCCTTGGTGACGGTGGTGGAGACGTCGTACTTGGCGCCGGAGCGGGCGGAGACGCCGTTGGTGTCCAGGTAGGTGCCGCCGGCGTACTGGTTGACGAGGTAGACCACGTCGCCGCTGGTGACACGGGTGCCGTTGGCGATACCGGTCGCGGACAGGATCTTCCAGACGGACGTCCTGGGGCCACGGCTGTTGGGGCTCCTGTTGGTGCTCACGTCGTACGCGGCGCCCTGGTGGTGGGACAGGCCGTTGGTGTCCAGGTAACCGCCGTCGCCCCGGTACTGGTTCTCCAGCAGGATGTTGCTGCCGTAGGTCAGGTCGTTGGGGGCTTTGGAGGTGGCCGCCGCCGTCGGAGCGGTGAGTGCGGCGGTGGCGGCGGCGAGGGCGGCCGTTGCCGCGAGAGCGGGCATGACGAAGCGGATGCGCATGGGTCTTCCTTCAGCTGTCCATGGAGGGTGGGCACGGAAGGTCCACCCGGATGTCACGCAGAGCAGTTGCTGAACACGGAGCGTAGCAACGCGTGATCGCGGTTCGGGCGGGACGCGCCCGGCCCCGGACGCGCCGGATCAAAGCCGCCACCCTGGTGCGGCGGTTCCGTCCGGTGTCACGGACGGGCAGGTCCGTCGCTTTCCCCGGCGTCGTCCCGGTCGTCGGGAGGCGCGGACGGTCCACCGGCGTCCGATGCGATCGCCGTCGCCAGCTCGGCGAGCCGTCTGCAGGTCTCCTCGATCTTCCGCAGGGTCTCGTTGCGTTCGGTGACGGCCGCGGAGAGCAGCAGCGCGGTCATCGCGGCGGCGCCGTTGAACGCCTGCAGCGCGATCATGTCGGTGAGCAGGCTGTGGCCCACGAACGGGCCGGTCCTGCGGGTCGCGGCGAGGATCGCGCTGAGGGAGACGGCCAGCGCGCAGGGCGCGGCTCCGGTGAGTTGAAAGCGGAAGGCGGCCCAGATCAGCAGCGGGAAGGCGAGGAAGAGCAGCGGGACCGGGGCGTTCGCGAGGAGCCCGAAGCCGAGGGTGGCCGCCGCGAGCAGCGTGCCCTCTTCCCAACGGCTGGGCGGCGTGCGGCGAGGCCGGCGCGCCGAGCGGAGCACGAGCAGCACCGGAGTGAGCACCAGGACGCCCGTCGCGTCACCGGTCCACCAGACCCACCACGTGGGCCAGAACGCGCCGGCGGGCAGAGCGTGGGCGAGCAGCAGGATCCCGCTGCCCACGGTCGCGCTGATGAGCGTGCCGGTGAGCCCGCCGAGGAACACCAGCGCGAGCGCGTCCTGGTAGCGATCGATCCGGGTGCGGAACCCGGCGCGGCGCAGCAGCGCGTAGGAGCACAGGGGGGCGAGCGTGTTGCCCGCCGTGATCACCGACGCGGCGGCGAGGGTCGGCCCCAGGGAGACGTTGATCAGGAAGGCACCGAGCGCGATCCCGGGCCAGATCCTCGGGCCGATCAGCAGCAGGCCGGCCAGGGCGATGCCGGTCGGCGGCCACAGCGGGGTGACCTGGCCGCGCACGAGTTGCTGGAGCAGCCCCAGCTTGCCCGAGGCGAAGTACAACGCGGCGACGGCGGCGATCTGCAGGACCGTCACACCGGTACGCCGCAGCCTGTCGTGGCGGGTGGTGGTCATCGGGAGGCCTTCCGGCCGGCCGTGCCCGCCCGTCCCTTGCCCGCTGATCCCGCCGGATCCACCACACCGCCGTTCATCCGTGCGACCTTTCGAGGAGTGCTTCAGCGCGGGGTGCGCAGAGCGAGGATGGCCATGTCGTCGTGCCCGTCGCTGGGGTGGTGGTCGGCGAGAGCCCGCACGAAGTCCTTCAGGGGCAGGGAGGCGTACGCGGTGGCGAGTGCGGCGAGTTCGTCCAGCCCCTCGTCGATGGGGCGTGCCGGATGCTCGATGAGGCCGTCGGTGAAGAAGACCACGGTGGTGCCCCGGGGCAGGGGGTGGATGTGGTCGGGGCGGGGCTGCTCGCTGGTGACGTTCAGCGGCAGCCCGGGCTCGCCGGCCAGGTACCGGGCCCCGCGGTCGGGGGTGACCAGCAGGGGCGGGACGTGGCCCGCGGAGCTCCAGTGCAGTCTCCAGGCGGCCCTTTCGGGTTCGATGCGCGCCAGGACGGTGGTGGTCACGGGGGTGTCGGTGATGGCCTGCAGGGTGCGGTCGAGCTGGGCGAGGACGGCGCTCGGCGGGGTGCGCAGGGTGAACAGCAGTGCGCGCAGCATGTTGCGGGTGGAGGCCATGGCGGCGGCCGCGTGCAGGTCGTGGCCCACCACGTCGCCGATGACGACCGCCACCGCGCCGTCGGGCAGCGGGATGGCGTCGTACCAGTCGCCGCCCAGATGGTGGGGTTCGGCGGCGGGCCGGTAGATGGCGGCGGCGTCGAAGGGCCGCATGTCGGGCAGGGTCGGCAGCAGGCGCCGTTGGAACTGCTCGGATCCGGCGCGCACCTGTTCCAGGAGGCGGACGTTCTCGATCGCGATGCCGGCGGCGCTGGCGAGGGCGACGACGATGTCCTCGTCGTGGGCGTCGAAGGGGCGGCCGTCGTGTCGCTCGGACAGGTAGAGATCGCCGTAGATCTCGTCGCGGACGCTGATGGCGACGCCGAGCAGGGTGTGCAGGCGCGGGTGGCCGGGCGGGAACCCGGCCGAGGCCGGGTGGGAGGGGATGTCGTCGACGCGGAGGGGCTCGGGGTGGCGGATCAGGTGTCCCAGCACGCCCAGGCCCCGTGGGAACGCCACCTCGGCCAGGGCCGCGCGTTCCTGCGCGGGCATGCCGGCGACGATGAACTGCCGTAGGTGCTCGCCGGACTCGTCCAGGACGCCCAACGCGCCGTAGCGGGCGCCGACGAGGTCCATGGCCGTGGTGACGATGCGGTGCAGCACCGCGGGCAGTTCCACCTCCCGGGTGATGGCCACCACCGCGTCCAGCAGGCTCTGGATCCGGCTCTTGGCGACGGCGAGTGAGTGGAGCTCCCGGTCGATCCGGCCCAACTCGGCGTCCAGGCGCGCCAGCAGGTCGGGCCGGCGCGGCTGCCTCGCCCCCTTGCCCTCGTCGCCGACCGCCATCACGCGCGCCGGGAGGACCGGTACGCGTCCACGGCGGCCACGACCGGCACGAACCGCCTGTGGAACGCGGGCAGCCCGAGGTGCCGGGCCCGCTCGTACGGCCATTCACGCGATCGGTGCACCCACAGTCTCCTGACATGACCGTGATCGACTCGCACAGGGTGCCGCGCCCCGGAGCCCGACCGGCCCATTACGCCGAAAGCGGCATGGCGCACACCGTCATATGAATGAAACTCAGGTCGCCGGACTAAATCCCCTGACCGCACGGCGGCCGACGGTGATCCGAGCGGCCGTATCGCGGCGGGAACCGGCCACGATTCCCCAACTATCGGCCAAATGTGCTATTTTCACACAACGTCCTGCGGGGGAGATCCGTAGCGTAGTCATCATGCCACCACACCAGGCGCAGGCGCGATGGGGCGTTTCGCGCGGCCACAGTCGCGACGGGGCGGCGTTCGCGGAATCTCCGCAACTGGGAATCGGCGATCGGGCCGGACCCTTGCGATCGGTCCATCGCGTGACCTGACGACCAGTCGATCCTGGTGCGCACCGCGGGACGAATGACCAGGACCACTCGACCGGTGGAACATCATGGGAAATCCAGTCGCTTCATCGCCCCACCGGGGCGAGAAAACGGGAAAGCACGAGCGCGGGCATGCTGCACAACTCCAACCCACGACCCCCCACACCCCGATGACGGAATGTCGGTCACGGGGTTTTCAGGTAGTGGGTGACGTGATCTTACGCTCCGCCACCACCTGAGCATGCAGATATCACTGTGCTGCCAAGCGTATGGATCACGGAGGTTACCGGCATGGCCACGCACGAAACCAATGCCGTCGTCGACATCGTCTACCGGCCCGAGCACCCCAGCCGCCCCATACTCGACCAGATCGCCGACAAGTGGTCGATGGCCGTCCTGGCCGTCCTCGACGAGCCCAGACGTTTCAACGAGATAAGGCGGCATCTCGAATGCGTGACCCAGCGAGTCCTGACCCAGACCCTGCGGCGCCTGGAACGCAACGGCATGGTCGTGCGACGGGTGCTGCCGACCTCGCCGGTCGGCGTCGAGTACTCCCTCACACCCCTCGGTGAGTCCCTCAGGGAGACCCTGGGGCGGCTGTACGCCTGGACGGTCGACCACACGGACCGGATCAGGGCGCACCAGACGGAGTACGACCGCAGGCACAACTCCGAGCAGGAGACGCTGGACGCGCACGTGCGCTGACGCGGCCAGGAGTTGACATTTGTCATGACGAGGGCGTGACAGGGCAGCACTACCCGTGTGGTTCGCCGGACGGAAGCGTGGCGGCATGGGAACGACACAGACGGTGATGACGGCCGAAGGGCTGCGGTACCGATACGGGGAGACGGTCGCGTTGGACGACGTGGACCTGAGAGTCGAACCGGGGGAGTGCGTCGCCCTGCTCGGGCCGAACGGGGCGGGCAAGTCGACCCTGGTGATGATCGCGGTCGGGTTGCTCGCGCCCCAGCACGGGAGTGTGCGGATCATGGGCGGTGATCCGCGCCGCGCCGCGACCCGCCGCCGGCTGGGCGTGGCGCAGCAGACGCTCGGGTTCCCCAACACCCTGACCGTGAACGAGCTGGTGACCGGCGCGGCCGTCCGCGGGGGACTGCGGGCGGCGGCGGCCCGCCCCGTCCTGGAGGAACTGGGGCTGGGCGATCTGGCCCGCAGACGGGTCGCCAAGCTCTCCGGCGGGCAGAAGCAGCGGGTGCAGCTGGCGATGGCGCTGGTGACCGAACCGGCCCTGCTGGTGCTGGACGAACCGACGGTCGGTCTGGACACCTCCGCCCGGCGGCACTTCTGGCAGATCCTGGCACGGCGCCGGGCACAGGGCGCCGCGGTGCTGGTGACCACCCATCTGATCGAGGAGTCGGCCGCGGTCGCGGACCGCGTGGTGGTGCTCGACCACGGCCGGATCCTCGCGGACGCGCCGCCCCAGGAGCTGGTGTCCCGGCTGCCGGACCGCACGGTGACGGTCAGGACCGGGCTGGACCGGAGCGCCCTGGAGCAACTGCCCGGCGTGCTCTCGGTCGTGTCCGAGCACGACCGGGTCACGATCCAGACCCGCTCGCCCGAGGAACTGCTGCGCGTACTCCTGGACCGGGACCCGGACCTGTCGGACCTGCGGGTGCGGGACGCGGGCCTGGAGGAAGCCGTCCTCGCGCTGACCGACGCCCA
The DNA here is from genome assembly GCF_040650555.1 of Streptomyces sp. NPDC048664. Taxonomy (NCBI): domain Bacteria; kingdom Bacillati; phylum Actinomycetota; class Actinomycetes; order Kitasatosporales; family Streptomycetaceae; genus Streptomyces; species Streptomyces sp. NPDC048664. The sequence continues at coordinate 174,209 of NZ_JBEZHK010000014.1, read as the reverse complement.
GGAGGTGGCCGCCTGATGGCGACGACGGGAACGCCCGCGGCGGAGCGGGACGGCGGGAGCGCGATGATGGTGCGGATCTTCGGCGTGGAGGTGCGGGACGAACTGCGGGCGATCGTGCGGGAGCCGATGTCGCTGTTCTTCAGCATCCTCATGCCCGTCGGCTTCTTCGTCCTGTTCAACCTGCTCTACGGGCACGGCGTGACCCAGGGACTCTCGGCAGGTACGGCGATGGTGGCCACGTTCGGCACCTACGGGGCGATCACCGTGGCCGCGTTGCAACCGGGGATCGGGGTCGCGCAGGACCGGGACCTGGGCTGGCTGCGCATGAAGCGGGTGTCCGCGGTGCCGATCGGGATCAGCCTCGCCGCGAAGGCCGCGGCCGCGCTCCTGTACGGGGTGGGCGTGCTGGTGCTGATGGGGGTGGCCGCCGCGGCGTTCGGCACGCTGCACGCCTCGCCCTGGGCGCTGCTGCGGCTGGCGGCGGTCCTGCTCCTCGGCACCGTCCCCTTCACGCTGTTCAGCGTGGCCGTCGGGCTGCGGTTCCGCACCGGGGCGACGATCGCGCTGCTCAACGCGGTGCTGTTCCCCTTGGCGGTGCTGTCCGGGCTGTGGATCCCGATCCGGTTCCTGCCCTCGACGGTGCGGAGCATCGCGAAGTTCCTGCCCACCTATCACCTCGCGCAGCTGGGGCTCGCCCAACTCGGCCAGGGCACTGCCGGGATCCATGTGCTCGCCCTGGTGGTCACCGCGGTGGTGGCGGGTGCCGTGGCCGCGATGTCCTACCGCCACGCGCGGACATGAGCGACGACGACGCCCCCGCTCCCCGGTTCGCGGCCGCGCGGCTGCGGACCTGGGACTGGGTGTACCTCGGCTATCTGCTGTTCGTGCCGGCGCAGCCGTACTTCTCCGGGGACGAGACGTGGTGGGAGTGGCCGCTGGCGCTCGCGGTGTGCGCGGCCACCGCCGCGCTGTACGCGACGGCCCTGCTCCGGGGGCCCGCCGCGCGGCACGTCTGGACGTCGATCGTGCCGATGGCCGTGGTCGGCGCGCTGGCCACGCCGCTCAACACCAACGCGAGCGTGGTGTTCGTCTACGCCGCGGCCATCGCGGGCGACACCCTGCCCTGGCACCAGGCGCGCCGGTGGTTCGCGGGCCTGACCGTGCTGGACTGCGCGACCGCGCTGGTCTCCCAGGTGCCGATGCCCTACCGGCTGTGGGGCTTCGGATCGGCGCTCGTCCTGATCTGGGTGATCGGACTGCTCGAACTGGGGCAGCGGGACCGGCGGCGGGAACTGGAGAACCAGCGGCTGCGCACCTCGCAGGTCGAACTGCTCGCGACCCTCGCGGAACGCGAACGGATCGCGCGCGACCTGCACGACCTGCTGGGGCATTCGCTGACCGCGGTGGTGATGCGCGCGCAGCTGACCAAGGAGCTGGTGCACGGCGACCCGCAGCGGGCGCGCGCCGAGGCCGAGGAGATCGAACACAACGCCCGGGAGGCGCTGGCCGCGGTGCGCAGCACCGTCACCGGCTGGCGGCGCACCAGCATCCGCGCGGAACTGGAGGCGGCGCGGCGTGCGCTGGCCGTGACCGGGGTGACCTTGCGGGTGGACTACGACGACGGGCTGATCCTGGTCGCGGCGGCCGAGCACGAACTGGGACTGGCGCTGCGGGAGGCGGTGACGAACGTGGCCAGGCACGCGCGGGCCTCCAGCTGCCGCATCGGACTGGACGCGGACGAGGAACGGGTGTCGCTGGTGATCGCGGACGACGGCGTCGGCGGTGACACCCCGGAGGGCACCGGACTGACCGGGCTGCGGGAGCGGGTCGCGAAGCTCGGCGGCGCGGTGCAGCGCACCGGCTCGGCCGGCACGACGCTGACCATCACGGTGCCGGTGGAGGTGGCCCGATGATCCGAGTGGTACTGGCCGAGGACCAGGGCATGGTGCTGGGCGCGTTCGCGTCCCTGCTGGACCTGCAACCGGACATCACGGTGGTGGCGACCGCGACCGACGGCGACGACGCGCTGGCCGCGGTGCGCGACCACCGGCCGGACGTGCTGGTGACCGACATCGAGATGCCCGGCCGCACCGGGCTCGACCTGGCCGCCGAGCTGCACGCCCGAGGCGATCCCACCCGGGTGCTGATCGTGACCACGTTCGCGCGCAGCGGGTATCTGCGCCGCGCGGTGGACGCGGGGGTGGCCGGGTACGTCCTCAAGGACGCGCCGATCGGTGAACTGGCGGCGGCGCTGCGCCGGGTACACGCGGGCGAGAGGGTGATCACGCCGGAACTGGCGGTGGCCGCGTGGGACGCGGCGGATCCGCTGACCGACCGGGAACGCGAGCTGCTGCGCGCGGTCGCGGAGGGAGCGGGCAACGCCGAGATCGCGGCACGGCTGTTCCTGGCCGAGGGCACCGTGCGCAACTACCTGTCCAGTGCGATGGCCAAGCTGGGCGCGCGCAACCGGACGGAGGCCGCCAGGACCGCGCGGACGCGCGGCTGGCTCTGAGGCCCGTCCGGTCGCCCGACGGGGACGGCGGGAGGGGCGGGCGGCCGCGGCGGCCCCGGCCGGGGTCAGGCGGTGACCCGGAGCGGGTCGGGCAGGGCGAACAGCAGGTCGTGCAGCGGCCGGCCGGTGCCGTGCCAGATCGACAGCGCGTACACGCTGATCGGGTAGTGCACCCAGCGCGGCGGTGCCCACACCGTGCCCCGCACGGTGCCCCCCTGCCCGCCGGTGTCGAGGCTCGACGGCACGTCACCGGAGGAGACGAGCAGGTCCCAGCCCCGCCGCGGCACGGCGAACTCCGCCTCGACGAGTTCCTTGCGCATGCTCGCGCGCAGGATCGTGCTCGCCGCGAGGTCCACCGTCAGCGCGCCGTCGACCAGGACACGGTCGACCTCGACCCCGGAGTCCGCCAGCCCCGCGCACAGCCGGTCGACCGCGGCGCGCAGGAGGTCGCCGGTGGCGCGCTCGGTGGTGACGGCGCGGCACAGCAGTGCCTGGAAGTGCATCTCCTCGGGCACGACGATCTGGTCGCCGATGACCGTCCGGAGCAGCGCCATGTCCACGGCCGTCGGCTCCTGGTAGGTGGCGGCGACATTGCGGGCGACGGCCCGCAGGAACGGGTCGGCGCAGTCGTCGAGCAGGAACGACCACAGCCGCCGGCACAACTCCACCATGCGCACGCCCGTGGTCGCGTGCAGGACGCGCAGCGCGCAGCGCATCAGGACCTTCTGGAACAGCGTCATGGCCACCCGGAACTCCATGCCGCGCGCCCACTCCTCGGCCGTCATGGCGTCGTGCGCGACCACGACGTCGGCGACGAGTTCGGGATTGGTGACGTCGCAGGGCATCCAGCGGGTCTTCACCTGGTGCTCGTCCTGGAACGACTCCCGCGAGTAGTCGGTGTTGTTCAGCAGCAGCAGCGGATAGATCACCGGTGAGCCGCCCGCCGTCAGCACCTCCTCGACACCGTTCATATACGAGTCGTAGGTCTCGCCGGGCAGGCCCCAGATCAGGTCGGTGTAGGTGGGCACGTCGAGTTCGCGGAAGCGGGACAGCAGCCTGCGGTAGTGGTCGGTGCGGATGTTGGCGCGGTTGGCGATCTTGAGCACCTCCGTGTCGAAGGACTGCGCGGAGAGCGTGATCGCACCGGTCAGGTCGGCGGTGTGCAGCATGCTCGCGATCTCGACGATGCGCTCGTTGCTGTTCTTCGCCCAGTTCGTGCTGATGATCAGCCGCTTGTCGTAGCGCCGGCTGAGGTCCACGATCCGCTCCGCGATCTGCCGGTCGCGGGCGAGGATGCCGAAGTTGGCGTCCGCGATGAACAGCGTGGCGTCCGTGGGCATCAGCCGGATCAACCGGTCCAACTCGGCGAAGATCCGCTCGAGGTCGAACTGGCGCACCTTGGAGTTGGTCGCGCCGCCCCAGTAGCAGAAGGCGCACTTGTAGGGGCAGCCCCGGTTGGTCTCGTAGACGATCATGGACGAGCCGGTGATCTCCTCGTCGGAGTACACCGGGGTCAGGATCGGCGAGACGACCTGGTCGAGGTCGGTGATGCGGTCCGCGTCCGGGTTGGTGACGACGGCGCCGTCCGCCCAGTGGCTGATGCCGGGAAGCGCGGCGAGATCCCCGTCGGCGAGGAGGCGGCGCATCAGGTCGCGGAAGCGCAGTTCGCCCTCGCCGTGCACCAGCACGTCCACCCAGGGCGCCTCCGAGAACAGCGCCTCCTGCTGATGGCTGACGTCGTTCCCGCCCACGACCACGCGGCAGTTCGGCCAGCGCTGCTTCACCTGGCGGGCCAACTCCAGGGACTGGGCGCGGTTCCAGAAGAACACGGTGAGCGCGACGGCGAACGGTTCGTCCCAGGAGTCGAGCAGTTCCCGCACCGCCCGCGCGCCGCCGCTCTGCTCGCGCACGCTGATCCGGAAGTCGCAGGCCGCGTCCAGCTCGGGGTCGGCGATCGCGGTCGCCTTGAGGTAGCCGAGGGTGACGCTGTACCGGACGCCGTGCATCGCGGTGAATTCCACGAGCTGCACGGACTTCTTCCCGGGGGACCTCGGCGCCGACGGCTCCCCGGTGCCGATGGCGTGAGTCGTGTCCATGGTGGAGGTCATAGCCGCACATCCGTCCGCGCAGAGTCAGTTGACGCGGCCTCGCCGACTCGCGCCCCGAGATCCGCCGGACGGTACGGCGCCCTCGACCGGGCCCTGTACAAGCCGGCGGCAGACGCACACGGTCGCAGTGCCGAGCGGATGCGTCAATAACGCGCACTTTGCATTGTAAGTATCCCCGGTGATACTGCTCCTAAGTATCTCCGAGAATACCGGCGCGGACCTGAGGGTATTGCCGGGCAAGGGAGTTCGGGCGACGTATATTGACTGCTCAGGTGGCTCGTTGTAGCGTCGGCCGCGAATCAACTCGGTGATGCCGACAAGCTCTCCGGACCGTATTGACGCGTGCCTCGGAAATTGATCTGGCAAACATCCGGCAAAGTCCGGCTGTTAGGGAGTGATATCGGTGCGCTTCGGTCTTTCTTTTCTTCCTGACTGTACGCCGGAGACAAAGTCTCCGCAGACCTACTTCGGTGATGCGCTGGAGTTGTCGGTCCAGGCCGAGTTGGGCGGCCTGGAGTCAGTCAAAATGACCGAGCACTACCTCCATCACTACGGCGGATACTGCCCGAGCCCGCTCGGCTTCCTTTCCGCCGTGGCCGCGCGGACGAGTTCGGTCAGACTCATGACCGGCTGCGTCCTCCCGGTCTTCCATCACCCGGTTCAGTTGGCCGCGGAAGCCGCGCAGGTGGACGCGATCAGCGGGGGCCGGCTCGACGTGGGATTCGCTCGGGCCTATCTGCCCGACGAGTTCGACGCACTGGGCCTGGAGATGGACGAGAGCACCGACCGGTTCCGCGAGACCATACGCGCGGTGCTGCGGATATGGACCGAGGAGAAGGTCACCGAGCGGACGCCTTTCTTCTCCTATTCCGATGTGACCGGACTGCCGCGGCCCACCCAGCGACCGCACCCGCCGGTGTGGGGCGCGGCGGTGCGTACGCCGGAGAGCTTCACCTGGCTGGGCACGCAGGGGCTGGGGCTGCTCATCACCCCGCTGATCTCACCGCACGAGTTCCGCGACCATCTGACCCTCTACCGCGACGCGTTCCGGGCCGCGCACGGCGACAGCGGACCGCGGCCCCGCGTCGCGGCCAGCCTGCCCCTGGTGGTGGCGGACACGGACGAGCGCGCGGAGGAGATCGCCGAGACCTACCTGCGCCGCTATCTGGACGTGTGGGCGCAGGCCGTGAGCCCGTGGGACAGAAGGGAGTCCTCTGCCTACCGGGGCTACTCCGGATTCGGCTGGATGCTGCGCGGCCTGCAGCCCGCCAAACTCTTCACCGACGGTGGCGCGATCGTCGGATCGCCGGCCACCGTCATCGACCGCATCCGCGCGTTCAACGACCACATCGGCGGCGTCGACCAGATCCTGTGGCAGATCGATTTCGGTGCGATGCCGCTCGCCGAGGCTCGGCAGACCTTGGAGATCTTCTGCGCCAAGGTGCTGCCCGAGGTGACGTCACTGTGAGAAGGGAGGTGGAAGACATGGAGGAGTTCGAGAACCTGGTGCTGGACGACAGCGCCTTCGAACTGGTGGACCTGGGTGAAGTCGTGCCCGCGTCCGTGACGGCCGGCTACGGCCTCACGGAGCTGTCCGCTTCCGGCGGTGCGAGCAGCTGTTGCTGCTGCTGCCCGTGCTGCTCCTGCACCTGATCCGGGTGCTGATGACCCTGGCACATGTGCTCTAGCCGGTGCGTGTTCGTCAACGGGGACCGGGTGGCTCTCGGTCCTCCTCCTGACCCGTCATCAATGAACGCACGAAGAACGGTGGTCATGGAAGTCAACGTCGAGCGGATACGGCCGCGCCTGCGTGGGGACGTCTACGTCATGCGCGTGCCGGAAGGCGCTTACATCCGCAGCAACCTCGGCGGGTCGATCCTCAAGGGCGCGTCGACCTACGAGTGGATCCAGCGGATGGCGCCGATGCTGGACGGCACCAGAACGCTCGGCGAACTGTGCGCGGCCGTACCGGAGTCCAGCCGCGCCGCGCTCGCCAAGCTGACGATGCTGCTGCTCGGCAAGGGATACGTCAAGAACGTGTCGGACGATCGTCCGCACACGCTGTCCGAGGACCTGGCCAAGACCTACGCGGCCAACATCGCCTTCATCGAGTACTTCACCGAGTCGCCGGAACTGCGCTTCGAGCGCTACCGCGACAGCACCCTCCTGCTGACCGGCTCCGGCCCGCTGCTCCAGGCCCTGACCAACTCGCAGCTGCGCTCGGGCGTCCGCACGGTGTCGCTCGCCCCGTTCACCGAGTCGCCCTTCGACCGCGACCGGGTCGCCGAGCACCTCGCCGCGGCCCGGGAACAGGACCCCGAGCAGCGGATCGCCTACCTGGACACCGACGGCGGCCGACTCGACGAGATCGCGGCCGGCACCACCATGGTGCTGCACGTCGCGGACCGCCCCATGGCAGAACGCGCACGGCTGCTGCCCCACCGCGCGATCGCCGCCGGCGCCGCGTGCGCCCAGACGGTCGTGGCGGGTGACGAGGCCTGGATCGGGCCGGTGATCGGCAAGGACGGCGACGCCACCGCCTGGGAGTCGGCCTGGCGCCGGCTGCGCGCGCTCGCCCCCGACATGGAGGGGGCGGATCTGGGCGACCACCCGGAGTCGGCGCCGAGCGAGTTCCTGCGCGGCCCCACGGTCGCCCTCGTCGCGAACCAGCTGTGCTTCGCGGCCTTCCGGCACCTCACCGGCATCGACCGGAGCCCCGGCGACAACCATCTGGTGCGGTTCGACCTGGAGAGCCTGGAAACCACCCGGCACGCGTTCCTGCCCCACCCGCTCGCCCTGCCCGCCGCCCCAGACGACCCGGCGCGCCTGACCGCGCTGGCCGACGCGGCACCCGTCGACGACGAGGAACTGGCCCGGCGCGCGGTCGACTGCGTGGATCCCCGCACCGGCGTCTTCGCCGAGATCACCGAACGCGACTACGAGCAACTGCCGCTGTTCGTCAGCGAGGTCATGGTCTCCGACCCGGTCGGCCTGGCGGGCGCCCCGTTCGCGGTGCACGGCTGCGGTGAGAACGTGGTCGAGTCGCGCCGGCGCGCCGTCCGGCACGCGTTCGAGCGCTACGCGGCCGTCATGGCCGACCCGCGCAGGGGCGACCGGCTGCACGGGGTGGACGTCCTGACCGGTGAACCGGTCGCGGTCGACGCCGCGCAGGTCTTCCCCGCGCGCGCCGCGGCCTCCGGTGGCGACTGGTCCGAGGCCCTGCGCGCCGCGGTGGTCGCGTTGGCCGAGGAGAACGCCGTGGCGGCGCTCTCGACCGCGACCGAGCCCCTGCGCCGACTGGACCTGGACGGTGCGGAGCTGACCCCGCGCGGGGAGCGGTACACGAAGCTCCTGGGAATCGTCGACCAGCGGTTCGAGATCCACGACCTGTCCGGCCTGCTCGGGCTGCCCACGTTCGTCCTCACCACCTCGACGGGCACCGTCGCCTGCGCGAGCGACCTCGAGGTCGGCGCCGCGCTGGAGAAGGGACTGGAGCGGACGCTGCTCGCCTACCAGTCGCGGACGGCGCGGCAGCCCGCCTACGCGCCGGCACCCGTGCCCGACCTGCCCGTGCACCTGCGGGGGGACACCGGGGCATGGCCGACGTCCGTGACCCTCCAGCAGGCCGTCACGGGCCTGACGGCCGACGGCGGTCGCGTCGTCGCCGTACCGCTCGACCACGATCCGCAGCTCGCCCGGCTGTGTCCGTTCGTGGCGCGAGCCGTGATCGTCCATGGCTGACCTGCCCCAGGTGCTGCTCGAACCCCATCAGGTGATCGTCGGACCGTGGCCCCCGGGCTGCCCCGAGTGCCTGCGCACCCGGCGTGCCGCATCGGCGTCCGCCGAACGCGCCGCCGAGATGGCCGCCGAGGTGCCGGACAGGGAACTGCCGACCTTCCTGGCGGACACCGTCACCGCGTTGAGCGCGGCCGAGCCCGCGACCCAGCGGTTCTGGATCGTCGAGACGGCCACGCTCACCCTGTCCCGGCACGGCTTCCTCACCGATCCGCGCTGCCCGAAGTGCTCGGCCATGCCCGCCGACACCGAACGGGGCGCGAGGATCACCCGTGAGACGCGCCCCAAGCTCGCCGTGGAGTCGAGCCGAGTCCGTGCGCTGGACCAGGGCGAACTCGACGCGCTCTACGTCGACGGGCACAGCGGCCTGATCCCCTCCGTCACCTCCTACACGCGGCACGCGTTCCCGTTCACCGAAGCCGCCATGGCCGTGCCCGGTGTCCCTGTGGAGGCGTCCGGATACGGCCGCACCCGGGACTTCGCGTCCGCGCGGGCCGTCGCGGTGGCCGAGTCGCTCGAACGGCTCGCCGCGTACGCGCCGGCCCGGCGGACCGGCGTCACGGCCGGCTACGCGGACATCGCCGACGACGCGATCGACCCCCGCACCCTCGGCCTGTACCCCCCGGACCGGTACCGCCTCCCGGGCTTCCCCTACCGGGAGTTCACCGAGGACGCGGTGGCCAACTGGGTCTGGGGGCACTCGTTCGGCCGGGACCGGCCGGTGCTGGTGCCGGAGAGCTTCGTCTACTACCGGCTGCCGAGGGCGGGCGGCGAGCCCGGATTCGCGTGCGAGATCTCCAGCGGCTGCGCTCTCGGGGGCTGCTACGAGGAGGCGGTGCTGCACGGCGTGCTCGAGGTCGCCGAGCGCGACGCGTTCCTCATGGCCTGGTACGGCCGCACCCCCCTGCCCGAACTCGACCCAGCCACCGTGCCCGACCGCAGGATCCCGCTCGTGGCCGAGCGCATCGAGCGGCAGGGCTACCGGGTGCGGATCTTCGACAGCACACGCGAGCACGGCATCCCGTCGTTCTGGACGTTCGCCGAGGACACCACCGGCACCGCACGCCCCCGGGCCGTGTCGACCGGCGGCAGCGGACTGCGCCCGGCGGAGGCGATCCTGGCCGCGCTGCACGAACTGAGCCAGACCGTCGAGTACGTCACCCTTCTCGCGCTCGACCCGGGCTGGCGCGAGCGCGCCCGGCACCTGGCCGACCACCCCGACGACGTCGTCTCGATGGCCGACCACCTGCTCTGCGCGGCCGATCCGGGCGCCTTCGACCGCTATTCCTTCCTGCTCGACGATCCGGTGGTCTCGACCTGGCGGCAGGGGCTCGAACGCTGGCACTGGCCCGGCAACGCCGACATCGGCGCGGACCTAGACGAGGCCGTCCGCCGCTTCGCCTCCGCCGGCATGGACGTCGTGGCCGTCGACACCACCTCCACGGAACAGGCCTCGGGAGGCTTCAGATGCGTCAAGGTAATAGCCCCGGGCTCGGTTCCGATGACCTTCGGACACACCGCCCGCAGGGTGACCGGACTGCCCCGGCTGCCCCGGGTGCGCAACCCGCACCCGCACCCCTTCCCGTGACCGGCCGCGAGGACGGCGTCGGCCGTGAGTTCTGGCGGGTCACCCTGGAAGACCTCGCCGAGGCGATGGAAGGCAGGCAGTCGGAGTACGGCAACCCGGACGAGCCACTCAAGTTCAAGATCTACCGCGGCCTGCCGCGCCGCCCGCTGACGATCAGGGTGCCGCGGCGGCTGACCGAGGTCGAGACGCTCGACGAGCCGGCGCTGTCGACGCTCCTGCGCTACGGCTACGGCATCTCCCGCCAGGAGTTCGACACCAACGGAACCTGGCCCTACCACCGGATGGTCGCCTCGGCGCGCTGCCTGTTCGGCGTCCAGCTGTACGTGTGCCTGGCCGACGGCGTCCACCACTACGACGCCCCGCACCACGCGCTGGTTCGCTTGCGCGTCGGCGACCACCGCGGCCTGCTGGCCGGGGCGACCGGAACCACCGGCGCCCTGCCGCCGGCCGTGTTCGTGCTCAGCGGACTGCTCGCCAAGACCGCGTACATCTACCGCGACTACGCCTACCGCCTGTGCACACAGGAGGCCGGCCTGCTCGCCGGGAACCTCGACCTGGTCGCGCGGTCCATGGGCCTGCGGACGCACGTGCACCACCAGTTCCTCGACGAGCCGGTCCACAAGCTGCTCGGACTCGACGGCGACCAGGAACCGGCGCTGATGGTCCTGCCGCTGCACGACACCGACCACGGGATGAGGCGCGACCCCGTTCCGCGGACGGCCGCCGCGCTGGCCGCGACCATCGACCCGATCGCACCGACCGTGGTCGGCGGCGCACTGGACGTCGCACGGACCTGCCCGACACTGACCGAGGTCAACCGCGCCTCACTGCGCGCGGACACCGCGGCCTTCGCGACCGCCGACCCCGTCGCGCCCGGCCTCCCCGGCGCCGAACCGCTGCCACTGCCCGAGAAGGGGATCCCGGAGGCGAACACGGCGGACCTGCTGCGCGCCCGTGACTCCGGCCCCGGGATCTTCCGCCCGGCCCCGACGCAGGTCGACGGGATCGAGCTGTGGGCGCGGCTGGCCCGGGCCCGCACCGGGGCGACCAGCGACGCGGTCCCCGCGGGCGCGCCCGTACCGCTGGAGATCTTCCTGACCGTCGGCGACCTCACCGGTGTACCGCCGGGCTGCTACCGGCTCGACCAGGTCACCGGCGCGCTGCACCCCGTCGACCGGGCGGACACCGGCGTCGACGCCGTCACGGCGATCGAGCGCGTCACCATACCCGGACCGGTCTTCAAGGACATGAACGCCGTCGTCCACCTCGTCGGCGACCGCGACTGGGCGTTCGACACCTTCGGCGACCGCGGCTACCGCGTGATCAACCAGGAGGCCGGGCTGCTCGCGCACCGCGTGTGCGTCGCCGCCGCGGCACAGGGCATGTCCGGCCGGGTGATCAACGCCTATCACGCCGAGGGGGTCCGCGCGGCCCTCGGACTCACCGAGCAGCGCCACACCCCGGTCTTCCAGATCCTGCTGGCGGGCACGGGACCGGGCGGACGCGTGATCGTGCCCGTCGAGCCCGAGGCGGTGGACCGATGAGCACGCTCCCGCACGACCACCCCGGCCCGCCGCGCTACGTGCTCGGCCCGGCCGCCGTGGTCCGCCTCGCGGCGAGCCCGGTCGCCGTACTGGACGGGTTGCGCTGCGCACGCAGCTGGCGCACCGCCCAGGACCTGGTGCGCCTGCGCGCCGAGATCGTCACCGCGGCCGGCGGACTGTCGGACCTGCTGCACACGGCGATCGGCGCCGCGGGCGACGGGGAACTCAAGGCCGGGCTCGTCGCGGTGCGCAGGGCCGTGCATCGCGGCCGCCGCGTCGACCTCGCGCGACTGGCCGACGTGCCCGTGGACCTGGTCGCCCCCATCCGGGACTGGACGGCGCTGCTCGCCGCACGCGACCGGCTGATGACCGGGCTGCCGGACCAACTGGAGCAGGACTGGCAGGCGAGCTGCGAGTCGCTGCGGTCCGCGGCCCGACTGCCCGCCTTCCAACTGGGCCTCGTGCACGCCAACCCGGACATGTTCCAGGCCCTGCACAAGTGGCTCGGCGGCGGCCGCACGCCCCAGCGCCAGACCGTGCTGCGCCTGGCGCAGTACCTTGTGCGCTCCGCGGCGAAGACGAGCCCGTACAGCACGTTCACCAGCAGCGGACTGGCCGCGTGGGGCCGGGCCGACGCCCTCGCCGAGCTGTCCGCGCGCCCGGCCGAGGAGCGGGTCGTCCCGGCCACCGCCACCGAGATCAGCGTCGGATCGCTGCACCGGATCGCGCGCGCCGTCCACGAACGCCCGGAGGTCGTCGGCGCCTGCCGCGTCCGCATCAACCCCAGCGCCACGGTCAGCGACGACACCCTGCTGTTCCTGGGCCGCCGCCCGGTGGAGCACGTGCACGCCCTCGCCCTGACCCCGACCCTGCGCCGGGTGATGGAACTGGCCGCGGGTGAGGGCACGTTGGACGAACTGCGGGACCGGCTCCCGGCCCGGGCGGCCGACACCCGCCAGGTCGACGTGTTCCTGCACCGCCTGGTGGCGCTCGGCGTCCTGGAGCCCGTCCCGCCGCTCGCCGACCAGAGCCCGGACCCGGTCGCCGATCTGCGCGCGTGGCTGCACGAACTGCGCCGGCCCGGCCTGGAACGGCTGGACCGGACCCTGCACGGCGTCCACGAGGCCCTGTCGGGCTACTCGGCGACCGTCGCCCCCGCGGACCGGGTGGCCATCCGCGGCGCCGTGATCCGCGGACTGGACACGGCGCTGCGCGAGGTCGGCGACCACGCACACCTGGACAGCCCCAAGCTGACCCAGGAGTTCGCCCGGTACGGCTTCTACGAGAACGCGGTGCACCCCGGTACGACCGCGGTGCTGGACCGCGCGGGCTGGCAGCCGCTGCTCGAGGACCTCGACGCGGTGCGCACGCTGCTCGGCCTGATCGGGCCCGACCTGCCGTTCAAGCTCACGCTCAGCTCGCTGTTCGACGAGCGGTACCCGGTCGGCGCGGAGGTTCCGCTGGTGCGGTTCTACCGGGACGTGCTGGCCGAGCAGTCGGCCGGCGGACCGTTCGCGGCGCACAGCCGGTTCACCACCGAGGACAGCCCCGTCGAGGCGGTGCGCGAGCTGCACCGCCTGCGCGCCGCGAGCAAGCGGCTGCTGGGCGGACGGGCCGCCGACCGGGACGGCGTGGTCCGCATCGGGACCGAGGAGGTGCGCACGCTGGCCAAGGAGTGGCCGAGCTGGGTCCGCACCCCCACGTCCGTGGCGGTCTACTGCCAGCTCGCCCGGACGGCGCACGGTCCGCACCTGGTCGTCAACAACGTCAGCTGCGGCTTCGGACGCGGCCGCAACCGGGTACGGCACATCCTGGACACGCTCGACCTGCGGGCCGACGCCCCCGCGGAACCCGGACTGGCCTCGGGCCGGGACGATGTGCTCTTCGCCGAGTTCGAGGCGGTGGCCCGCTCCGCGGTCAACGTCAGAAAGCCCGGTGTCCGACTGGTCGTCGACTACCCGGGGGTGCGCAGCGTGCGCGCGCACGACGACCTGCTGCCCGTCAACGACCTGTATGTGCGGCGCGGCCCCGACGGGCTGATCGCGCTCGTGTCCCGGCGCCTCGGCCGGCGGATCTGCCCGGTGCACCCGGGCCTCGGCGACCGGCTGCTGCCGCCCGCCGCGCGGTTCATGGTCGAGGCCTTCGGCGAGTCCAACAGCTGGTTCGGCGCGCACACCGAACTCCGGATGACGTCGGACCCGCGCGGCGACGACGGCGTACGCCATCTGCCCCGGCTGACCGTGGGCAACGTGGTGCTGCGGCGTGCCATGTGGATGACCCGCGCGGACCGGCTGCCACGGCGGGCCGGATCCGCGACCGACGCCGCCTGGATGCTGAAGGTGGCCGGCTGGCTCGCCGAACACGGCATCCCCGAGCGGTGCTTCGTCACCGTGCTCGATCCCGCCGCCCTCGGCCAGGGCGGCGGCGCCCCGCGGCCGGGCAACGACAACAAACCGAACTACGTGGATTTCGCAAGCATGCTGCTGCTGCTCGGGTTGGAGCGCCGGCTCACCGAGCCGAACGCGATCGTGCAGATCAGCGAGATGGTGCCGGATCCCGTTCAGGTCGGCGGCGAGCGCGTCGCCGAGTACATCGTGGAACTCAACGAGCCTGGAGTCGCATATGTCTGACCGCGGCTGGGTCAGCGCCCACCTCTTCCACCACGGCGATCAGGACGCCCTGATCGCCGGTGCCGTCAAGCCCGCGGTCGACCGGCTGCGCCGCGCCGGACACGCCGACGGCTTCTTCTTCCTCCGATACTGGGAGGGCGGCCCGCACGTCCGGTTGCGGGTGCGCGCACGCACCGAGCACCACGGCGAGGTCCGCGCGGCCGTCGAGGAGACGGCCGCGGAGTTCTACCGCACCACACCCTCGTCCTCCTCGATCACCGAGGAGGAGTACGCCAGGACCGCGGCCGACCTCGCCGCGAGAGAGCACATGACCGCCTACGACCCGGTGCTCCACCCGGACAACTCCGTCGAGTTCATCCCGTACGTGCCCGACAGCGAGGCGTTCGGCACGGGCCGCGCCCTGGAAGCCGTCGAGAAGCAGCTCATGGCCGCCAGCACGCTGGCCGTCGAACTGATCGCCCGCGGACGCACGGCCGGGCAGCGCGCCATGGACGTCTTCGCCATGCTGGCCGCCAACCGCACCCTGTTCACCAGCATCCTGCCCGAACTCGCCTACCAGGCACGGTTCATATCGGAGATCGGCGGCACGGCCTCGCAGGTGCTCGGTTCGGCGGACTTCGAGCGGCACTTCGAGGCGAACAAGACCCAGCTGCGGGCCGGCCTGGAGACGGTGTGGGCCGTGACCCGAGGCGGGGCCCTGCCGGACACCTCGCTGGTGAACGCCTGGCTGCGCACCGTGCAGGACCTCAACGAGACCCTGGTCGAACTGGAGTTGCTGGGCACACTGGACGCCTCTCCCGCCTTCGACGCGCCCGCCGACGTACTGGAGCACATCAACCACCTGGTGCCCCAGCTGATCGTGGAACGGTGCGCGCACCTGATGTGCAACCGGCTCGGCATCGGCCTCGCCCAGGAATCCCACCTGCGGTTGCTGCTGACGCGCACCGTGTTCGACCTGTGCGCGGTGTGAGCGATGAGCGACGAGGCGACGCGCTACCAGGAGAACGTGCACACGCCGACCGAGGTGGCGAACCCGCAGGCGTACCCGCCCCGGGTGGTCAAGAGCTACCCGGACGCACCGCGCCACCCCCTGCCCTGGCCCCCCGAGAAGGCCGGACACCGGCTCGGCCGGCTGCTCGCCGATCTCGGCGGCATCACCCGGTCGCAGTGGCTGACACCGCTGGACATGCTGCCCTTCACCGACAGCTTCGAGGCCATCCCCGACTCCGATCCGCTGCAGTGGCTGGTCACCCGGCGTCCGACGCCCTCGGGAGGCGCCCGGTACAGCGCGGAGTGGTACGTCGTCGCCGGTCCGGACTCGGAGGTCCCCACCGGCGTCCACTACTACGACCCGGCCCGGCACGCCCTGGTGCGCCTGCGTTCGGGTGACTACCGCAGCTGGGTGGCGTCCCGCCCGGCCGCCACGGTCCTCGTGGGGACCACCGTGTTCTGGCGGCTGGCCGCCAAGTACGGCGAGATGTACTACCGCCTGGCCTGCCTGGAGGCCGGGATCCAGGTGGCGCAGGCCCTGACCGTCGCGGACGACCAGCAGGCCTCGGCCCGCCTGTGCTTCCCCGAAGCCGACGTCACCGAGCTGCTCGGGCTCGATCCGAGGGAGGAGGGGGTCCACGCGGTCGTCGAACTCGTCCCGCCGGTGCCCTCCGCGTTCGGCGGCCCGTCGCTGTCCGCCTTCCCCCGCGCGTTCGACGCCCACGCCGCCGTGCTCGCGCACAGCCGCCCCGGACCCGAGCCGATGCCGGCCCCGCCCGCAACGGAGGGCACCCGGATCAGCCTGCCGCACGCGACACCCGACCTGGTGGCCGGGGCACGGACCCGCCATGCCGCCATGCGCGGCTTCAGCGGCGCGACCATGACGAGCGCCGACCTGGCCACCATCCTCACCGCCTACGGCCGGCAGATGCGCTGGGACCTGCCGGCGAACCTGGTCGAGTTCTACTGCGTCATCGCCAACGTGACGGGCGTCCCGGCCGGCGCCTACCGCTACCTTCCCGACACGCACCAACTGGAGCTGGTGAGCGAGGGCGACCCCCGCGAGCGCCTGCGCGAGGCCGCCCTGGCCGCGCTGACCCAGCAGGGCGCCCGCACGGCGAACGTGTGGCTGCTGCCGGTGGGGGACGCCGAAGCGGCCCAGGAGCGGTTCGGCGCCCGCTGGTACCGCGTGCAGCAGGCCGCGGCGGGTGCCGCGCTGCACCGCGCCTGCCTGGCCGCCGCGGCCGTCGACGTGGCCAGCCGGATCCAGAACGACGTGCTCACCCATCTGCTGGACGACTGGTTCGGCCTGACCGGGCGCAAGCGAAGCCTGCTGATGGCGCAACTGGGCACCGAGCACCCCGCCGGGCCGCGCCCCGAGTTCCGGCTGACATGGTGAGGGAGAACCACACGTGAGCGACACGGTGATCGGTGACGGCCTGCTGGCCGGCGCCCTTGCCCAGCGCCCGCCGTCGATGCTGGTGGTGGCGCGCGACGGCTGGGACACCGGCGACTGGGCCGCGGCGCACGACAGGGGCGAGCCCTGGCTGCCGGTGTGGACCGAACTCGACCGGGTCGTGATCGGCCCGCTCGTACGACCCGGCGAGCACGGCTGCGTCTGGTGCGTGCAGAAATGGCGGTCCAGCGCGCCCCGCCGCGACCCGTGGACCACCGAACTGCTCGACGACGACAGGATCGCGGCCCGGCCCTCGCACTGGCTGTCGGCGTTCGCCGCCGAGACCGTGCGCGAACTCGTGCACGCGGGCGCCGCCAGGGACTGCTGCTGGTACCTCCAGCTGCGCGACCTGTCCCTGACCCGGCACCCGTTCCTCCCGGACCCGCTGTGCCCGGTGTGCGGCTCGCCCCCCGAGGACACCGCCGCCCGAGCCACCATCACGCCGCGGCCCCGGCCCAAGCCCCGGGCGCGCGCCACCAGGATCCGCGACCTGTCCGAGCCCCGGCTCAGCCGGCTCTACGTCGACGCCGAGACCGGTGTGGTCGCCCCGCCGAGCGGACTGCGCGACACGCTGTTCCCGCTGGCCGAGGCGGTCCTCACCGAGTACGGCTACCGCGGCGAGGCCGGCTTCGGACGCGCCCAGGACTTCGCCTCCTGCCGGGCCACCGCGGTCGCCGAGGCACTGGAACGGCTCGGCGGCCAGTGGCCCTGGGGCAAGCGCACCACCGTACGCGGCAGCTACGCCGAACTCGCGGACGACGCCCTGGATCCGCGCTCGCTCGGCCTGCTCCCTCCGGATCGCTACCAGGAGCCGGACTGCCCCTACCAGCCGTTCACCGAGGACACCGTGGTGTCCTGGGTGTGGGCGTACTCGTTCCGCCGGGCCCGCCCGGTGCTCGTCCCGGAGACGTACGCGTACTACCGGACGGAACTGCGGCCGGGCACACGGGCGGACAAGCCCTTCACCTTCGAGATCTCCAACGGCTGCGCGCTCGGCGCCTGCGTCGAGGAGGCGGTCCTGCACGGGATCCTGGAGGTCGTGGAGCGCGACGCGTTCCTGATGACCTGGTACGCCCGGATGCCCGTGCCGGAGGTGGACCTCTCCCGGGCGCCGGACCCCCGCGTCGGGCTCGTCGTCGAGCGCATGGAGCGCAGCGGACACCGGGTGCGGGTCTTCGACACCACCCTGTCCGAGGCGATTCCCGCGTTCTGGGCGGTCGCACAGGACACCACATCGGACGACACCCGGCCGGGAGTCGTCTGCACCAGCGGGTCCGCCCTCGACCCCCTCGCCGGCGTCCTCACCGCGCTCGGCGAACTGGCGCCCATCGTCGAACAGGAGACGCGCCGGTACGCCGAACAGGTCGAGCGCGCCAGGAAGATGGCCGCCGATCCCGCACTGGTGCGCGTCATGACCGACCACGCGCTGTGCGCGGCGACACCCGAGGCCCTCGACCGCTTCTCCTTCCTGCTCTCCGGCGACCGCCTGATCGACTGGGACCGCGTCGGCCGCCGGCCCTGGCCGTTCCACGCCGACCTGCGGGACGACCTGACCGAGGCCGTCGACCGGATGCTGGCCGGCGGCATGGACGTCGTGGTCGTCGACCAGACCTCGCCGCTGCACGAGGCCGCCGACCTGCACTGCGTGAAGGTGATCGTGCCCGGCGCCCTGCCCATGACCTTCGGCCACCGCAACCGGCGGGTCACCGGACTGCCCCGGCTGCGGGAGGTGCCCCACCGGCTCGGACACGCGCCACGCCCGCTGACCGACGCCGACGTCAATCCCCACCCCCACCCGTTCCCATGACCGACCACGCCACCACGTTCGGGGTACGCGTCGCCTGCCTGCCCGCCACCGTCCTGGACCGACTCGTCGACCAGCGGCTGCGGCACGCCCTGCTGGCGGCGGCGCGCGCGGCGGTCGGGCTGCGAGCCGACGCCGCGGCGCTGTCCGACCGCTACTACGCCGTGATCGGGGCGCTGGAGGACCCCGCCGCCAAACCGCACCTGGTCGCCCTGCGCCGGACCGTGCACCAGGGACGCGATCCGGCCCGACTGCTCGCCCAGCCCCTGGTCGCCGCCGCCCTCGGCGAGAAACTCGCCGCAGACACCGCTGAGTTCGCCCGGGCGGCGGCCCGGTACCGCGCCGACCGCGCCGGACTGCCCGCCCTGCTGGCCGCGGCCGACCGGGCCGTCCACGCCCATCTGCGCGACATCAGCACCGATCACCGCTTCGACCAGGGCCTGGCGCACGCCAGCCCCACCCTGCGCGACGTCCTGCGGCGGGGGCCCGGGCGGCAGGAACTCATCCGGCTGGCCGCCTACACCGCGCGCGCCGCCGTGAAGACCAGCCCCTTCAGCACGTTCACCGCCAGCGGCCTCGGCCGCTTCGTCCCGCACGGTCCGGCACTGCGCTGGACCGCCACCGGCCGGCCGCGCTCGGTCGTCGCACTCGACCTGTCGGCTCTCGCCCCGCTGGCCCCGGGGCCCGACGGGACGAGGGTCCGGGTCAACCCGAGCGCGCGACTCGTGGCCGGCGACGTCCGGTTCCTCGGCCCGGCACCGGCCGAGGAACTCCTCACCCTCGCGCTGACCCCGCCGCTGCGGCACTGCCTGCGCGCCGCAGCCGCGCAGCCGACGCTCGCCGAACTGACCGCGGGCATTCCCGCGCCACCGGACGCGGCGGCCGGATACGTGCGCTCCCTCGTGGCCGCCGGACTGCTCCTGCTCCGACCGGACCTCGACGAGCACGGTGCCGATCCGCTCGGACGGCCGGCCGACCGCGACCCCGGCCTGGAACGGATCCGGGAGGGCCTGCGCGCCTACGAGAGCGCCGACGGATCCGAACGGGTCGCGCTCGGCCCGGTGCTGACCGAACGCCTGGAGGCCGTGGGCATCAGCGGCAGGCTGCGGGACGTCGTGACCGAGCAGTCGGTCGTCCCCGGAGTCGTCCTCGAGGCGGGACTGCCCTCGTGGCAGGACACCCTGGATCACCTGGCGGTCGCCTGCCGGCTGCTCGCGGTCTTCGACCGCACGCTGCCCTTCAAGCTGGCGATCGCCGCGTTCGTCCGGGAGCACTTCGGCACCGGCGCACCCGTGCCCTTCGACCGGTTCTACGACGCACTCGTGCACAGCGGTCGCGCGGCCATGCGCCTGCACCCCGCCGCGCTCGCCTTCGGCACGAGCGGGCTGACCGAGACCCTCCTGGCCGACCCGGTCGCGGAGGTACGCCGGCTGGCCGGCCTGATCGCCGACGTCCGGCGCGCGCTGCCCGACCGGAAACGGATCGAGCAGGTGCTCGACGCGCTGCCGGCGTGGGTGCGTCCGGTCGGGTCGGTCGCCGTCTACGCCCAGTACGGCGCGGGCGAGTTGGTCGTCAACACCGTCAACTCCGGCTTCGGCCGCGGCCGGTCCCACGTCCGCCGTCTGCTGCGCCTGGCCGGGGACGACCCGCTCCCGGTCGACGCGGTGTACCCGGCCGCACCGACTTACGCGGAGTTCCCCCAGACCCTCGCCACCTCGCTCAACCAGCGCGAACTCACCCTGCCGTACCGGCTCGACCACCCGCCGCCCGCGCGGCTGACGGTCGGGGTGGGCGACGACGGGCTGCCGGTCCTGTGCGACGGCGCGGCGGCGGTCCGCCCCGTCCACACCGGGTTGTCCTACGAGCGGCAGCTGCCACCGGTCATGGCCCTGCTGATCGAGGCGTTCGGCGAGAACCCCACGCTGCTGCGGCCGGACCAACCGCTGCGGCACGACGCCGCCGCATCCGCGAGCGCGCCGGGACGCGTCCTGCACGCGCCCCGGCTGAGCATCGGGCCCGTGGTGCTCCGACGCGCCACCTGGGTGGCGCAGCCGGGGACGCTTCCGCGCCGCGCGGCCGGCCAGTCCGACGCGGACTTCCTGCTCGTGCTGGCGACCTGGCTGGCCGAACACGGCATCCCACCCCGGTTCTTCGTGTCCGTGCTGCGGACGGGCGCCCTGACGACGGGCCTGGTCGCCAAGGACCGCACCCGCAAGCCGATGTTCGTCGACATCGGCTCACCACCCCTGGTCCTGGCCTTCGAGCGACTGGCCAGGGACCCGGCCGACGCGGCGGTCCTGCACGAGGTCGCGCCGGAGCCGGAGACGGCCGTCGTCGACCACCAGGGCCTGCCCCGAGTGACCGAGTACGTGATCGAACTGAACTGCCAAGGAGATGGGGCATGACGGAGTCCTCGTGGCGCAGCGTGAACGTCTTCCACCACGACAGCGACCGGACCGGCCTGCTGCTCGACGCGGTACGCCCGTTCGTCACGGCGGTGGCCCCCGCGGTGTCCACGGTGTACTACCAGCCGCACTGGAGGCGCGGGCCGCACGTCCGCATCCCCGTCCGGGCGAGCGAGGAAGCCTTCGCCGACGTCGTCGCACCGGCCGTCACCGGCATCCTCCAGGAGTACCTGCGCGCGCATCCGTCCACCGCGACCCTGGACGAACGGGCCGCGCACGCCCAGCACGTCCGGCTCGCCGAACAGGAGCGGGAGCGGGGGCCGCTGACGCCCTGGGCACCCGACAACAGCGTCGAGATCGGGCCCCACGACCAGCGCCTCCACGTGCTCGGCGGGCAGGAGGCGGCGGACCTCCTCGCCGCCTACTACGCCGACACCAACGAGGTGGTGTTCGACATCCTCGACTGGGTCCGGGACGGCGGCTCCAGGATGGCGCTCGCCGTGGACCTGTTCATCGCGGTGGCCAACCGGTTCCTCCCGCCGGTGACCTACGGCTACATGTCCTTCCGCGGGCACGCCGACGCCTTCATGGCGAAGATGCCCGACGGCCTGCGCGACCGGTTCGACCGGGTCTACGAGGCGAGCGCCCGGCACTTCCGGCAGCGTGTCGTAGAGATCACCGCGGCCGCCGACTTCCACGACGTCCTCCCCTTCGGCGCCCTCCTGGACACCCTGCTCCGCTACCGCGCCCAGGCGGCCGACCTCCTGGACCGCGGAGAGCTGACGCTCAACACCGACGAGAAGGGCGACCCGGAGGCGTGGGGCTCGACCTGGGGCGCCTGGTCCGACCGCAGCCCCTTCCACCAGGCACTCGGCGGCCACCGGGCGGCGGCCGAGCAACTCGGCGGCTGGAACACCTTCCAGCAGTACCGGGTGGTGCTCAACTGGCTGTATCTCAACATGTACCGGCTCGGCATCGGCGAACTGGAACGCAACCTCGTCTGCCATGTGGTCTCCCGCGCCGTCGAGGACGTGTACGGCGTGAGCGCGATGGACCGGATCCAGGACCTGATCGGCTTCGTCGACGAGGGAGGCCGCCTGTAGGGGGGCGGCCGCGCAGAGCGGACGAGGAGTCGGTGGGAAGGCGATGGAGAGGGGGCGCGGACAGCATGGTGTCGACCCGATCGGACGGGTCCAGACCATGAGGAGTTCACATGACCAAGGTCATGACGGCGCTCGGTGACCGGATGCTGGGCGCGCTGCTGAAGCAGACCAGGGCCGGGGCCTGCGTGCCGCCGGACTACTGCGGTGTCGTCGCCTGTACCTCGCGCAGTGGCTACTGCTCCGGCGGCTGGTGGTGGCAGCCGATGTGCAACGGCTACTACAACTGCACCGGCGCCTGCAAGGGCACGGGTGGTCTGCAGTACAACAAGAAGGTCGCGTACGGCTGCTGACGGCCCGAGGCGCGGGGCGGGGGTCCCGCAGGCCCCCGCCCCGCGCCTTCCCTTCGACCGGACTCGAGAGGAACCCCCATGCTCACCACGCTCATCGTCCTGGCCGTGCTGCTCGGCGTCGCCACCGCGGCCAACCTCGCCCTGACCTTCGCGGTCGTCCGCCGGCTGCGGGTGCTGGAGGAGGGAGGCACGAGTGCCGCCGCCGTGCTGCCCTCAACCGGCACCGCCGTCGCCGAGTTCAGCGCCGTCACCACCACCGGCGAGGAGGTGACCGCGGCCGACGTGGCCGGCGGCGACGCCTTCGCGGCCTTCGTCATGGTCGGCTGCACGCCGTGCGGCAACCTGATCGAGTCGCTGGCCGGCGGCGCGTCCACCGGGGCCGAGAACCCGTTGTTCTTCGTCGTGGGCGACCCGGAGAGCCAGGAGGCCCGGCGGATGGCCGGCACGCTGGGCGCGATCGGCCGGGTGGCCGTCGTCGCCGAGCACTCCTCCGCCACCGCCGCGTTCGGCCGGATCGGCGCCTTCCCCACCCTGTTGCGGCTCAAGGACGGCGTCATCGCCGCGGCCGGTCACGACCTGGGCGACGTCGTCCTCCCGGCGACGGCCCGGCCGGCGGCCACCGCCACCCGTCCGGCACAGGCCGAGGAACTGGTGTGACCACAGCGGTCGCGGGCCGGGTGCGGGCGGCCGCGGCGGCCCTGCGGCTGGGCTGGCGGGCCTCCCCCCGGGGCGTGCTGCTCCAGCTCCTCCTCGCCCTGCTCACCGGGGTCCTGCCCGCGGTGGTGGCCTATGTTGCGAAACTCCTCGTCGACGCCCTCACCGGGGCGGGCGGCCCGCACGCGGCCGACGGCACCCGAGTGGCGTGGCTCGCCGCCGCGGGCGCCGTCCTCACCGGGGCCACGGCCGTCCTGAACCACCTGTCGACGCTGGTCACCGCCCTGGTCGGCCGGTCCGTGAACCTGGAGGTGCAGGACCGGCTCTACGAGCGGGTGAACGCCTACCGCGGGCTGCGCCCCTTCGAGGACCCGGCCACCCAGGACCGTATCCAACTCGCCGAGTCCGCGGCCCAGGGCGCCCCGCACGACGTCCTGGACTTCCTGCTCGACCTCGTCCGCAGCACGCTCACGATCGCCGGATTCCTCGGCACGGTACTGGTGTTCTGGCCGCCGATGGGAGGCCTGCTCGTCGGGTGCGTCGCGGTGTCCGTCCTCGGACAGGTGCGCGCCTCCCGGGCGATGGCCGACACGGCCGCCGCCGTGGTGCCCACCACCCGGCGGCAGTTCTTCTACCGCAGGCTCCTCACCGACGCCCGGGCGGCCAAGGAGATCCGGCTCTTCGGCACCGGGCCGCTCTTTCGCCGGCGGGCGCTGGACGGGCTGCGCGAGACGACCGGCGCGAGCCTGGCCGCGCTGCGCCGGGGGGTCCTCGTCCAGTCGGGACTGGCGTCGGTCACCGCCGCGGTCGCCGGTGTCGCCGCCGTGGTCGTGGCGCGCCAGGTGCTCGCCGGCCGGATCACGCTCGGCGACATGACGCTGTTCACCGCCGCCGTGGCCGCCGTCCAGGGCGCGCTGTCCGCGATCGTGATGCAACTCGGCCGCGCCGAGGAGGCGTTGCAGCTCTTCGGCCACTACCTGGCGCTGATCGGCTCCCCGCCCGACCTGGAGGACGGCGACCGGGTGCCGGCGCCGCTTCGGCAGGGCATCACCTTCGAGGACGTGTGGTTCCGCTACACCCCGGGCGGCCCCTGGGCGTTGCGCGGCGTCGACCTGCACCTGCCGCACGGCCGGGCCGTCGGCCTGGTCGGGGTGAACGGCGCGGGCAAGAGCACGCTGGTCAAGCTGCTGTGCCGGTTCTACGACCCGGAGCGCGGGCGCATCCTCTGGGACGGCGCCGACATCCGGACGATGCCGGTCAAGGAGCTGCGGCGCAGGATCGGTGCGACGTTCCAGGACTTCATGACGTACGACCTGACGGCCGCCGAGAACATCGCCCTGGGCGCCCCCGAGCACCTCGGGGATCTCGACCGGGTCCGCGTCGCCGCCACCCGTGCGGGCATCGACCGCGAACTGAAGGGGCTGCCGCGCGGCTACCGGACCCTGCTCAGCCGCGCCTTCACCGACGAGGACGAGGAGAGCGGAGTTCTGCTGTCCGGCGGCCAGTGGCAGCGGGTGGCGCTGGCCCGTTCCCTCATGCGCGAGGACGCCGAACTGCTGATCCTGGACGAGCCCAGCTCGGGCCTGGACGCGCTTGCCGAACGCCAGGTCCACCAGGCGCTGCGCCGCCACCGGGCCGGACGCACCAGCCTGCTGATCTCGCACCGCCTCGCCGCGCTGCGGGAGGCGGATCTGATCGCGGTGCTCTTCGAGGGGCGGGTCGTGGAGCGCGGCAGCCACGACGAACTGATCCTGCTCGGCGGGCGGTACGCCGAGCTGTTCGCCGCACAGGCCGAGGGGTACCGCGACGACCCCGATCACCCCGACGGCCCGGGGGACCTCGCGCGGCACCCGGTGCCCACCCCCGTACCGACCCCCGCCCCCCGCTCCGCCACCGAAGTCCCGGACGTCCCGGAAGGTGCCCGATGAACCCGATCCCCCTGCCCGCGGCGGCCCTGGCCGTCGGCGCCGCCGGCGTGCTGGCCGGGGCCGCCGCCTGCGCGCTGGCGCTCCGACGGGCCTTCGTGCTGGTCACCGTGGAGGGCGGCAGCATGGAGCCCACCCTGCTGGACGGAGACCGCGTGCTCGTCCGCCGTACCAGGGCGTTCCGCCGCGGCGACGTGGTCGTCATCCCCGTCCCGGACGGGCCGCGCGCTCCTCGCGAGGTGCCCTGGCTGGTCAAGCGGGTCAGCGCGATCGCCGGCGATCCGGCCGCGGACGGGTGTCCCGCGGTGCCGTCCGGTCACCTCGCCGTCCTCGGCGACAACCCGCGCAGCCTGGACTCCCGGGCCTTCGGGACCGTTCCCAGCCGGACCGCCCTGGGCGTCGCGATCCGCCGGATGGCCCGCGACGGACGCCCCGCGCAGTCCCTGAACCGCCCCCGGAGGATCGCATGACGACCGTTCAACTCGCCGCACGGGTCCTGCTGGTGGTGGTGTTCGGGGCCGCGGCGATCAACAAGGGCCGCGGCCGGGCCGCCCTGGCCGCCTTCACCGCCGACCTCGCCGACTTCCGTTGGCTGCCCGCGGGGCTGCGGCGGCCGACGGCGGTCGCGGTGGTCGGCGCCGAGGTGCTGGCGGTGGTGCTGCTCGCGGCCGTGCGGCAGGCCGGGGCCGCGCTCGTGCTCGTCCTGCTGGCCGGCTTCACCCTCGCGACGCTGCGTGCCGGACGGGCGGCGGACTGCCGGTGCTTCTCGGCGGCCTCGCGCGCGGCCCGCGGGAGCGCCGGGGCCTTCGTCCTGCGCAACTGCCTGCTGGCCGCCGCGGCGCTCGCCGCCGCGCTGGCCCCCGGCGGGCCCGCGGGTCCCGCGCGGATGGTGGCGGCCGTCGGGGCGGGCGTGGTCGCCGGCACCCTCGTCGTGCGGTGGGACGACCTGGTCTACCTGCTGCGCGGCCCGGCACCGGCGGCCCGTCCCTGACGTCGCGCGGCCACCGCGCGACGCCGGGGACGGCGGGTCACAGGCCGGTGCAGCGGCGTGGCGGCCGAGGGCGGAGCGGGTGGGCGCAGAGCCTCGGCGACCTGGCGAGGACGGAGGCGGGGTGCCCGATCTGCCTCCGCAACGCCGGGTCGCCCCGCAGGACCGCGCCCTCCAGCTCCGCCAGCGCGGGACCCGGGTCCAGCCCGAACTCGTCCGCGAGCAGCGCCCGCAGCCGCCGGGCCACCGCCAGGGCGTCGGTCTGGCGGCCGCTGCGGTACAGGGCGAGGACGAGCCGCTCGGCCAGCTGCTCGCGCGCCGGATACCGGTCCACCAGGGCCGTCAGCTCGGGGATCAGCTCCCGGTGGCGGCCCGCGCCGAGTTCGATGTCCGCGAGCAGTTCGTACGCGGCGAAGCGCTCCTCCTCCAGACGGGCCCGGAAGGACTCCACGAACGGTGCGTCGATCCCGGTCAGTGCCGCTCCGCGCCACAGGTCGAGCCCGGCCCGCAGATGGCGGACGGCCTCCGTGTGATCGCCCCGGTCGGTGAGCCGCCGCGCCTCGGCCACCTCGCGGCCGAAGTCGGCGGTGTCCAGGTCGTGTCGGCCCACCGCCAGGCGGTAGCCCCGGTCCAGCGAGGCCAACGGCACGGCCGTCCCGTCGCCTTGGGGGAGCTGTTTGCGCAGGGCGGACACCGCGGTGTGCACCTGGCCGCGAGCGCTGCGCGGTGGACGCTCGCCCCACAGCGCGTCCACCAGCTGGTCGATGCCGACGCGACGGTTCGCGTTCAGCAGGAGATAGGTCAACACCGCCCGTCTTCGCGGGCGTTCGATGTGCAGCACCTTGTTGCCGACGAATACTTCCAATGGTCCAAGAACCGTGTAGCGCATGATCCCCCCGTGCCGCTGGCTCTACGCGACTCCCGAACTCCTGTTCCTGCCAAGGGAGTCGGGGCGATCTTAGGCCGAGGTCTCATGTCTTGGAACCGTCGTTCGCCGAAAACCTCGCCTCAGTCGCCGTACACGCCGACGTCGTAGAGCGAGTAGCCCCAGCCGGTGCCGCGCTGCAGGCCGTGGACGCGGACGTACCGGGCGGCGGTACCGCTGAAGCGGGCCGTGTCCAGGCCGCCGTCGCCGCTGGTCGTGGACCAGGCGGTCCCCCAGTTCACGCCGTCGGTGGACAGTTCGACGCGGTACGACTTCGCGTACGCGCGCTCCCAGTCCAGGGTGACGCGGCCGACCCGGTGGGTCGCGCCCAGGTCGATCCGCAGCCACTGGTCGTCGCTCCAGCCGCTGGCCCAGCGGGTGTCGCGGGTGCCGTCGACGGCGCGATCGGGCGCGTAGCTGACGAACGGGTTCCACTCGGTCGAACTGGCCGTGGCGGGCGCTCCCCTGGCCAGGTCCACCGATGCCTGGTGGTGTTCAGTGGCGCCCCAGGTGCCCAGGTACGACGCGGCGCCGCGGAACAGGTCGTCGACCACGCTCTGGCCGCCGGGGGACTTGCGGATGTCCTCGATCCAGTCCGGGACGAGACCGTAGTGGGCGGCGCCGTCCGTGTTGAAGTCCCAGGTGCGCTGCCCCGTGGTCTGCCGGTCGACGAGGGAGCCGCCGTCCACGCTGCGGAACGGGTAGGTGACCTTGTGCGGGGCGTCCGCGCCGCGCGGTCCGGGCCAGCCGCCCACGCCGTTCATGTCGGTGCCGTAGCCGTAGCCGACGCCGTACTTGTCACGCAGGGACTTGGTGCGGTCGGCCTCGGCGACGAATCCCTCCGAGCCGTGCATGTACTGGGCGACGAAGCCGCCGAGACCGTAGACCCGGTCGGTCCAGTCGCTGTCCATCCAGCTGTGCGAGGAGAGCACGCCGGGGTAGGAGGCCGACTCCATGATGTCGAGCACACTGGCGACGCCCTTGACGCTCATGTGGTCGATCTCCAGCATCATCTTGCGTTTCATCATGCCGCGCACGGCGTACTCGCCGAGGCCGGTGAGCCCGCGGCTGTTGCACTGGGCGTCCTGCGCGTACGACGGGACGCCCACGCCGGGCGGCAGCTTCGCCTCGGCCTCGGGGGCCGCGGCCGACCCGATCGGGTTGTCGTGCTGGGGGCCGGCGCACTTCTCGGTCTTCCAGAAGGTGCCGGTGGACAGGAACTGCCCGACGTTGATGGCGGTGCCGAGCGAGCCGGAGTCGAAGCGCACGCCGCACAGCGCGTTGTCGAACTTGTGGCACAGGAACATGCTGCGCACACCCAGCGAGTACAGCTCGTCCAGGCCCCGGTCGATGTCGCCCTTGTCGCACTGCGGGACGTCCAGGATCATCTTGCAGCCGAAGGGCTCGGAGGTCTCCACGCCCAGGACGACCGCCAGTTTGCCCTGCTCGATGACCTCGCGGGCCTGGGCGCTGTCGGTGACGACGCGGAACCAGCCCTTGCCCGGGCCGCCGTACATCCGGTCGACGTAGGCCTCAAGGTCGTAGGTCATCCGGGCCTGGAGCCTGAGCGAGGTCATCTCGTCGCAGCTGCGGTCCTTGAAGAAGTAGACCGAGCAGATGACTCCGTTGGTGACGAGGTCGTTGACCAGGACGCGCTGGCCGCCGCGCCAGGCGCGCTCGACCCAGGCGTAGTAGTTCTGCTGGTGGGTGAGCGAGTCGTGGGCGGGCCAGTCCTTGAAGGTGGGCCAGCCGACCGGGTCGTGCCGGCCGTCGCCGCCCTTGGTGATGAAGTCGAAGACGGCGAGGGAGCCGTCGGGGTAGTGCTCGGGGCAGTCCTTGAGCGCGTCGGCGACACCGGCCTCGGAGAACACCTTGCCGCAGATGAGGCGGCCGCCGAACGCCTCGTTGGCGAACAGGTGGTCATGGGCGTCCACGAAGCCCCGCACACGGCCGTCCGGACCGGTCCCCGTGAACGGTGCGCCGGTGACGCCGATCTGGGAGTCCGGGGCGGGCCGCGCGACCGGGTCCCACCAGGTGCCGCCCGCCGCCGCGCTCTGGCTGGGGCTCAGCGTGAGGGACAGCAGGAGGAGCAGCAGCGACACGAGGGTGACGTGTGCGCGTGCGCGGTACGGGCGACTGGTCGGGGTCACGGCCCACGTCCCTCGGTCGGCGGGGACGCGCGGTCGACGGTCCGGGCCGGCCGACGTCCCCGTGGACTTGGCTTGACATTGTCATGCTCATCGCGAGATACGCCCCTGAGGATCGCCGTCGCGGTATGCCGAGTCAAGGGGAACGCACAGCTGGTTCACAGCGGTCGGGGTCGAGGAGGGCCCCGGCGTCCGCCCGCCATCGGTTCAGGTCAGGTCAGTTCGGCGGCGAGCAGATCCATCAACAGGCCGTCGTGCCAGCTCCCGTCCGCGCCGCGCTCGTACGACCTCATGACGCCGACCGGCCGGAACCCCGCCCGGCGGTAGCAGGCGATGGCCGCCGCGTTGTCGGCCGCCGGGTCGATGACCAGGCGGTGGTGGCCGTGGCCCTGGATCAGATGGCGGGCAAGCGTCCGGACGGCTTCGGTGCCCACGCCCCGCCCGTGCACCGCGGGGTCGAGGAAGACGTCGATTCCCGCGTGGCGGTACTCCGGGTCGTCCTCGGCGTACCACTGGATCTGCCCGACCACCCGCCCCTCGTGCTCCACCGCGAACACCTCGGTGTCCGCGTCGGCGAGGTCGCCGGCCACCTCCGCCGCCAGGTCCGGGCCGCCCCGCCACCACCGGCGTACCTCGGGTGTGGCCCGGATCGCGGCCAGCGCCGCCACGTCCCGCTCCTCGGCGGCCCGCAGGACGACGCCCAGCCGGCCGTGCAGGGTCGGCACATCGGAGCTCATGCCGCAGAGGCTACCCGTACCTGGCCCGGGGACCGTGGCGCGGCGCTCGGGCCGCGACGTTCCCGTGTCCGCTCACACACGCTCACACACCTCGGATGTCGCCACCCATGCATACGTGTCCGACCCATGGGCAATCGGAGGTGAAGTCGTAGCGAACAGATGACGGACGACTTCAAGAAACCTTCCGGCGGGCGGAGCCCATGAGCACCACCAAGAAAGATGACGGAAACCACGAGAGCGGAAGCCGGTCCGACGACGCCGAGGAGGAACGCCTTGATCTGCCGACGGTGATACGTCAGGCGGGTGTTCAGCTCTCCGCGTTGTTGCAGCACGAGACGGCGGCCGTGTCCTCGGTCAGAGCGACGGACGACGGCTGGTCGGCACAGGTCGAGGTGGTCGAACTGGAAAGGGTGCCGGACACGATGAGCGTCATGGCGACCTACCACATCGAACTCGACGCGAAGGGCCGCCTTCTCGCCTATGAGCGGATACGCCGCTATGCACGGGGCCAGATCGACCGCCGCTGAGTCGGCGCGGAAGAAAGCCCCACAGATCTACGGAAGGAGTGGTCACCATGACCGTCGTTCAACAGAGCAGCGCCACCTCCGGTGGAAGTGGATCAGGAAATCTCTACGACGTCCTCGAACTCATTCTGGACCGGGGACTCGTGATCGACGCGTTCGTGCGGGTGTCTCTCGTGGGAATCGAGATACTCAAGATCGACGTTCGTGTCGTCGTCGCCAGCGTGGACACCTATCTGCGGTTCGCCGAAGCGTGCAACCGCCTCGATCTGGAATCGGGCCGCAAGGCCCCCAGCAAACTCACCGACCTCGTGGGCGACATGACGGAGAGCGGCGCGAAGGGCAAGTCCAAAGGAGCGCTGACCGGAGCGGTCGAGGCGTTCACGGAGTCCCTTCAGGGCGGTCGCGACGAACCCGAGGAAGAACCCCGCAAGCGCGCCCCGCGCAAATCGACGTCCAGCCGCCAGTCCAGCCGCCGCGAGGAGTAAGAAGTGCCCACCTACGTCTATGGCATCACCGGTGCGGACCACCCGCTGCGTCTCGACGGCGTCGAGGGCGTCGGTGAACCCCCGACCGCCCTGCGCACGGTTCGGACGGACACCCTCACCGCTGTCGTCAGCGACGCGCCCGAGGGACTGCGCGCCAAGCGCCGCGATGTGCGAGCTCACCAGGCCGTTCTGGAGGGGTTGATGGCCGACGGCGCGACCCTTCCCATGCGCTTCGGGCTTCTCGCCCCGGACGACGACCAACTCGCGGCGGCACTCGACGCGGAGGCGGACGGCTACCGCACCCGGCTGCGGCAACTCGACGGCCACGTCGAGTTCAACCTGAAGGTCGCCCGCGACGAGGACGACCTGTTGCGTGAGATCGTCACCAGTTCCCCCCGGGCACGGGAGCTGCGCGAGCGGACCCTGGCCGACCCGGCCGCCCAGGAGGAGCGCCTCGCTCTCGGCGAGCTGATCTCCCATGAGGTGGACGCACGGCGCGCGGCCGAGGGCGAGGCGCTCCTGAACACGCTGGCTCCCGCCGCCACGAGCGTGTCCGTGGGCGAGGCCGGCGCCGACCATCTCCTCAGCTTGTCGTTCCTGGTCCAGGACGCGAAGACGGAGGAACTGGTCGAGGCCGTGCGGCGTGAGGCCGATCGGCTCGGGGACGCCTACACGTTCACCCTCACCGGCCCGCTGCCGCCGTACAGCTTCGTGTGATGTGCCGGCCATGGGCCTGATCACCAGCCTCCTCACTCTGCCCCTGGCCCCGGTCCGGGGCACCGCCTGGGTGGTCGACCAGGTCCTCACGGCCGCGGAGCAGGAGTACTACAACCCCGAGCCGGTGCGGCGCGGGCTGGCGGAGCTCGAACGGGCGTTGACCGAGGGACGCATCGACGAAGAGGAGTACGACCGCCGCGAGGACGAGTTGCTCGACCGGCTGGAGGAGATCGAGCACTTTCAGCGGCGGACAGGCGGAGCGAGCACGTGACGGTCCGCGACGCGAGAAGAGGGGAAGAGACCGAGGTGCACACGGCATGACCAAGAACGTCAAGATAGGTGTCGCTCTGGTGGGTGGATACCTGCTGGGGCGAACGAAGAAGGCCAAGATGGCCATGGGGCTCGGCCTGTTCCTGGCCGGCAAGAAACTGGACCTCGACCCCGGGCGGATCGGCAAGATGATCGCCAATTCGCCCGCGCTCGACGGTCTCAACCAGCAGGTGCGCACGGAACTGGTGGAGGCCACCCGATCCGCTGCCACCGAGGCGATCACCCAGCGCGCGTCCGGACTCGCCGCCTCGCTCGCGCGGCGCACCCAGGCGCTCGACACCGCGCAGGACGCCTCCGCCGACACCTCCGACGACGAGGACACCTCCGACGACGAGGAACGCGACGACCCGCCGGCCCGCCGCAGGACGTCGGGAGGCAGCGGCGGCAAGACGTCGTCGGGCGGCGCGCGGACGCCGGCCAAGCGAGCCGCCTCGGCCGCGTCGGGCGGTGCCCGCCGGGCCGGAACCGGCGCCCGCAAGCGCACCTCCTCCGCGAAGTCCGGGGCCGAGAAGGCGGGTGGGAGCCGGTCGGGCGCCGCCCGGAAGCGGACCGCCCCGAGCCGCAAGAGCGGCGGTGAGGGCGATGCCTGACTCCACCCTCGGCAAAGTCAGGAGCGACGTACTCGCCAGCCCCGCCGCCGACCGGCTCAAGGAGGAACTGCGCAACTACCTGCTCGCACGTGCCGAGCACACCGTCACCGGTATCGGCCGGCGCCTGGGCGAGGGCGTCAGCGGCCTGGCCCAGCCCGGCGGCGCCGGCGGTGCGCTCAAGAGTCTCGCCAAGGGCGGCCAGGCTCTCAAGGACGGGAAGAGCCCGGCCCAGGCGGTGATGACCGCGGGCGTCTCCCACCTCAAGGAGACGGTGAAGGACAAGGTGAAGGGGCTGTTCGGCAAGGGACGCAAGTCGGGCGGCGGCAAGTCGAAGAGCGTCACCATCGTCGAGGACATCGACGTGGGCGTGCCGGTGCGCGAGGCCTACGACCAGTGGACCCAGTTCCAGGAGTTCAGCACCTTCGCCAAGGGGGTGGTGAGTGTCGAGAAGGCGGACGACACCACCAGCAACTGGAAGGTGAAGGTGGCCAAGTCCACCCGAAGCTGGAAGGCGAACGTCACCGAGCAGGTTCCCGACGAGCGGATCACCTGGACGACTGAGGGCGCCAAGGGCACGGTCAAGGGCGTCGTGACCTTCCACGCGGTCACCGACAACCTCACCAAGGTCCTGCTCGTCCTGGAGTACTTCCCCAAGGGCCTGTTCGAGAAGACCGGCAACATCTGGCGTGCCCAGGGACGCCGCGCGAGGCTCGACCTGAAGCTCTACCGCAAGTTCATCATGATGCGCGGGGAGGCGACGGACGGCTGGCGAGGAGAGATCCGCGACGGGGAGGTCGTCGTCACGCACGACGACGCCGTCGAACGCGAGCAGGCCGAGGATGCCGAGGAGTCGGACGAGTCGGAAGAGGAAGAGTCCGGGGCGTCCGAGGCGGTCGGGTACGAGAGCGACGAGCACGACGGCTCGGACACCGAGCACGAGGAGATCGAGGAGATCGAAGGCGAGCACGATGAGCCTCCTCACGACGAGGGCGACGGCGAGGGCTCCGAGGACGACGAGTTCACCGACGAGTACGAAGAGGCCTACGACGACGAGGAGCCGTACGAGGAGGACGAGTTCGAGGACGAGGACGAGGAGGGCGAGCCGGACGACCTCGCGGACGATGACGGCGAGCCCGAACACGACGACGAGCCGGCACCCCGCGCCTCCCGGCGTCGGCGTCGCGCCGACGCGCGGACCTGATCCGGGTCCGGCCGAAAGACAGAGGTTGACGACGTGTCCGATTCACTCAGCGGCCGTTTGCCCACCCCCACGCGCTCCGCACCCGCCTACGCGGGCCAGGGATCGTCCGCCAACCTGGCCGACATCCTGGAGCGCGTGCTCGACAAGGGCGTCGTGATCGCGGGCGACATCAAGATCAATCTGCTCGACATCGAGTTGCTGACCATCAAACTCCGTCTGCTGGTGGCGTCAGTGGACAAGGCGAAGGAGATGGGCATCGACTGGTGGGAGCACGACCCGTCCCTGTCCTCCGGCGCCTCGTCCGCCTCGCGCGCCGCCTCGGCCACCGATCCGAGTGCGGCCGCCTCGGCCGCCGACCTGACCGTGGAGAACGAACGGCTGCGCGCCGAGGTCGCCCACCTGCGCGCCGCGGCCGAACTGGAGGCGGCCGCCCGGGCCCCTGCCTCCCCGGTGACGAAGGAAGGGCGAAGCGCCGGCTCCGGACAGGGGAAGGCCGACCATGAGTGAGGAACAGCTGCTGTACGTGTACGCCGTCGGCCGGGACGACCACGCCTTGGACCGCATGACGTGCCTGCTCACCGGAGTGGACGGCCACGCACTGCGGCTGGTGGGCGGCCACCGTCTGGTCGCCGTGGTGTCGGCCGTCCCCGCCGACCGGTTCGGGCAGGCGGGCCTCGCGGCGCAACTGGAGGACCTGGGCAGGCTGGAGGGCCTGGCCCGGGCGCACCACGCCGTGGTGGACGCCGCCTTCGCCGAGGCGACGGTGCTGCCGATGCGCCTCGCCACGGTGTATCGCGACGAGGCAGGGGTGGCCGCCGTGCTCGAGGACCGGCACGCGTACTTCGAGGAGACGCTGCGCGTGCTCGAGGGCCATGTGGAGATGGGGGTGAAGGTCTACGCCGTACCGGAGGCCTCGCCGGCACCGCCGGAGACCGAGCCGCCCGCGTCGACGCCGGGCCGCGCCTACCTGCGCCGACGCCAGACGCAGCGCAACACCGTACGGCGGGCCTACGACGCCGCGTCCGAGCTGGCGGATGCCGTGGTGGACAAGGCGGACGCGCTCGCCAGGGCCCGTGCGGTGCACCGGCCCCAACAGGGCGAATGGTCCGAGGGGCGGGGTGAGAACGTGGCCAACGAGTCGTATCTCGTGCCCCTGGAGGCGGTCGAGGAGTTCCGGGAGGAGCTGAGCGGGCTCGCGCGGGGCGAGCAGGGAGTCAGCGTCGAGGTGACCGGGCCGTGGGCCCCGTACTCCTTCGCGACGGCGCCGGAGACCGCGCCGGAGCGAGCATGACGGCGCGCAGCCCGGGTACCCAGCCGCCCGATCACGTCGCCGGACCGCCCGTCGCCCTCATCGACCTGCTGGACCGCCTGCTGAACGGTGGAGCGGTGCTGACCGGCGATCTGGTCCTGAGCATCGCCGACGTGGATCTGGTCCATATCAATCTGCGTGCTGTCATCCGGTCGATCACCTCGGACGATCCGGCGCCCCGATGCGGCATTCCGCAGCCGCGAACCCAGGAGTTCTGACCATGCCGGAAAACCCCGTACACCAGCGCTGGAAGACGGACCCCGACACGGTGGAGCGGGATCTCATCAAGTTGGTCCTCACGATTGTCGAGCTGCTGCGCCAGCTCATGGAGAGGACCGCGATCCACCGTGTCGAACAGGGCGATCTGGGCGAGGAGCAGGAGGAGCGCATCGGCATGACTCTGATGATCCTCCAGGAACGGATGGAGGAATTGTGCGAGCGGTACGGCCTCACGATGAATGACCTGAATTTGGATCTGGGCCCTCTGGGTTCCTTGCTTCCCCGTGATCTGTGACGGTACGGGCGGGCGGGTGGAGAAGGCGGAAGCACCTTGTTTTCACCGATGAGTTGAGGGCAGAAGGAGCATCATGACCACCGAGAACAAGAACACCAGGAATGCGACCGCCTCGGCGGCCAAGAAGACCGCCGCCACGCGGACCGCGGCGGCGCGTGAGACGGCCCGTGAGGCCAAGGAGACGGCTCGGGACGCGAAGAAGTCCACGGCCTCCAGCGCCCGGTCGGCCGGTGATGCCGCGCAGGGCGTGGGCAAGATGGCGGCCGTCAGCCTGGAGAGCGGTCGGCAGGCCGTCACCGCCAACGCCGCCAAGGTCGCGGCGGTCGCGGGTTCGGCGTGGACGGTCGTCAAGCATCGCAAGGCGATCGCGGCGGGAGCGGCGGCGACCGTGGCGGGAGTCGCGGGAGCGGCGTTCGCGGTGGGCCGTCGTACGGCGAGGCCCCATCTGGGTCCGCTGACCCGGCTCACCGGCGGCCGGATCTGACCGGCCGCGCGGACCCGGGTGCGGTCACCCGGGCACGCGCGTGCGGCCGAGTGCGTGGCCGAGGAGGCGCAGCGGCTGATCTCCCCGCCTCGCGCCGGTCGGCCCGCGTCGCGACGCAGCGCTCGGGGCGCACCGCCGGGTACCGGGCTCTCGGCTCCCGGATCCGGCCTGGTGCACCGGGCGCGTGACGTCGTGACGGGTCGCGGGAGGCCCTGATCTCCTTGACCACAGGCTGGGCCGCCGCCCGGATTCCGGGCGGCGGCCCAGCCGTGTGTCGGCACGGTCTAACCGGCGGCAGGGGCGCGGAAGTAGTGGCCCTCGTCCAGGTCCGCCAGCAGCCCGGTCTGGACCGGCTCCCATCCCAGCAGCTCGCGGGTCAGCGTGTTGGACGCCGGTGAGTCGGAGCCCAGGAAGCCGGCGAGCCAGGCGAAGTGGTCGGCTGAGGCCTCGGGGGCCACGGAGGTCACCGGCAGACCGAGGTGGCGTCCGATCACCTCGGCGACGTCGCGGATCGCGACGCCCTCCTCCGCGGCGCCGTGCAGCACCGAGCCGGCCGGAGCCTTCTCGACCGCCAGACGGAACAGGCGTGCGACGTCCAGCCGGTGGGCGGCGGGCCAGCGGTTCGTGCCGTCGCCCAGGTAGCCCGACACGCCCTTCTGGCGGGCGATGGCCACCAGGGCGGCCATGAAGCCGTTGTCGCCGTCGCCGTGGCACGTCGGGGCGAGCCGGACCACCGAGGAGCGCACACCGCGTGCGGCGAGGTCGAGCACGGACGCGGCTGTCGCGGACCGCATCGAGATCGGGGAGCCGTCGAGGACGGGCTTGTCCCGCTCGGTGGCCACCCGCCCGGGCTCCAGCCCGATCAGCCCGGCCGCCAGGACGAAGGGGCGGTCGCTGCCGGCGAGCGCGTCGCCGATCGTGTCGGCGGCGCGGCGGTCGGCCTGGGCGGCGCCGGGGAAGTCGCCGCCGAAGGCGAGGTCGTGCTTGAAGGCGAGGTGGATGACCCCGTCCGAGGCGGAGGCGGCGTCTCGCAGGACGTCCAGGTCGTCGACGGTGCCGCGGACCACCTTGGCCCCGGCGGCGGTGAGTGCCGCGCCGGAGGCGTCGGACCGGGCGAGCCCGGTCACCTCGTGCCCCGCGCCGATGAGCTCGGGGACGACGGCGGAGCCGATCCAGCCGGATGCTCCGGTCACGAAGATGCGCATGGAAGTACCCCAGTCCTGAGTCTTGTCGCTCGATCGCCACTGATGTCAGTAACTGTCATCGACAGTAGCACCTGATGTCAGACACTGTCATCGCATAGAATCCGCCCATGGGACGATGGGAGCCGAACGCGCGCGGGCGCCTGGCGGAAGCGGCGCTGGAGCTCTACAGCGAGCGGGGATTCGAGCAGACGACCGTGGCGGAGATCGCCCGGCGGGCCGGACTCACCGAGCGGACCTTCTTCCGCCACTACGCCGACAAGCGCGAGGTGCTGTTCTCCGGCGTCGTCCCGCTGCGGGACCTGTTCACGCGGGCGGTCGCCGACGCCCCCGGGGCCGCCGCGCCCGTCGACGCGGTCGCGCTGGGCCTGGAGGCGCTCGGCGAGGCGTTCCCGTCCGACCGCCGTGCGTTCTCCCGCGTACGGCAGGAGGTGATCACGGCGAACGCGGAACTCCAGGAGCGCGAGCTGGTCAAGCTCGCCTCGATGGCCGACGAGCTCGCCGACACCCTGCGTGCGCGCGGGGTGTCGGAGCCCGCCGCGAGCCTGGCCGCGGAAGCGGGGATCGCCGTCTTCAAGGTCGCCTTCGAGCGCTGGATCGGGGCGGACGAGGAGGGCGGGCTGGCACCGCTGATCCGGGAGGCGCTCGCCGAGCTGAAGGCCGTGCTCGCCCCGGGCCGGGGCGCGGGCGTCGTCTGACACGCCGGTCACGGCCGGGGGCTCACTCCGGCCCTGCCGTCATTCATGGTCAGGGCTCACCCGGTCACCGGGCGCCTTCCCGTTCGCCGACGGTGTCCTTCCCTGCCAGCGCCGAACGCAGTGCGCCGCGCCTGCGTATGCCCAACTTGCGGTAGCTGTGGGTCAGATGGGTCTCCACGGTGCGGCGGGCCAGATGCAGCAGATCCGCGATCTCCCCGTTGGTGCGCCCCTGCGAGGCCAGTTCGGCCACGCGGCGCTCGCTGTCCGTGAGGGAGGCGGCACCGGTGCGGGTGGTCGGGCGCCGCGCCCCGCCCGCCCGCAGCGCGTCCTCCGCCAGGTCCCGCAGCCGTACGGCGCCCTGGCGTTCGGCGAGTCGGGCGGCCTCCCGCAGCACGTCGCGGGCGCGCGAGGACTCGCCCGAGACGGTCAGACGGTGGCCCAGGGCGATCAGCGCCGCCACGAGTTCGAGGGCGGCGGGGCCCTCGCGCAGCAGCCGTACCGCCTCCTCGGTCAGTTCCAGGCCGCGGCGCCCCCCGGTCGCGGCGCCGAGCACCCGCAGGGCCCGGCCCACCGTGCGGGGCGTGTCCCACACCCGGGCCAGACGCAGTTCCTCCTCGGCCAGGGCGAGCGCCTCCTGGGGGGCTCCCAGCGCCAGATGGCACTCGGCGGCGGCCGAACGCCACGGGGTGACGACCGGGCTGACCACCTCCCGGGCCGACTGGCGGCGCCCGCACTCCAGGAAGTCGTGCAGGGCCCCGGCCGGGTCACCGCTCGCGGCCCGCAGCAGCCCCCGCGCGTACAGGAAGCGGTTCAGTTCCCAGCAGGCCGGTGCCGTCCGCAGGTCGAAGGAGTCGACCAGACGCTCGGCCTCGGCGAAGCGGCTCGTCTCCACGAGTGCCGTCACGGTGTGGGCATGGGCGTTGGTGGGGTGCTCCGTGTCCGGTGGTGGCTGGGCCAGGAGACGCGCGTAGTCGGAGCGTGCCGCCAGGATGTCCAGCCGGGTGTCGAGCAGTGCCGCCTGCATGGGGTGCAGAACGTCGGGCCGCTGCCCGGCCAGGCCGCGCTCCACCAGCCGTTCCGCCTCGTCGAGTTCGTCGGCCCACTGGGCGACCGAGCCGGCCGTCCCCAGCAGGTACGGCTCCGACAGCGGGTCGGCCGGCTCGGCCAGCAGCCCCCGCAGCCGCTGCATCGCCTCGGGCGCCGAGGTCAGGCCGGCCGTGACCGCGTACTTGACCATGAACGCGTTGCCGGTGGCGCTGATCGACTCCGGAGACCGCGCGGCGGCCTCGGCCAGCCGCTTGTAGGCGTCGTGCCGGACCAGCTGGTCCCGGTCGGACAGCTGCAGGAACGCCTGCCGCAGGATGCGCACCAGGTCGGGACGGTCGTCGAGGGCGCCGTACAGCGAGCGCAGCACCTCGACGCCCGCCCGGGTCCTGCCGCGGCCGGTCAGCGCCGTCCCCAGTGCCACGGCCGCGCGCACCCGGTCCTGCGGCAGCCCCGGCAGCCGCAGTGCCTCGCTCAGCCGCAGGATGCCGGCCGCGGAGCCGGGCGCCGCGTACTCCAGGGAGCCCAGTTCGGTCAGCAGCCGCTGCCTGCCCTCGTCGGACAGGGGCTCGTCCAGGGCGCGGCGCAGGAACGCGACCGCGTCGTCCACCCGGTCCTCGCGCAGTGCCACCGAGGCCGCGTCCTGGAGCACGGGGAGCGTCCAGGGAGCGTCGACCGTCTCGGACAACAGCAGTTGACGGGCGATCAGTTCGGTGGAGGCGCCGTGGCGCAGCATCGCCTCGGCCGTCGCCCGATGCACGGCACGCCGCCGAGCCACGGGGACGGCGGTGAGCACGGCGTCCCGCATCAGGGGGTGGCCGAAGCGGGCGCGGCCCGAGGCGTCCTGACACAGCACACCGAAGCCGGTCATGGAGGTGAGCCAGCCCGCGACCCGCACCGGGTCCGTTCCGGTGAGCTCGGCGAGCAGCGCGGGCACGTCGATGCCGAGGAAGTCGGC
This sequence comes from Streptomyces sp. NPDC048664, assembly GCF_040650555.1. Classification (NCBI taxonomy): domain Bacteria; kingdom Bacillati; phylum Actinomycetota; class Actinomycetes; order Kitasatosporales; family Streptomycetaceae; genus Streptomyces; species Streptomyces sp. NPDC048664. Next base: position 134,492 of record NZ_JBEZHK010000014.1, on the reverse strand, counting down.
CTGGGGGACGGCCTGTTCGTCGTCGGGGGAGTCGTCGGGGCCCCCGGGTCGCTCGACGTCGGCCGGCTCCGCGCCGGCGAAGGGCCGGTGGTCCCAGCCCTCGTTCAGCACGGCCAGCGTCCGTGCCGCTTCGATGGTGCCGGGTCCGGCACTGTCCAGCATCCACTGCACGGCCTGCGGAAACGCTCCCGGATACAGCGCCGCCGCGCTCTCGGGCACGACCTGGTGATGCCCCTCCGCGAGATCGTCGAGGAGGGCGCGCAGCAGCAGGGGGTTGCCGCCCGCGATCCGGACGCAGTCGGCGACCCAGTCGGCGGAGGCCTCGGGGAACGCCGTACGGACCTTCGCCGCGGCGCGTTCGGGGGAGAGGGGGGCCAGGGTGCAGGTGCTGACCAGGGCCGGGGAGAGGGTGTGGGCGAGCCCCTGCGCGGGCGGATCGACGTCGTACTGGCTGCGCTCGGTGGCGACCAGCGCGATCGGCAGCCGGTCCACGTGCCGCGCGGCTTCCACCAGCCACCGGTGGGAGGCCTCGTCGGCCAGGTGCACGTCGTCCACGGCGACGAACAGCGGCGACCGCTCCGCGTAGGAGCGCAGGACCCGCCACAGCCCGGCCGCGGTGGCCCGCTCGTCGCCGTCCACCGCCAGGTCGGCGAACTCGGGCACGGGACCCAGCAGTTGCAGAACGGACGCGAAGGGGATGGCACGGTCGGCGCGCGAGCAGCGGGCACGCAGGACGCGCATGCCCTGCGCGGCGGCGTCCTCGGCGGCGGCCTCGAGGACGGTGGTGCGGCCCCTCCCGGTGGAGCCGCGCACCACGACCAGACGACCCGTGCCGCCCCGGGCGCGCTCCGCCACGGCACCCAACAGGCTGATGGCGTCGTGCAGTTCGGATGGCGGTCGGGACATCACTGCCTTGTGCCTCCTCGCGTGGATGTGACGGACCTCATGTTCGTGACATAAATGTGGACGGGCTCAGCAGGACACCGGTGGCCCGGCCCGCGCCGTGAGAAGAACCACCCCCGGCTCCTACCCCGGGCACGGAACCCCTGTGTTCCCTTCCGCATCGTGGCTTCGCGCGGCCGATCTCGTGGTGCATGTCGTGGTGCTCCACGATTGCGCCGCTCACGGTCGTCGAACGAAGGTGTGAGACACCCGCCCGCCACCCGCCCCACAGAGGTGGCGGGCTCGTGCACTGGGGGGACGTCGTTGCTCAGCACCTTTCGGACCACACATCCCGGAACGACCGACAGCCCGGCCCAGACGCCGGCGCGGATACCTGTGGCAGTCCACGCCCCGGACCCCATCTCGCGCGAGGGGGCAATCGGCCAGTTGCGCCGGCACCCCGAGATCGAACTGCGGGAGGAGTCCGCTTCCGGCCCCGGCACGGTGGCCCTGCTCATCGGTGACACGCTGGACGAACCCACGCTCACCCGGCTGCGCAGACTGGCGCGGAGCGAGGGCGCCCGGGCCGTGCTCGTGGTGGGCGCGCTGCGCGAGAGCGAACTCCTCGACGTGATCGAGTGCGGGGTCGGTGCCATCGTCTGGCGCCGCGAGGCCACCGCCTCCCGCCTGGTGCAGGCGGTGCTCGCCGCCGCGCGGGGCGACGGGGACCTGCCCGCCGACCTGCTCGGCCGGCTCATCAACCAGGTGGGCACGCTGCACCGCAGTGCCGCGGGAGGCCCGGGCCTGGCCTCCACCTCGGGGCTGACGCCGCGCGAGTCCGATGTCCTGCGACTGGTCGCCGAGGGCTTCGACACGTCGGAGATAGCCGGCAAGTTGTCGTACTCCGAACGCACTGTGAAGAACGTGATCCACGGTCTGACCACCCGGCTGCATCTGCGCAACCGGGCCCACGCGGTGGCGTATGCCCTGAGGGAAGGTTACATCTGATCGTTCGGGCACCCGGCACGCACCCTCGGGCACTCCGCTTCGCCCGCGCAACGGCCCGGACGCGCTCGCGAGGACGGGGCGGGGCGACGCACGATGTCCGTGGCCGCGGGGCGGGGAGCTCGCGCGGACGACGACAGTGCCGCCCGGCCGAGAAGCACGGGTGGATCCGGAGGGATGAGTACGGCGTGATCCACGAGGTGGACCAGGTGCTGAAGGGCCTGTTGGAGGGCGGCGCGCTGGCCGGTTCGGGCATCGATGTCTCGTTCGAGGCCCCGACCCGTGACTGGGCGGCCCGACGCAACGGGCCCGTCATCAACTCCTACCTGTACGACATCCGCGAGGACGTGAACCGGCGCCAGCGCGGCCACATCGCCGTGCGCGACGAGCGGGACGTCGTGGTGAAGCGGCGTCAGCCGCCCCGCTGGTTCCGCCTGTCGTACCTGGTGACGGCGTGGACCAAGCGCCCGGAGGACGAACACCGCCTCATCTCGGCTGTGTTGGCCACCCTGATTCCGCGCGAGATCATCGCCGCCACGGAACTGCCCGGCTCCCTGGGGGCGCTGGGCATGGCGGTGCCCATGTCGGTGGCCAGCATCCAGACCGAGGCCCGCTCCCTGGCCGAGATCTGGTCCGCCCTCGGTGGCGAACTCAAGCCGTCCCTCGACGTCGTCATCACCGCCCCCTTCCCGGCCTACCCCGAGTACGACGCCGGACCACCCGTCACCGAGGGCGCGATGGTCCGGGTCGACCGCCTGGACGATCCGGCCGCGGCGCCGGAGGAGCGGGCGCACCGGCCGCGGCAGGTCGCCGAGGCGAAGCAGGCCCGCCGGGCGGAGCTGCGGCGCGAGGCGGGGACTCCGGAATGACCGCGGACCTCACCTCGCCGGTCGTCACGACCGACGCCCTTCTGAGCCGGCTCGCCCTGCTGCGCGACCGCGTGGCCGCCCTGGTCGAGCACCGGTCGGCGGACGACCCTACGGCGGCCGACCCGCTGCGGGGCCTGTATCTGTCCGAGGACGCCGTACGGCGACTGCTGTACCCGGCGCAGCCACCCGGCGACCGGAGCGTGGACGTCCAGCCGCAGCCGCCGGACACGGACGGTGCGCGCGACCGGCTGACCGAGCTGTCCACCCGCTTCCGGCTGACCTCCTTCGACACCACCGCGCTCCTCATCGCCCTCGCGCCCGACCTGGACCGCTCCTTCGAGTCGCTGTACGGGTACCTCAACGACGACGTCAGCCGCCGCCGGGCCACCGTGGGGCTGGTCCTCGACCTGTGCGGTCTGCCCGCGCACGACGCCTGGGCGCGCGGCAGGTTCCACCCGGCGGCCCCGCTGGCCGAGTTGGGGCTGCTCACGGTCGGTGAGCCGGAACGGCCGCTGCTGAGCCGCGAGGTGAGCGTGCCGGACCGGGTGGTGGCCCATCTGCTCGGCGACGACACCCCGCAGGCGGGCTTCGGCGACCTCGACGCCGACCACGCCCCGACCGGCGACGGAACCCTCGCTGACGAGGACGGCGGCCAGGACGACGACGACTTCGGCGCGTTCACCCGCCGGCTCGCCGCCCTGCTGGCCGGCGGCCCGCGTACGGCCTATCTCCGGGAGCGGCGCGAAGGCGACGGGCTCGCCTGCGCGTCGGCCGCCCTGCGCTCGGCCGGCACCTCGGTCCTGCGCTTCACGGGACCGGCCGACCGGCTTCCCCACCTGCTCCGGGAGGCACGGCTCAGCCGCCGGGCCGTGGTGGTCCCCGGGCTCCCCGAACAACCGGGCGACCTGCTGGCGGAGTTGAGCAGGGCCGCGGATGTGAGCGTCCTCATCGTGGACGCGCGGCCCTATGACCCGCACTGGTGCGAGCGGGACCCCCTGGTCCTGGAGGTGCCCACCCGCCGTGCCGGCGCCGTCCACGCCTGGGCCGCGGCGCTCGGCGAGGAGCCCGCGTTCGACCTCGCGGCCACCGTCGCCCCGTACCACCTGGGTGGCGAGCGCGTCACCCGCGCCGCCCACGCCGCGCTCGCGCTCGCGGCCTTCGACGGGACCCCGCTGACGGCCGCCCACCTGCGCCTCGCCGCCCGCCAGCAGTCCGCGTCCGGCCTGGAACGGCACGCGCGCCGTATCCGCCCCGCCGTGGGCTGGGAGGACCTCGTCCTGCCCGATCAGCCCCTGGCCCAGTTGCACGAACTGGCCCTGCGCGCGCGGCACCGCGACCGTGTCCTCGGCGACTGGCGGCTGAGCGCGGGCGGCGGCCGGGGCCGCGGTGTACTGGGCCTGTTCGCGGGCGAGTCCGGCACCGGCAAGACGCTGTCCGCGGAGGTCGTCGCCGCCGAACTCGGACTCGACCTCTATGTGGTGCAACTGTCGTCCGTCGTGGACAAGTACGTCGGAGAGACCGAGAAGAACCTCGAACGGATCTTCACCGAGGCCGACCGCACGGACGCCGTCCTGCTCTTCGACGAGGCCGACGCGGTCTTCGGCAAGAGGTCGGAGGTCAAGGACGCCCACGACCGCTACGCCAACATGGAGAGCGCCTACCTCCTCCAGCGCCTCGAAGCCTTCCACGGCATCGCGCTGCTCACCACCAACCTGCGCGCCAACATCGACGAGGCCTTCACCCGGCGCCTCGACCTCGTGATCGACTTCCCGTTCCCCGACGCCTCCCAGAGGCACGCCCTGTGGCGCCATGGCCTGGGTCATGTGCCCCACGTCCCGGACATCGAACTCGGGTCACTGGCGGCGGACTTCGAGCTGGCCGGTGGATCCATCCGCAGCGCCGTGGTGACGGCCGCGTACGGGGCGGCCGGGCGGGACGAACCGGTCACCACGGCGGACCTCCTGGAGGGAGCCCGACGGGAGTACCGCAAGGCGGGGCGCCTGGTGCCGGGGGAAGGCACCTGGTGACGCCCCGCCAGGAGACTCAGCCCTCGGAGGGGTGGATGATCTCCCACTCCTGGTCGTCGACGTTGGAGCAGTCGAACAGGGTGAGCCTGTTGCCGTTCTTCGCGTCGCTGCCGTCGTCGGCGTATCCGGCCACGTCCAGGCACTTGTTGTCACTGGCGTAGTTGCGGATCCAGTAGGCGCCGCTCGGTTGCTTGTCGAGCCACCACAGCTGGTTGTCGGCGGTCGTCCCGTTGCAGGTGAACTCCGACAGCGGCGTCCTGATCGGCTGCTCCCCGAAGTACGGAAGGTCCAGGCACAACTGGTCCTTGACGTTGCGGATCTGGAAGAGCGGGGTTCCACCGGGGCCGAGCTTCGGGTACCGCACCTCCAGGTTCCAGAGCTGGTTGTCCGCCGTGGTCTGGTCGCAGGTGAACTGGCCGACCCCGCCGTTGATCTTCCCCTGGTCGTAGCCCGGGATGTCGACGCACTTCTTGGTCGTCGTGTTCCGCAGCAGCACGTTGCTCGCCGGGACGACGGGCGGCGGGCCGGCCTTCTTGCTGGGCGCCGGGCCGCCCCCGCCGCCTCCGCCCCCGTCGCCGTTCCCCGAGCCGGACTTCGGCGCCTCCGACGTCGGGGCGGCGGGGGAGGGTGCGGGAGCCAGGGCCGGGGTGGCGGAGGGGCTGGGGGCGAGGGTGCTGACGCCGGCGTCCTGGAGTTTTTCGGTGGCGAGGCTTTTGACCTGGGGTTTGTAGGAGATCCAGATCATGACGAAGGTGATGGCGAGGGCGAGGAGCATGCCGAGGAAGGTGGCGAGCCAGCGGGGGAGGAAGCCCCGCTGGATGTAGGTGCCTTCGACGGGGAGGGGGGTGGTGCCGGAGCGTTGGACGGTGAGGGTGTAGGGGCGTTGTTCTTTGGGTCCGAACCAGATGATCTTGCGTGGTTTGAGGGTGGTCTTGAGGAAGGCGGCGCGTCCGGGTTCGATCTGGATGTTGCTGGGGTGGATGTCGTAACTGAGGTGGTCGCCGTTGTCGTTGCCGCCGACGGAGGCGGTGAGTCTGGTGTTGCCGAGGTTGTCGACGGCGAGGCGGGGGCGTCCTCG